>NZ_PTSB01000022.1:0-71538 GCF_002965125.1 Escherichia sp. MOD1-EC6162
TTCAGTGCCCGGATCTTGTAGGCCTGATAATACGCGTCAGCGTCGCATCAGGCGTTGAATGCCGGATGCGGCGTAAAACGCCTTATCCGGCCTACGGTTCAGTGCCCGGATCTTGTAGGCCTGATAATACGCGTCAGCGTCGCATCAGGCGTTGAATGCCGGATGCGGCGTAAAACGCCTTATCCGGCCTACGGTTCAGTGCTCGGATTTTGTAGGCCTGATAAGACGCGTCAGCTTCGCATCAGGCGTTGAATGCCGGATGCGGCGTAAAACGCCTTATCCGGCCTACGGTTCAGTGCTCGGATTTTGTAGGCCTGATAAGACGCGTCAGCGTCGCATCAGGCGCTGAATGCCGGGTGCGGCGTAAAACGCCTTATCCGGCCTACGGTTCAGTGCTCGGATCTTGTAGGCCTGATAAGACGCGTCAGCGTCGCATCAGGCAAAAAGCGGCAACGAACACAACGAACACAACCTCACCTGGCATCAAATTTATGAGGAAAAAATGAAATTACTTATTCTGGGCAACCACACTTGCGGCAACCGCGGCGACAGCGCCATTTTGCGTGGCTTACTTGATGCCATCAACATCCTCAATCCACACGCCGAAGTGGACGTGATGAGCCGCTATCCGGTCAGTTCTTCCTGGCTGCTTAACCGCCCGGTAATGGGCGATCCGCTGTTCCTGCAAATGAAACAACACAACAGCGCGGCGGGCGTTGTCGGGCGCGTAAAAAAAGTCCTCCGTCGCCGCTACCAACACCAGGTATTGCTCTCTCGCGTCACCGACACCGGCAAGCTGCGTAATATTGCCATCGCCCAGGGATTTACCGACTTCGTGCGCTTGCTTTCAGGTTACGACGCCATTATTCAGGTCGGCGGTTCGTTTTTTGTCGATCTCTACGGCGTACCGCAGTTTGAACACGCCCTGTGCACCTTTATGGCGAAAAAGCCGCTGTTTATGATTGGTCACAGCGTCGGCCCGTTCCAGGATGAGCAATTTAACCAACTGGCTAACTACGTTTTTGGTCACTGCGATGCATTGATCCTGCGCGAATCGGTCAGCCTTGAGCTGATGAAACGCAGCAATATCACTACCGCAAAAGTCGAACACGGCGTCGATACCGCCTGGCTGGTCGATCATCACACTGAAGATTACACCGCCAGCTACGCTGTCCAACACTGGCTGGGCGTCGCATCCCAACAGAAAACCGTGGCAATTACTCTGCGCGAACTGGCACCGTTCGATAAACGCCTCGGCACCACTCAACAAGCGTATGAACAAGCCTTTGCCGGGGTGGTCAATCGCATTCTCGACGAAGGGTATCAGGTCATTGCGCTTTCCACCTGTACGGGCATCGACAGCTACAACAAAGATGACCGCATGGTGGCGCTCAACCTGCGCCAGCACATCAGCGATCCTTCCCGTTACCACGTGGTGATGGATGAACTTAACGATCTGGAAATGGGCAAAATTCTCGCTGCCTGTGAACTCACTGTCGGTACGCGCCTGCACTCCGCCATTATCTCTATGAACTTTGCCACTCCGGCAATTGCTATCAACTACGAGCATAAATCCGCCGGGATTATGCAACAACTGGGGCTGCCGGAGATGGCGATGGATATTCGTCATTTATTAGACGGCAGCCTGCAAGCGATGGTTGCGGATACCTTAGGCCAGCTTCCGGCGCTGAACGCGCGACTTAGCGAAGCCGTCAGTCGCGAACGCCAGGCAGGAATGCAGATGGTGCAGTCTGTACTGGAACGCATCGGGGAGGCGAAATGAAGGTTGGCTTCTTTTTACTGAAATTCCCGCTGTCGTCGGAAACCTTCGTCCTCAACCAAATTACTGCGTTTATTGATATGGGCTTTGAGGTGGAGATTGTCGCGCTGCAAAAAGGCGATACGCAAAACACCCATGCGGCATGGACGCAATACAACCTTGCCGCTAAAACTCGCTGGTTACAGGACGAACCTCAGGGCAAAGTAGCGAAACTACGCCATCGTGCCAGCCAGACCTTACGCGGCATTCATCGTAAAAACACCTGGCAGGCGCTCAACCTCAAACGCTATGGCGCTGAGTCACGAAACCTGATTTTGTCTGCCATTTGTGGTCAGGTCGCAACACCGTTTCGCGCCGATGTGTTCATCGCTCATTTTGGCCCTGCGGGGGTAACCGCAGCCAAATTGCGTGAACTGGGGGTGATTCGCGGCAAAATCGCCACTATCTTCCACGGCATTGATATTTCCAGCCGGGAAGTGCTCAACCACTACACCCCCGAATATCAACAACTGTTTCGCCGTGGCGAGCTGATGTTACCAATAAGCGAACTGTGGGCCGGAAGGCTGCAAAAAATGGGCTGCCCCAGAGAAAAAATCGCCGTATCGCGTATGGGCGTGGACATGACGCGCTTTAGCCCGCGTCCGGTGAAAGCACCCGCAACGCCGCTGGAAATCATTTCCGTCGCACGCTTAACCGAGAAAAAAGGCCTGCATGTGGCGATCGAAGCCTGCCGTCAGTTGAAAGAGCAGGGTGTGGCGTTTCGCTATCGCATCCTCGGCATCGGCCCGTGGGAGCGGCGTTTACGCACGCTCATCGAACAGTATCAATTGGAAGATATGGTGGAGATGCCGGGGTTTAAACCGAGCCACGAAGTGAAGGCGATGCTCGACGACGCGGATGTCTTCCTGCTGCCATCGGTTACGGGCGCGGACGGCGATATGGAAGGTATTCCGGTGGCGCTAATGGAAGCGATGGCGGTTGGCATTCCGGTGGTTTCTACTCTGCATAGCGGAATACCGGAACTGGTGGAGGCCGATAAATCCGGCTGGCTGGTGCCTGAGAACGATGCTCGCGCACTGGCGCAACGACTGGCGGCGTTTAGCCAACTGGATGCCGACAAACTGGCTCCGGTTATCAAACGTGCGCGCGAAAAAGTCGAACATGATTTTAACCAGCAGGTGATTAACCGAGAACTCGCCAGCTTGTTGCAGGCTTTATAGAGGAGAACGTATGCCATTTAAAAAACTCTCCCGACGTACCTTCCTGACGGCAGGCTCCGCGCTTGCTTTCCTCCATACTCCTTTTGCCCGTGCAATTCCTGCCCGACAAAGCGTTAACATCAATGACTACAATTCCAAAGACTGGATAGCCTTGTTTAAACAGGCTTTCAGCGAAGGGCAAACGGTCGTTGTGCCTGGCGGATTTGTTTGCGACAACATCAACACCGGCATCTTCATCCCTCCCGGTAAAACGTTACGCATCCTTGGAAGCCTGCGCGGCAACGGCAGAGGGCGATTTGTCTTACAGGACGGCAGCCAGGTGACAGGGGGGAAGGGCGGTAGTATGCATAACATCACCCTGGATGTGCGCGGTTCTGATTGCGTCATTAAAGACCTGGCGATGAGCGGTTTTGGCCCGGTGACGCAGATCTATATTGGCGGCAAAAACAAGCGGGTCATGCGCAATCTGGTCATTGACAACCTCACGGTCAGCCACGCCAACTACGCCATCTTACGCCAGGGATTTCATAACCAGATTATCGGTGCCAACATCACCCATTGTAAGTTCAGCGATTTACAGGGCGACGCCATCGAATGGAATGTGGCGATTAACGACCGCGATATTTTAATTTCCGACCACGTAATAGAACGCATCAACTGTACTAATGGCAAAATCAACTGGGGTATTGGCATAGGCCTTGCGGGAAGTACTTACGATAACAACTATCCGGAAGACCAGGCAGTGAAAAACTTTGTCGTAGCGAATATCACTGGCTCTGATTGTCGGCAACTAATTCATGTTGAAAATGGCAAGCATTTCATTATCCGTAATATTAAAGCGCGTAATATTACGCCGGATTTCAGTAAGAAAGCGGGTATTGATAATGCCACAGTTGCGATATATGGATGTGATAACTTTGTTATTGACCAGATAGAAATGGTTAATAGTGCCGGAATGTTAATCGGCTACGGTGTCATTAAAGGCAGGTATCTCTCCATACCGCAAAATTTCAAACTGAATAATATTCACCTTGATAATACTCACCTTGCCTGGAAATTGCGCGGAATACAAATTTCGGCAGGCAATGCAACTTCTTTTGTGGCGCTGACCAACATTGAAATGAAGCGTGCGTCGCTGGAACTGCACAACAAACCGCAACATCTTTTTATGCGAAATATCAAAGTGATGCAGGAATCCTCTGTGGGGCCAGCATTGACCATGAACTTCGACTTGCGTAAAGACGTTCGTGGCACATTTATGGCAAAGAACGAGACCTTACTGTCACTGGCAAATGTTCATTCGGTGAATGAAAAAGGACAAAGTTCAGTCGATATCGACAGGATTAATTACCACATTGTTAATGTGGAAAAGATTAACTTTCGATTGCCGGAACGGGGGAAGTAGAATTGCGACCATTCCTGGAAAAATGGAGCCATACTTAAGAATAACGCTACTGCAATCCTGAGCGAAGCGGCGTAACATCGGAAGTAAATCAGTCATCAGTTCAGGGTAATTGATGCTGGCGAAAAAAATCGAACAAGCTATAATTCAGCAACCATTTTACAGGTGGATGAAATAATGACGAATTTAAAAGCAGTTATTCCTGTAGCGGGTCTTGGGATGCATATGTTGCCTGCCACTAAGGCGATTCCTAAAGAGATGCTACCGATCGTCGACAAGCCAATGATTCAGTACATTGTTGACGAGATTGTGGCTGCAGGGATCAAAGAAATCCTCCTGGTAACTCATGCGTCCAAGAACGCGGTCGAAAACCACTTCGACACCTCATATGAATTAGAATCTCTCCTTGAGCTGCGCGTGAAGCGTCAACTGCTGGCGGAAGTGCAGTCCATCTGTCCGCCGGGCGTGACCATTATGAACGTGCGTCAGGGTGAACCTTTAGGTTTAGGCCACTCCATTTTGTGCGCGCGACCTGCCATTGGCGACAATCCGTTTGTCGTGGTGTTGCCAGACGTTGTTATTGACGACGCCAGCGCCGATCCGCTGCGTTACAACCTTGCTGCCATGATTGCGCGCTTTAACGAAACGGGCCGCAGCCAGGTACTGGCAAAACGTATGCCGGGCGACCTCTCTGAATACTCCGTCATCCAGACCAAAGAGCCGCTGGACCGTGAAGGCAAAGTTAGCCGTATTGTTGAATTTATTGAAAAACCGGATCAGCCGCAGACGCTGGACTCAGACATAATGGCTGTTGGTCGTTATGTCCTTTCTGCCGATATTTGGCCTGAACTGGAACGCACTCAGCCAGGTGCATGGGGACGTATACAGTTGACAGATGCCATTGCTGAACTGGCTAAAAAACAAGCCGTTGATGCCATGTTAATGACCGGTGACAGCTACGACTGCGGTAAAAAAATGGGCTATATGCAGGCGTTTGTGAAGTATGGGCTGCGTAACCTGAAAGAAGGGGCGAAGTTCCGCAAAGGTATTGAGAAGCTGTTAAGCGAATAATGAAAATCTGACCGGATGTAACGGTTAATAAGAAAATCATAACGGCAGTGAAGATTTGTGGCGAAAGTAATTTGTTGCGAATCTTCCTGCCGTTGTTGCTTTATAAACTTTCAGAATAACAACGACTTAGCAATAGGATTTTAGTCAAACTTTTCCAGGATTTTCCTTGTTTCCAGAGCGGATTGGTAAGACAATTAGCGTTTGAATTTTTCGGGTTTAGCGCGAGTGGGTAACGCTCGTCACATCGTAGGCATGTATGCAGTGCTCTGGTAGCTGTAAAGCCAGGGGCGGTAGCGTGGGTAATCAAATAATTAAGCGATGATATGCAGAGATTATTTTTTAAGAGAAAAGTTCCTGCCAGTTTTTTTTATATGCTTGAAAAATATACGAATGTCGTTTTTCTGGCATTATTCACATTTTTAATGGCAAAAATTATATCTACTGAAGATTTCGGTGTTATTAGTAATGCTGATGCAATAATAGCAATTGTTTCGATCTTTTCTTTTCAGGGGTTGGAGCAATTAGTTCAAAGGGAAATTGTTAATGAGCGAAAAGACGAACCAAACATAATAGGAGCTGCTCTGTTATTTAAAATTCCAGGAATTATCTTAGGACTTATAATTGCTTGGATATGGTCTATGTGGATAGATGATTCACGGCTCAGTGCATGCATATTAATATTTAGTGGATTAATTATCGCGCGGTCATTAACAGTTTTTTCCTCTTCTTTTATTGCAAAAGATAAATATTTAAATTTCACTCTAATAGGAATATGTACATATGTCTTATTTTTCTTTATTAAGATGTTTGTATTATATTACGCACCTTCTCTTTTTTACATAGCAATTGTCACTGTTACAGAAAATTTGTTCTTAATTTTATTATATTACATATATGGATGTGATAAAATAAGTTTTACAAATAAACTTGTAAAAAAATATATTAAAATTTTTTATTACGAAGGATTTTATTTAATACTGTCTGGGGCAATGGTTGTAATTTACACAAAGACAGACCAACTATATATTGCGAAGTTTATGTCTTATACAGTATTGGCTAATTATGCAATAGCTCTTAAATTTTTAATGCTGTATATAGTACCTAGTTCAATTTTTACATTGAGTTTTGTGCCAAAGTTAAATAAAAACAATAAAGAATACGCTAAAAATGTACGTGCTATGTTATTAGGTTCATTGTTTTTTGGTGTTGCATTTGGTTGTATTTGTGCATTGACTACACCTTTTTTGATAGAATTAATGTATGGGGAAAAATATAACTTGGCAGAGAGTTATATCATTGGTCTAAGCCTTGTCATTCCATTTTGTTTTATATTAAACTCGACTGGCCGCTATTTTGTAAATGAGGGGCTGGGTAAAATTGTATTTCAAAGAAATTTAATTGCGCTATTGTATAATATTATGGGGGGGTATTTTCTGATCAAATATGGTGGAGCTTGGGGGGGAGTGGTTGCAATTGTATCAAGCTACGCTATCAGTGCGTTGATTGTTGTTCTTTGTGGTAGAAAATCTCGTAAGGTTTTATTAAGAGCGTTTATAGAAAATGAAAATAAATAATTTAATAATGCGGTTTGGTTTGAATAAATATTTTGGCACTTTTACGGATTATGAAAATGTTATTTGTTTATATAATACAAGTATATCATCATTGAATGTCGGTGATGAAATTATAAATGCATCGGGTTTAGAACAGATTAAAACCATATTTGCTACAGAGCAAGTCTATCATATATCTACACATGTTGGTTCAAAATCAATAGGAATCCATCATGCAAATTTATGTAAAGAAAGAATTGTTTGTGGTTCAAATCTTTTATGTGACACGATGTTCAGAAGTGCAAATTGGGAGTTAAGCCCCCTCGATATATTAAAAATGAAAAAAGTAGTACTTATGGGAGTCGGTTGGAATAAATATGGATCTCGTACATCTCGGTTTACCGCTAAATATTACAGGAAGCTTCTTTCAGATTCTGAAAGAATACATTCAGTTCGGGATGATTACACAAGGAAAAAATTAAATGAAATAGGGGTTAATAATGTTATTAACACTGGTTGTCCGACCATGTGGATGCTCACTGGTGAGCATTGCGCAGCTATTAGAAAAGTAAAAGCAGATAAAGTTGTTTTTACTTTAACAGATTATGACAAAGATTATAAAAATGACAGGTTATTAATTGAAATTCTAAAAAGGAAATATGATAAAGTATATTTTTGGCCGCAAGGATCAGGGGATCTTAATTATTTTCGTGAAATGAAAATCAATAATATTGAAGTAGTTCCACCTAGGCTTGATGAGTATGATGCTTTATTATCAAATAATGATATAGATTTTATCGGTACTCGATTACATGGTGGAATTAGAGCGCTGCAGTATAAAAACCGAGCTCTAATTGTGGCTTTTGATAACAGAGCTATAGAAAAAGCCAAAGACTTTAATTTGCCTATTATAAATCGAAATTCTTTAGCAGAAAACTTATCAACCATGATAGACAATAATTATATAATTGATATCAAAATTAACGAGGAAAATATTCACAAGTGGAAGAGGCAATTCCAAAAATGAGAATTACACAAGTTATACCAACTCTTTCAACAGGAGGAGCTGAGCAATTTGTAATATCCTTATCTAATGAATTAAGTAAAAAAAATGATGTGACTTTAATCACCCTTTTTAAAATAAAAGATAATATAATTAGAAAAAGGTTATCAGATAAAGTAACTCTTATTGAATTGAATGGTGAAATTAATAATAAAATATCGATTTTATTTAAGTTGAATGCAGTGCTCTTGAAAACTAAGCACGATGTAATACATACTCATTTGAGTATTCCTTTTTATATATTGCCATTTGCATTTTTTTGCAAAGATAAATATAGAGTGATACATACTATTCATAATATAGCGAGATATGATGCACCGAGAAAATTGGCTAAATACATTAACAAAGCATACTTCAAGATATGTAAAGCGATACCGGTTTCAATTTCAGATATAGTATCTGAATCAGTTAAAAATTATTATAATCTTCGATATACAGAGATTATAAAAAATGGAACAGAGACTATAAGTGAAACTGTTAAATATGAGGGGGTTAAAAGGAGAGTAAAGGAACTCAGAAAACAATATACTAATGTTTTTTGTCATATAGCTAGAATGGATCCACAGAAAAATCATCGCTTATTAATAGATGTTTTAAAAAAAAATAAAGAATGTTACGTTATTTCCATGGGGGCAATTACACAAGATAATATAAAGTATGCTAAACATATAATGGATTATTCCAAAAAAATATCAAATTTTGAATATATAGGCGTTGTGGATAATGTGTCTGATTTTATAAAGTCTTCAGATGGGATTATTTTTAGCTCAGTGTATGAAGGTTTGCCTATATCTTTAATAGAAGGTATGTCTGTGGGGAAAATATGTATATCAACTCCAGCTGGAGGGATTGCTGATATATTAGATGATGAGTGTGGAGTATTAGCTAATGATTTTTCTGAAGCACAACTTGATATAGCAATAAAGAAGTTTATGTCATTTAGTGAATGTAAAAAAAGACATATGGAATATAATATTCGTAATAGATTTAAGAATGAGTTTTCAATCTCTATTTGCGCAGAAAAATATAGTCAAATATATGAGAACAATAAATCATGATATTTTATTATATTCCTCTTTGTCCATTAATTTTTGGTTTGTTATATAACAATAAAGATGTTTTTATCAGCAATTATTATTTATTTAAAAGTGAACGATTATTTCTTTGTGTATTCTTATTATTCGTGATGATTTTAACTGGATTTAAAGGATATATTGATCCAGATTATGTCAACTATAAATTTTATTTTGATCTGATTCCAGAGTTAAGATATTTAGATAGTGCGAATCTATCTAGAATTAAATTGTTAACCTCGGATGTTGAACTGTCAGTCATATATGGTATGGCAATCCTGAAAAGTTTAGGATTGGGATTTCAATACTATTACATTTTTAATTCATTACTTTTTATCTTTTTAATAGCTAAATTATCAAGTTATTTCAAAGGTTATGAATGTATTGTGGGTTTGGTGATATATTGTTTCTATATCCAACCTTTATTTATTCAGGTAAGATATCTAGTAGGTGTATTGTGTGGTTTAATTTGTTTAATGAATGTATACAAAAAAAATAAGGTAACATTAAGATCTTTGATGTATTTTTTTGTTGGATTTTTATTTCATAAAGTAATAATATTTATCGTTCCATTAGTATTGTTAAGGTTTATTTGGAAATATGTGGTGAGACATTTGTTCATCGCATTTTTATTACCATGTGTTTTCATTATTATCCCTATTGATTCTCTATTGCAATATACTTCTTTAATAAGTGATAGATATGTAAACTACTTGGCATCCAGCAGTGATCAAAAGGAACTAGGAAGTGTTCTATCATTTATTGTACGAGAAGCACTAGCGGTTGCTATGCTACTATTATTATTTGTGACGAATAACTACTCATTTGATAAAATCATCCAAACAAATCAATCTAAAGTATTGATTATGATACTGCTGGCAATGTTGAGTACATGGGCTTTAGCATGGCAGTTTGGTATGTTATATAGAATTGCGCTATTATTTGAGTTTGGTTGGGTATTTTTTCTGATTCAAAAGAATGATCGGTCAATAAATTTTGCGATATTTTTAATACTATTCATATATATGATTATACGTCTGGTTACTGGATTATCAGAACTGAAACCATATGAATTTGCAGATGGTTGGGCATACTAAATGAGAATATTAATTGATGCTTCTAACTTGAAGGTTGGAGGAGCAATACAAGTAAGTCTGAGTGTTATTAAGCAACTCTCTAGTGACAAATATCAAGACTTGGACATTTATTATGTCGTAAGTGAAAATGTGTATAAGCATGCAAAACAATTTTTAAAAAAAGATAATTTTGAAATCATTACTACAGATATAAAAACTATAATTCCATGGAATAAAGGCAGGAAAAGAATTAAAGAATTGTCTGAGAGTTATGATGTAATATTTACCATTTTTGGGCCAACATATTGGGGAACTTGTGGAGCAAGACACTTAATAGGTTTTGCTAATCCTTGGATTGTTTCTCAGCATAGTATTGCTTATAAAAAATTAAATGTAATTAGAAGAACGCTTACGAAAATAAAGGTAGGGATACAAAGTTACTTATTATGGGATCCGTTTAGTTATTATGTTACAGAAACCGAAGCAATAAGGAAGTTATTCATAAAAAAATTCAACTGTGGCAATGATAAAATAAAAGTTGTTCCCAATTGTTTAAATTATGTTTTTAATGATCTTCATGCTGAAGAGATTAATGATAAATTTAATCTACGATCTCTTAAATGCATAAAGTTTGTCACGATAACCCATAATTACCCACATAAAAATTTATCAGTTATCCCAGAGGTCTACACTGAACTTCAAAAGTTAGGCGTAAACTGCAAATTTATAATCACCATTAACGAAAATGATTATGAAAAACAATCAGATATTTTTAAATCGGCTACGTTAAATTTAGGACCGGTTAGTATAAATGATTGTCCAGCTATATATAAATATTGTGATATTTTATTCTTACCAACATTGTTGGAATGCTTTACTGCAAGTTATCTTGAGTCAATGAAAATGCAACTCCCAATTTGTACAAGTGATTTAGATTTTGCTAGAACGCTTTGTGGAAATGCGGCTGTTTATTTCAATCCATTAGATGCGAAAGATATTGCACACAAATTAAATAAAGTGATCAATGATGATTATTTGAAAGATAAATTATTACGAGCAGGGGATGAAATAATAAAACAATTCCCTGACCATATTTCAAGAGTAGAAAGTTACATATCAATTATTAATGGGATGAATTATGTTCAAAAATAAAAAATTACTCATCACTGGCGGTACTGGATCATTTGGAAATGCTGTCCTCAATCGCTTCTTAGACACTGATATTTCTGAAATTAGGATTTTTTCTCGCGATGAAAAAAAACAAGATGATATGCGGAAAAAATATAATAATCAAAAAATTAAATTCTACATTGGCGATGTTCGTGATTATAGGAGTATTCTAAATGCATCTCGTGGAGTCGATTATATTTATCACGCAGCAGCATTAAAACAAGTTCCCTCATGTGAATTTCACCCTATGGAGGCAGTAAAAACAAATGTGTTAGGAACTGAGAATGTACTGGAAGCTGCGATAGCTAATGAAGTTAAACGAGTCGTTTGTTTAAGCACTGACAAAGCAGTATATCCCATCAATGCAATGGGAATCTCAAAAGCGATGATGGAAAAAGTAATGGTGGCCAAGTCACGTAATTTAGATAGCTCTAAAACCATCATTTGCGGAACTCGCTACGGTAATGTTATGGCATCTCGTGGTTCTGTTATTCCTCTTTTTGTTGATTTAATAAAAGCTGGAAAACCACTAACCGTTACCGATCCTAATATGACCCGGTTTATGATGACTCTTGAAGATGCTGTAGACTTGGTTCTTTATGCATTTGAACATGGTAATAATGGTGATATTTTTGTACAGAAGGCACCAGCAGCGACTATTGAAACGTTAGCAATTGCTCTGAAGGATTTATTGGATGTTAATGAGCACCCTGTTGCTATTATCGGCACTAGGCACGGTGAAAAGTTATACGAGGCGCTATTGAGTCGTGAGGAAATGATCGCTGCAGTGGATATGGGAGATTATTACCGTGTCCCACCAGATCTACGTGACCTCAACTATGGTAAATATGTTGAGCATGGCGATTGTAGAATTTCAGAAATTGAAGACTATAACTCACATAATACAGAAAGATTAGATGTCAATGGAATGAAAGAATTATTACTCAAATTGCCTTTTATTCGAGCTTTGAGGGCTGGTGAGGCCTTTGAATTGGATTTATGAGATGAAAATATTAATTACTGGTTCTAAAGGGTTTATTGCTCGTAATTTAATTTATCGTTTGCTGGAGGCCGGCTTTAAAGATCTGATAACTATCGACCGCAAATCATCTTTGCAAGAGTTAGAACAAGGAATTAAAGTTGCTGATTTTATTTATCATCTTGCTGGTGTAAATAGACCAAAGGAGGAGTATGAGTATCAAGAAGGAAATACAGACCTTACAAAATTAATTGTTGACTTTCTGCTTAGTAATGCAAAAAAGACTCCTATTATGTTTAGTTCCTCCATTCAGGCTGAATGTGATAACGCGTATGGAAAAAGCAAGGCATCGGCGGAAAAAATTATTCAACATTATGGTCATATTAGTGGCGCAGAATATTATATCTACCGATTACCAAATGTGTTCGGTAAGTGGTGTCGACCAAATTACAACTCTTTTGTTGCAACTTTTTGTTATAGGATAGCTAACGATCAAGATATCACCATTCATGATCCGACAGCAGAGGTCGAGCTTGTTTATATTGATGATTTTTGTACAGATGCTATCAACTTATTAAATAACAAGTACGCGCCAGGTTTTAAAAATATAAAGCCCACGTATTTAGTAACAGTGGGTGAGGTAGCAAATCAAATTTATAAATTTAAAGAAAGTAGACATACTCTTATTACGGAAAATGTTGGTAAGGGGTTTACGCGAGCGTTATATTCAACTTGGCTTAGTTACTTGCAACCAGAGCAGTTCGTGTATGCAGTGCCTTCCTATAGTGATGAAAGAGGAGTGTTCTGCGAGGTTTTAAAAACCCATTCCGCTGGACAATTTTCATTTTTTACCGCGCTTCCAGGAGTAACACGTGGAGGGCACTATCATCATACAAAGAATGAAAAATTTATCGTTATTCGTGGTAAAGCATGTTTTAGGTTTAAAAATGTTTTAACAGGAGAACGATATGAGATTAATGTTGCGTCAGATGAATATAAAATTGTAGAAACTGTGCCAGGCTGGTCCCATGATATTACTAATACGGGTCATGATGAATTAATCGTAATATTGTGGGCGAATGAAGTATTTAATCGTGATCAACCTGATACTATAGCGAGTGTTTTATCGTGAAAAAATTGAAAGTCATGTCGGTTGTTGGGACTCGTCCAGAAATTATTCGACTCTCGCGCGTTCTTGCAAAATTAGATGAATATTGTGACCACCTTATTGTTCATACTGGGCAAAATTATGATTATGAATTGAATGAAGTCTTTTTCAAAGATTTGGGTGTTCGCAAGCCTGATTATTTTCTTAATGCCGCAGGTAAAAATGCAGCAGAGACTATTGGGCAGGTTATCATTAAAGTTGATGAGGTCCTTGAACAGGAAAAACCAGAAGCAATGTTAGTTCTTGGCGATACTAACTCCTGTATCTCAGCTATACCAGCAAAGCGTCGAAGAATTCCAATCTTCCATATGGAGGCTGGGAATCGTTGTTTTGACCAACGCGTACCGGAGGAAACTAACAGAAAAATAGTTGATCATACTGCTGATATCAATATGACGTATAGTGATATCGCTCGTGAATATCTTTTAGCTGAAGGTGTACCAGCCGATAGGATTATTAAAACCGGTAGCCCAATGTTTGAGGTGCTTACTCATTATATGCCGCAAATTGATGGTTCCGATGTGCTTTCTCGTCTGAATTTAATATCTGGAAATTTCTTTGTGGTAAGTGCTCACAGAGAAGAAAATGTTGATACTCCTAAACAACTTGCGAAACTAGCGAATATACTTAATACTGTGGCTGAAAAACATGACATCCCGGTAGTTGTTTCTACTCATCCACGTACTCGTAACCGCATCAATGAAAACGGTATTCAATTCCATAAAAATATCTTACTCCTTAAGCCATTAGGATTTCACGATTACAACAATCTGCAAAAAAATGCACGCGCAGTTTTATCGGATAGTGGAACTATTACCGAAGAATCCTCCATTATGAATTTCCCCGCACTTAATATACGAGAAGCGCACGAACGCCCGGAAGGCTTCGAAGAGGGGGCTGTAATGATGGTTGGTCTCGAGACTGAACGAGTTTTGCAAGCATTAGAAATTATTGTAACACAGCCTCGAGGAGAAACACGTTTACTTCGTCAGGTCAGTGACTACAGTATGCCAAACGTTTCAGATAAAGTTGTGCGTATTATTCATTCATATACTGATTACGTTAAACGGGTTGTCTGGAAACAATACTAATGAAACTTGCATTAATCATTGATGATTATTTGCCCTATAGCACGCGTGTTGGGGCTAAAATGTTTCATGAGTTAGGTCAGGAATTGCTGCGAAGGGGACATGATGTAACGGTAATTACGCCTGACATCACAATACAAACAATCTATTCTGTTAGCATGATTGACGGTGTAAAGGTATGGCGTTTCAAAAGTGGACCATTAAAGGATATAGGTAAGGCTAAGCGTGCCATAAATGAAACACTTTTATCTTTTCGTGCATGGCACGCATTAAAGCACCTCATCCAACATGATACATTTGATGGTATCGTTTATTATTCTCCATCTATTTTTTGGGGAGGCTTGGTTAAAAAAATTAAACAGCGATGCCAGTGCCCAAGCTATCTGGTCCTAAGGGATATGTTTCCACAGTGGATCATTGATGCTGGTATGTTGAAAGCCGGTTCGCCAATTGAAAAATATTTCAGGTATTTTGAAAAAAAATCATATCAACAGGCTGACTGGATTGGGTTAATGTCTGATAAGAATCTTGAGATATTTCGTCAGGCCAATAAAGGTTATCCGTGTGAAGTTTTACGTAATTGGGCCTCAATGACTCCTGTGTCTGCCGGCGATGATTATCATTCACTTCGTCAAAAATACGATCTAAAAGATAAAGTCATTTTTTTCTATGGCGGTAATATTGGGCATGCTCAGGATATGGCAAACTTAATGCGCCTTGCGCGTAATATGATGCGTCATCATGATGCTCATTTCCTGTTTATAGGGCAGGGTGATGAAGTTGACCTGATTAATTCTCTTGCTGCAGAGTGGAATTTAACTAATTTCACTCATCTACCTTCAGTGAACCAGGAAGAGTTTAAATTAATTTTATCTGAAGTTGATGTTGGCCTGTTCTCCCTTTCGTCTCGCCATTCTTCACATAATTTCCCCGGGAAATTACTAGGGTATATGGTTCAATCAATCCCGATCCTTGGGAGTGTGAATGGCGGTAATGATCTAATGGATGTAATTAATAAGCACGGGGCTGGGTTCATTCATGTTAATGGTGAAGATGATAAACTGTTTGAATCTGCACAATTGCTTCTTACGGATTTGGCTTTAAGAAAGCAGTTAGGTCAGAACGCTAATGTGTTGTTAAAATCTCAATTTTCGGTTGAATCGGCGGCACATACTATCGAAGTCCGACTGGAGGCAGGAGAATGCGTTTAGTTGATGACAATATTTTGGATGAACTTTTTCGCACTGCAGCAAATTCTGAACGTTTGCGCGCTCATTATTTATTGCACGCATCTCATCAGGAGAAGGTTCAACGTTTACTTATTGCATTTGTACGCGACAGTTATGTTGAACCCCATTGGCATGAGTTACCGCATCAGTGGGAAATGTTTGTCGTCGTGCAAGGGCAATTAGAAGTGTGTTTATATGGAAAAAATGGTGAGATCCAAAAACAGTTTGTTGTTGGAGACGGTACGGGAATAAGCGTCGTGGAATTTTCCCCAGGTGATATACATAGTGTCAAATGCCTGTCACCGAAAGCCCTTATGTTGGAGATAAAGGAGGGTCCATTTGACCCACTGAAAGCTAAGGCTTTTTCTAAGTGGTTATAGGGCGATACACCACCGTTTATTCTTCTATCTTATTCTATACATGCTGGGTTACCATCTTAGTTTCTTCAAGCCGCACACCCCGCGGTGACCACCCCTGACAGGAGTAAACAATGTCAAAGCAACAGATCGGCGTCGTCGGTATGGCAGTGATGGGACGCAACCTTGCGCTCAACATCGAAAGCCGTGGTTATACCGTCTCTATTTTCAACCGTTCCCGTGAAAAGACGGAAGAAGTTATTGCCGAAAATCCAGGCAAGAAACTGGTTCCTTACTATACGGTGAAAGAGTTCGTTGAATCTCTTGAAACGCCTCGTCGCATCCTGTTAATGGTGAAAGCAGGTGCAGGCACGGATGCTGCTATTGATTCCCTCAAGCCATATCTCGATAAAGGTGACATCATTATTGATGGTGGTAACACCTTCTTCCAGGACACTATTCGTCGCAACCGTGAGCTTTCCGCAGAAGGGTTTAACTTCATCGGTACGGGTGTTTCCGGTGGTGAAGAGGGTGCGCTGAAAGGTCCTTCCATTATGCCGGGTGGGCAGAAGGAAGCCTATGAACTGGTTGCGCCAATCCTTACCAAAATCGCCGCCGTGGCTGAAGATGGTGAACCGTGCGTTACCTATATTGGTGCCGATGGCGCAGGTCACTATGTGAAGATGGTTCACAACGGTATTGAATACGGTGATATGCAACTGATTGCGGAAGCCTATTCTCTGCTGAAAGGTGGCCTGAACCTCTCCAACGAAGAACTGGCACAGACCTTTACCGAGTGGAATAACGGTGAACTGAGCAGCTACCTGATCGACATCACTAAAGATATCTTCACCAAAAAAGATGAAGACGGTAACTACCTGGTTGATGTGATCCTGGATGAAGCAGCAAACAAAGGTACTGGTAAGTGGACCAGCCAGAGTGCACTGGATCTCGGTGAGCCTCTGTCGCTGATCACTGAATCAGTGTTTGCACGTTATATCTCTTCTCTGAAAGATCAGCGCGTTGCCGCGTCTAAAGTACTGTCTGGCCCACAAGCACAGCCAGCAGGTAACAAAGCTGAATTCATCGAGAAAGTTCGCCGTGCGCTGTATCTGGGCAAAATTGTTTCTTACGCTCAGGGCTTCTCTCAACTGCGTGCCGCGTCTGAAGAGTACAACTGGGATCTGAACTACGGCGAAATCGCGAAGATTTTCCGTGCTGGCTGCATCATCCGTGCGCAGTTCCTGCAGAAAATCACCGATGCATATGCCGAAAATCCGCAGATCGCTAACCTGCTGCTGGCTCCGTACTTCAAGCAAATTGCCGATGACTACCAGCAGGCGCTGCGTGATGTCGTTGCTTATGCAGTACAGAACGGTATCCCGGTTCCAACCTTCGCCGCTGCGGTTGCCTATTATGACAGCTACCGTGCCGCTGTTCTGCCTGCGAACCTGATCCAGGCACAGCGTGATTATTTCGGTGCACATACTTATAAGCGCATCGATAAAGAAGGTGTGTTCCATACCGAATGGCTGGATTAATCTGATCTAACCAACAATAAATTGAGGCCCGGCGTATATTGCGCCGGGCTTTTTTTTACCAATTATCTTATAGACTAAATTTTACTGCTTAATATTAACCTAATAAATATCAGCTACTCTCATAAAGAAAATCTGAATTGTTTTTCGTTGCGTTGACCAGTCATCATCGTAGCGTTAAAACTTTTAACTCTTATCAGGATGCTAAAAACATCATGATTCACAGTTAAGTTAATTCTGAGAGCATGAAATGAAAATCACCATTTCCGGTACTGGCTATGTAGGCTTGTCAAACGGGCTTCTAATCGCACAAAATCATGAGGTTGTGGCATTAGATATTTTACCGTCACGCGTTGCTATGCTGAATGATCGGATATCTCCTATTGTTGATAAGGAAATTCAGCAGTTTTTGCAATCAGATAAAATACACTTTAATGCCACATTAGATAAAAATGAAGCCTACCGGGATGCTGATTATGTCATCATTGCCACTCCAACCGACTATGATCCTAAAACTAATTATTTCAATACATCCAGTGTAGAATCAGTAATTAAAGACGTAGTTGAGATAAATCCTTATGCGGTTATGGTCATCAAATCAACGGTTCCCGTTGGTTTTACCGCAGCGATGCATAAGAAATATAGTACTGAAAATATTATTTTCTCCCCAGAATTCCTCCGGGAAGGTAAAGCCCTTTACGATAATCTTCATCCGTCACGTATTGTTATCGGTGAGCGTTCAGAACGTGCAGAACGTTTTGCTGAGTTATTACAGGAAGGAGCCATTAAGCAAAATATCCCGACTCTGTTTACCGACTCCACTGAAGCAGAAGCGATTAAACTTTTCGCTAATACCTACCTGGCAATGCGTGTGGCGTACTTTAACGAGCTGGATAGCTATACAGAAAGTTTAGGTCTGAATACGCGTCAGATTATCGAAGGCGTTTGTCTCGACCCGCGCATAGGTAATCACTATAACAATCCGTCGTTTGGCTATGGTGGTTATTGTCTGCCGAAAGATACAAAACAGTTATTGGCGAATTACCAGTCTGTGCCGAATAACCTGATCTCGGCAATTGTCGATGCTAACCGCACGCGTAAGGACTTTATTGCGGATGCTATCTTGTCGCGTAAACCTAAAGTAGTAGGAATATATCGTCTGATTATGAAGAGCGGTTCAGATAACTTCCGCGCGTCTTCCATTCAGGGGATTATGAAGCGTATCAAGGCGAAAGGTGTGGAAGTGATCATTTATGAGCCGGTGATGAAAGAAGACTCATTCTTCAATTCTCGCCTGGAACGTGATCTCGCCACCTTCAAACAACAAGCCGACGTTATTATTTCCAACCGAATGGCAGAAGAGCTTAAGGATGTGGCAGACAAGGTCTACACCCGCGATTTGTTTGGCAGCGACTAACCTTCTGTAATCAGGGCGATTTTCGCCCTGATTGTCTTTTGTTACCCACGTAATAATTCATTATTTTTATCACTTATCCTATAGCATTCATGAAGATTATCGCTACACTATGCGAACCTGAAATTTTCCGTCAGTTAGGGTAATGATGAGAGTTGAAAATAATAATATTCCTGGGCAAAACCATGACCCGGAACAGATTGATTTGATTGATTTACTGGTGCAGTTGTGGCGTGGCAAGATGACTATCATCATCTCTGTCATTGTAGCGATTGCCCTGGCAATAGGGTATCTGGCCGTTGCCAAAGAAAAATGGACTTCCACAGCTATCGTTACTCAACCTGATGTGGGACAAATCGCGGGTTATAACAATGCCATGAATGTGATTTATGGTACGGCTGCGCCGAAAGTGTCTGATATCCAGGCGACGTTAGTTGGTCGTTTCAGTACGACATTTTCTGCATTAGCAGAAACGCTGGATAATCAGGAACAACCCGAAAAACTGACTATCGAACCTTCTGTTAAAAACCAGCCATTACCCCTAGTTGTTTCTTATGTCGGGCAAACACCTGAAGGTGCGCAGAAACAGCTAGCTCAATATATTCAGCAAGTTGATGAACAGGTGAATGAAGAGCTGGAAAAAGACCTGAAAGACAACATCGCACTGCGTGTGAAAAACTTGCAGGATTCTTTGAAGACGCAGGAAGTGGTGGCACAGGAGCAGAAAGATCTGCGTATCCGTCAGATTCAGGAAGCGTTGCAGTATGCGAATCAGGCGCAGGTCGCAAAGCCGCAGATTCAACAGACGCAGGACGTGACGCAAGATACGATGTTCCTGTTGGGGAGCGAAGCGCTGGAGTCGATGATTAAGCACGAGGCGACCCGTCCGCTGGTTTTCTCGCCTGGTTACTATCAGACTCGTCAAAACCTGCTGGATATTGAAAGTCTGAAGGCTGATGATCTTGATATTCATGCTTATCGCTATGTTATGAAACCCACACTGCCAGTGCGTCGCGATAGCCCGAAAAAGGCTATTACCTTGATTCTGGCTGTGCTGCTGGGCGGTATGGTTGGCGCGGGGATTGTGCTGGGGCGTAATGCGCTGCGTAATTACAACGCGAAGTAATCTTTTCGGTTTTAAACAAAATGGGCAGGGTGGTGACACCTTGCCCGTTTTTTTTGCTGGATGCGACAACAATATCGCATCCGCTTACCCCGTAACTCACTGATGCCGTTTGCGCAGGTTTTCAATCACCGTCGTTAAATCCAGATCCTGATCCTGCAACAACACCAGCAGGTGATACATCAAGTCAGACGCCTCGTTAGTCAGCTCAAAGCGGTCATGTACTGTCGCGGCCAGTGCGGTTTCCACGCCTTCTTCTCCTACTTTCTGTGCGATGCGTTTGGTGCCACTGGCATACAGTTTGGCGGTGTAGGAGGTTTCCGGATCGGCAGATTTGCGTTCAGCGAGCAGTTGTTCAAGCTGGTAGAGAAACAACCACTGGTGAGCGGTATCGCCAAAACAACTGCTGGTGCCTTTGTGGCAGGTTGGGCCGATGGGATTCGCCAGCACCAGCAGGGTGTCGTTGTCGCAGTCCGGTGCAATGCTGACTACGTTGAGGAAGTTCCCCGACGTTTCACCTTTAGTCCACAGTCGCTGTTTGGTGCGTGAGAAAAAAGTGACTTTGCCGCTTTCGATGGTTTTATCCAGCGC
This sequence comes from Escherichia sp. MOD1-EC6162, assembly GCF_002965125.1. Lineage (NCBI taxonomy): Bacteria > Pseudomonadati > Pseudomonadota > Gammaproteobacteria > Enterobacterales > Enterobacteriaceae > Escherichia > Escherichia sp. MOD1-EC6162. The sequence goes on from NZ_PTSB01000022.1 coordinate 20,895, forward strand.
TTGCGGGTTCATGTAGCCCAGCATTAACACTTCGCCAGATACCGCGTGTTGCACAATCACTGGCATCAGTCCGTCGGTTTTTTCCCAGTCCAGTTCGCGGCGTTGTTGTTCTGTTAACATATCCTGATCTCCACGCCCTGTGTTGCCAGGTACGCTTTTAATTCACCAATATTGATTATTTGTTTGTGGAATACGGAAGCTGCCAGCGCGCCGTCAACGTCGGCATCGCGGAAGGCTTCAAGGAAGTGTTCCATAGTGCCTGCGCCACCGGAGGCAATCAGCGGGACGTGGCAAACTTCACGCACTTTTTTCAGTTGTTCGAGGTCGTAACCGTTACGCACGCCGTCCTGATTCATCATGTTGAGGACGATTTCTCCGGCTCCGCGTTTTTGCACTTCCTGTACCCAGTCGAGCGTTTCCCACTGCGTAACGCGGGTACGGCTTTCATCGCCGGTATATTGATTAACGTGATATTTGCCGGTTTCGGCGTCGTACCAGGTATCAATACCGACCACAATACACTGCACGCCAAAACGATCTGCCAGACGGGTGATCAATGTCGGATCGGCCAGTGCAGGGGAGTTGATGGAGATTTTATCCGCACCAAAGGAAAGAATTTTCGCGGCGTCATCCAGCGACTTAATCCCACCCGCCACGCAGAACGGAATGTCGATCACTTCCGCCACGCGAGATACCCAGCTTTTATCTACCACGCGGCCATCGCTGGAAGCGGTGATATCGTAGAACACCAGTTCGTCTGCACCTTCTTCGGCGTAGCGTTTTGCCAGCGGCACAATATCGCCAATGATTTCATGGTTGCGAAACTGTACGCCTTTCACCACCTGACCATCACGAACGTCAAGACACGGAATTATGCGTTTTGCCAGCATGCGATGGCCTCCTTCACGGTGAATTTACCTTCCAGTAATGCCCGGCCAACTATTACGCCGCGCACGCCAGTGCCACGCAGGGCAGCGACATCTTGAATGTTGCCAATACCGCCGGAGGACTGAAACGCCACCTGCGGATATCTGGCGCACACTTCTTCATATAAAGAGACGTTAGAACCTGCCAGCGTGCCGTCGCGCGAGATATCGGTACACAGCACATGTTTCAGGCCGACGGGCAGATAGGTTTCCACCAGTTGTTCCAGCGAAACGCCCGAGTTCTCTTGCCAGCCGCTGACCGCCACCTGTTTGTTGCCTTGCTCGTCAATACGGACATCCAGCGCCAGCACTAACGCATCGGCACCAAAACGTTCAAACCAGCCTTTCACCATTTCTGGTGACTTCACCGCGGTGGAGCCAACCACCACGCGCGCAACGCCTGCTTCCAGTAACGCCGCCACGTCTTCTTCGCTACGCACGCCGCCGCCAACCTGCACCGGAACGTTAACGCCCGCGACCAGGGTTTTAATCAGCGGGATTTGACGTTTAGCCGGATTTTTTGCCCCGGTCAGATCCACCAGGTGCAGCACTTCAGCACCTTGGGCGGCGTAATCCTGTAAGCGCGGCAGCGGGTCGTTGCCATAATCACGCTGCTTGCCGTAATCGCCCTGATGGAGACGCACCACGGTGCCGTCGATTAAATCTAATGCCGGAATAATCATCACATCTCCAGGAAGTTTTTCAGCAACTTAGCGCCAGCGGCACCGGAGCGTTCCGGGTGGAACTGCACGCCATAGAAGTTATCTTTTTGTACCGCCGCGGTGAACGGTTCGCCGTAGTTGCACTGGGCGATGGTCCACGGATTGACCGGCATGGCGTAGCTGTGAACAAAGTAAAAGTACGCGCCGTCTTCAATCCCCTGAAACAGGCGGTTGCCAGCCTGTGGGTAAACGCGGTTCCAGCCCATATGCGGCAATGGCAGACCAAAGTCGGTCATTTTCGGTACATCCTCGTCGATGATGCCCAGCAAATCGACGCCGTTGCTCTCTTCGCTGCGTCGCCCCAGCAGTTGCATTCCTAAACAGATGCCCAGCACCGGTTGAGTACAGGCTTTGATGAGATCAAACAGCTCGCGCTCACGCACCTGATCCATCGCCGCTTGTGCAGTGCCGACGCCAGGTAAAAACAGTTTATCGGCCAGCAACACGACGTCCGGGTCACGGCTGACCTTTGGTTCATAGCCGTGACGCGCAATGGCAGACTTCACCGAGTTCAGGTTGGCGCAGCCGGTATCAAGGATCACCACGTTCATTACAGCACTCCTTTCGACGAGGGCAGGGTGTCACCTTCCACGCGGATGGCCTGGCGCAGGGTGCGACCAAAGGCTTTGAACAGGCTCTCTACACGGTGGTGATCGTTTTTACCTTTGGTTTTCAGGTGCAGGGTCACGCCCATGGTGTATGAGAGCGAACGGAAGAAGTGTTCGATCATTTCGGTGCTGAGATCGCCCACGCGCTGGTAGGTAAACTCAGCTTTATATTCCAGGTGCGGGCGACCAGAGATATCCAGCGCGCAGCGTGCGAGGCATTCATCCATCGGCAAGACAAAACCAAACCGGCAGATGCCGCGTTTGTCGCCAAGGGCAATTTTTAACGCTTCGCCCAGCGCCAGCCCGGTATCTTCGACGGTGTGGTGATCGTCAATATAGAGATCGCCTTTGACATTGATTTCCATACGGAAACCACCGTGGGTGGCAATCTGATCCAACATATGATCAAAGAAACCAACACCAGTGTTAATCTTGCTGCCACCTTCGCGATCCAGCCACACCTGAACGTCAATCTGCGTCTCTTTGGTGTTGCGCACTACGTGGGCATAACGATCGCGTTTAGTGAGTTGCTCACCAATCATCGGCCAGTTCAGGGTTTCGCGGTTGTAGCGTAAACCATTAATACCCATGTTTTCAGCAAGTTGAATATCGGTCGCACGATCGCCAATCACGTAACTGCTGGCGCGATCCATCGCCTGCTCAGCGAGATAACGCTCCACCAGTTTTACCTTCGGCTTGCGGCAGTCACATTCATCGTCGGGCAGGTGCGGGCAAATCAGCACTTCATCAAACTGCACGCCTTGCGAGGTAAAGATCTGCATCATCAGATTGTGCGGGCCATCGAAATCCGCCTGCGGGAAACGCTGTGTTCCAAGACCATCCTGGTTGGTGATCATCACCAGCTTATAGCCTGCTTTTTGCAGCTTCAGCAGTTCCGGGATCACGCCCGGTTCAAAGGCGAGTTTGTCAAAACGGTCCACCTGAAAATCACTCGGCGGCTCGCTAATCAGGGTTCCATCGCGATCGATAAAAAGATACTTCTGACTCATCAAACTTGCTCCGCACGTAAGGCGTCAATGACGCGCTGGCTTTCTTCACGGGTTCCGACGGTAATTCGCAGGCAGCCGCTTAAAGAGGGTTGTTTATTCTGATCACGTAAGATAATGCCCTGATCCCACAAAGATTTAAACACTGCGCTGGAGGCTTTAAAGCGTGCCAGAATGTAGTTGGTTTCGGAGTCGAAAACCTGCTCCACGCAGGGGATCTCTTTCAGTGCGGCAATCAGGTATTCGCGTTCTGCAATAATTTGCGCCACTCGTTCGCGCATGGCGACGATCCCCTGCGGGCTTAACGCCTGTGCCGCAATGTCGGCAACCGGCGTTGAGAGTGGGTAGGGGGCGATCACTTTCATCAGCAGGTTGATGACTTCTTCGTTTGCCAGCGTAAACCCACAACGGAGACCCGCCAGAGCAAAAGCTTTCGAAAGGGTGCGCAAAATAGCCAGGTGCGGATATTCCGCCAGCCAGCCCGCCAGCGATGCCTGCGGGCAAAACTCAATATAGGCTTCATCGGCAACCACAATGGCTTTTCCGCGGGTTAACTCCAGCAGAGTGCGAAAATCTTGCGGATTGATCAGTTGCCCGGTCGGGTTGTTAGGGCTGCAAACATAAACCACTTTCACGCCGTCCAGCTTGTCGGAAATCCCCTGCAAGTCCAGTTGCCAGTTTTCCAGCGTCGGCACCGTGCGACACTCGACGCCAATGGTTTCGGCGCTGACGCTGTACATGCCGTACGTTGGCGGGCAATAGAGGATGGCATCTTTACCCGGTTCACAAAAGGCGCGAATCAGTAGTTCAATGCCTTCGTCTGCGCCGCGGCTGACCAGCACTTGTTCCGGTTTTACGCCAGCATATTGCGCGTAATTTTCAATAACCGCTTTTGGCTGACATTCCGGATAGCGGTTGAGCGTTTGCTGAGTGAGCTGAAACTCCACGGCTGTAGGATATTCGTTGGCGTTCAGCCAGACATCGCCGTTACCGCCCAGTCGACGCGCTGACTGATATGGCGTCAGGTTGCGGACGTTTTCACGCGCTAAATCGGTAATAGTCACGGTGCTCATGCTTGCTCCTTAAGGGCGTTGACACGTAAAGTCACGGCATTTTTGTGGGCTGTCAGGCGTTCGGCGGTAGCCAGCGTTTCAATGGTCGAAGCCAACGCAGAGAAACCCTCTTTCGACAATTCCTGCACGGTCATGCGCTTCTGGAAATCCGCCAGTCCGAGGCTGGAACAGGTGGCGGTGTAACCGTAAGTCGGTAGAACGTGGTTGGTGCCGGAGGCGTAGTCACCTGCCGATTCCGGTGACCAGTCACCAAGAAATACCGAACCGGCGCTGGTGATGCTATCGACCAGTTCGCGGGCGTTGCGGGTTTGAATAATCAGGTGTTCCGGGCCGTACTGATTGGAGATTGTCACGCACTGCGCTAAATCGTTGGTCACAATCAGGCGGCTGGTGAGCAGTGCCTGGCGTGCAGTTTCAGCACGCGGTAACTCTGCAAGTTGACGTTCTACAGCTTCGGCAACGCGGCGTGCCATATCGGCGTCGGGCGTCAGTAAGATCACCTGTGAATCCGGGCCGTGCTCAGCCTGAGAGAGCAAATCTGAAGCCACGAAGTCCGGCGTTGCGCCGCTATCGGCAATCACCAGCACTTCCGACGGGCCTGCGGGCATATCGATTGCTGCACCGTCCAGACGCTGGCTCACCTGACGTTTCGCTTCAGTCACAAAGGTGTTACCCGGTCCGAAAATTTTGTCCACTTTTGGTACGGATTCAGTACCAAAGGCCAGTGCGGCAATGGCTTGTGCGCCGCCGACGTTAAATACATCCTGCACGCCGCACAGTTGCGCCGCGTAGAGGATCTCATCGGCAATCGGCGGCGGTGAGCACAGCTCCACTTTATTACAACCTGCAATACGCGCTGGAGTCGCCAGCATTAATACGGTTGAGAAGAGTGGGGCAGAGCCGCCAGGAATATACAAACCCACTGAAGCTACCGGGCGCGTGACTTGCTGGCAACGTACGCCTGGCTGGGTTTCGACATCTACCGTCGGCAGTTTTTGCGCATTGTGGAAGGTTTCAATGTTCTTTACTGCTACCGCCATCGCCTGTTTCAGGTCGTCGCTCAGGCGTTCGCAGGCTGCGGCGATTTCTTCAGCAGACACTTTCAGCGCGGTAACCTTGGTTTTATCAAACTTCGCGCTGTATTCCCGTAAGGCGTCATCGCCGCGTGCTTTCACGTTATCTAAAATTTCACGGACGATACGGGTGATGCTTTCAGAGGCGGAGATCGCCGGGCGCATTAACAGTTGGCGTTGTTGCTCCGCAGTACAGTTATTCCAGTCAATGATTGTGTTAAAGCTCATGGCTATTACTCCATCATCTTCTCAATTGGCAGGACCAGAATCGAACTCGCGCCCAGTTCCTTCAGTTTTTCCATCGTTTCCCAGAACAGGGTTTCGCTACTCACCATGTGCATGGCGACGCGCTGTTGATCACCCGCCAGCGGCAGAATGGTTGGTCGTTCGGCACCTGGCAGCAGGGCGATGACATCATCCAGACGCTCGGTTGGTGCATGCATCATGATGTATTTCGATTCACGCGCCTGAATTACGCCCTGAATACGGGTCAGTAGCTTGTCGATTAGTTGCTGTTTGGATTCTTCCATTTCACCATCGCGCTGGATCAGGCAGGCTTTCGAGCGGTAGATAACTTCCACTTCGCGCAGGCCGTTGGCTTCCAGGGTGGCACCGGTGGAAACCAGATCGCAAATCGCATCCGCCAGTCCGGCGCGCGGGGCAACTTCGACAGAACCGTTCAATAAGCAGGATTTGAAAGAGATACCTTTCTGGTCGAGATAGCGCTTGAGCAAGTGAGGATAAGAGGTGGCGATACGTTTACCGTTTAAGGAGAGCGGGCCGTCCCAGGCTTCATCAACGGGCGTTGCCAGTGAAAGGCGACAGCCACCGAAATCAAGACGGCGCAGGGTAAAGTAGCGCGGATCTTCACCCTGGGCGCGGCGGTTGAGCAACTCTTCTTCCAGTACGTTCTCACCGATAATCCCGAGGTCTACCACGCCATCCATTACCAGACCGGGAATGTCGTCGTCACGCACGCGCAGAATATCAATCGGCATGTTTTCTGCCATCGCGATCAGGCGCTGGGTGTGAAGATTAATTTTAATGCCGCAGCGCGCCAGCAATTCGCGTGAATCATCACTTAAACGGCCGGATTTTTGCATAGCTATGCGTAAACGAGTGTTGTCTGTCATTTTCTTATTCCTCTTTTAACCTGTCTGAATCGTTATCAACCGCGCAATAAAAAAGCCCCCGGAAGGTGATCTTCCGGGGGCTTTCTCATGCGTTCATGCACCACTGGAAGATCTGAATGTCTTCCAGCACACATCGCCTGAAAGACTAGTCAGGATGATGGTGATGATGGTGGTGTTTAAATTGAACGCGTGTCATAAAAATCTCTGTGAATGTTTATTCAACTGATGCCTTTTAACCTAAACCACTTTCACGATAGAAAGCAAGGGCTTTTTTATATATTTTGCGGCGATAGATTTGTTTAATGAATGAGCAGGGAAAGAAGGGCGCTAAGAGTGACTACGTTAAAAAAAGTAATCGTGAAAATATGTCTTTAAAGCCCTCAAGAACATTGTGTTCTGTAACTAAAGTGGCCTTTGTTCATGCCGGATGCGGCGTGAACGCCTTATCTGGCCTACAAATGTTGCCTAAATTCAATATATTGGTGTTTTTGTAGGCCTGATAAGCGGAGCGCATCAGGCAATTGTACATTTGCTAACAGCTTCGATTCATTCATAGAATGAATTGTCAGTTTTGATACGCTGGCGTAGCCTTATAGATCTAAGGTGTATCAGGAGAAAACGGATGAAAAAGGTCGCAATTGTCGGGTTAGGGTGGTTAGGTATGCCGCTGGCGATGTCACTTTCAGCGCGGGGCTGGCAAGTCACCGGGAGTAAAACCACACAAGATGGCGTCGAAGCGGCCCGAATGAGTGGGATTGATAGCTATACGCTTCGCATGGATCCCGAGTTAGTTTGCGATTCTGACGATCTGGATGCCCTGATGGATGCTGATGCGTTGGTCATTACGCTTCCGGCGCGACGCAGCGGTCCTGGCGACGAGTTCTATTTGCAGGCAGTGCAAGAGCTGGTAGACAGCGCGCTGGCTCACCATATTCCCCGCATTATTTTCACCAGTTCAACCTCTGTCTATGGCGATGCGCAAGGCATAGTAAAAGAAACCACACCACGCAATCCCGTGACCAACAGTGGACGAGTGTTAAAAGAACTCGAAGACTGGCTGCACAATTTACCTGGTACTTCGGTCGATATTTTGCGTCTTGCTGGCCTGGTGGGGCCGGGGCGTCATCCAGGGCGCTTCTTTGCCGGAAAAACTGCGCCAGACGGTGAACATGGTGTCAATTTAGTTCACCTGGAAGATGTTATTGGCGCTATCACTCTGTTGTTACAGGCACCTAAAGGCGGACACATCTATAATATATGTGCGCCAGCTCACCCTGCGCGTAATGTTTTCTATCCGCAGATGGCCCGTTTACTGGGGCTGGAACCTCCGCAGTTCAGAAACAGCCTGGACAGCGGCAAAGGTAAAATTATTGATGGCAGCCGGATCTGTAATGAATTGGGATTTGAATACCAGTATCCCGATCCACTGGTAATGCCGCTGGAGTAAAGCATCACGCCAGCAGAATGCCGCATACACCGCAAGGGGGCGTGTATGAAACCACTGCTGGATGTGTTGATGATCCTCGATGCCTTAGAAAAAGAGGGCAGTTTTGCGGCGGCGTCAGCCAAACTGTACAAGACGCCGTCTGCGCTGAGTTACACCGTTCATAAGCTGGAAAGTGATCTTAATATTCAATTGCTTGATCGCAGCGGTCACCGCGCTAAATTCACCCGCACCGGAAAAATGTTATTAGAGAAAGGGCGGGAAATTCTTCACACTGTTCATGAGCTGGAAAAACAGGCAATAAAACTTCACGAAGGCTGGGAGAACGAGCTGATTATCGGGGTTGATGACACCTTTCCTTTTTCTCTGCTTGCGCCACTTATTGAACTCTTTTATCAACATCACAGTGTAACGCGGTTGAAATTTATCAATGGCGTGCTCGGTGGTTCCTGGGAGGCGCTGACCCAGGGCCGGGCAGATATTATTGTCGGCGCTATGCACGAGCCGCCATCTTCCAGCGAATTTGGTTTTTCTCGTCTGGGTGATCTGGAGCAAGTGTTCGTTGTGGCACCCCATCATCCGTTAGCGCTGGAAGAAGAACCGTTAAATCGACGAATCATTAAACGATATCGGGCGATAGTCGTCGGTGACACTGCGCAGGCAGCCGCGTCTACAGCTTCACAAATACTTGATGAACAAGAAGCTATTACCGTATTTGATTTTAAAACCAAGCTGGAGCTGCAAATCAGTGGTCTTGGTTGTGGTTATTTACCCCGTTATCTGGCGCAACGCTTTCTTGATAGTGGTGCGTTAATCGAGAAGAAAGTGGTCGCGCAAACCCTCTTTGAACCTGTCTGGATTGGCTGGAACGAACAAACCGCAGGGCTTGCCAGTGCGTGGTGGCGAGACGAGATTTTAGCAAATAGTGCTATCGCCGGTGTTTATGCAAAATCTGGTGACGGAAAATCAGCCATTTAAATAAAAAATCATCTGTCAAGCCCCTCATTCTCTTGTCATTTACCCCCCATTTAGGCACAATGCGCCGCTGTCAAAAAATGACTAAAAACCGACGTTTTATCCGCGTCGGTTATTTTTTGCTTCAAACCAATCATTCATACCAAGAGGCCGGGCTTCGTACCGGATAGATATTTACTAAAAATCGACAGTTGTTGTCGCTGAGGAATCCAAAAAAATGGGGCAATTTTTTGCTTACGCGACGGTTATCACCGTAAAGGAGAATAACCATGTCGCATAACGTTACTCCAAACACCTCTCGCGTGGAATTGCGTAAAACGCTTACGTTAGTTCCGGTTGTAATGATGGGTCTTGCCTATATGCAGCCGATGACGCTGTTTGATACTTTTGGTATCGTTTCAGGCCTCACGGATGGTCATGTGCCGACAGCCTATGCGTTCGCATTGATTGCGATCCTGTTCACGGCTCTGAGCTACGGGAAGTTGGTTCGCCGCTATCCTTCTGCTGGCTCTGCGTACACTTACGCCCAGAAATCTATTAGCCCGACCGTTGGCTTTATGGTGGGTTGGTCTTCTCTGCTCGACTATCTGTTCGCGCCGATGATCAACATCCTGTTGGCGAAAATCTATTTTGAAGCTCTGGTGCCTTCCATCCCATCGTGGATGTTTGTGGTGGCGCTGGTGGCCTTTATGACAGCCTTTAACCTGCGTAGCCTGAAATCCGTAGCGAACTTCAACACCGTCATTGTGGTGTTGCAGATTGTGCTGATCGCGGTGATTCTGGGCATGGTGGTCTACGGCGTATTTGAAGGTGAAGGCGCTGGTACGCTGGCGAGCACCCGTCCGTTCTGGTCTGGCGATGCGCATGTCATCCCGATGATTACCGGTGCGACGATCCTGTGCTTCTCCTTTACCGGTTTTGACGGCATCAGCAACCTGTCGGAAGAAACCAAAGATGCAGAGCGCGTGATCCCGCGTGCGATTTTCCTGACCGCGCTGATCGGCGGTATGATCTTCATCTTTGCGACTTACTTCCTGCAACTGTACTTCCCGGATATCTCTCGCTTTAAAGATCCGGATGCGTCACAGCCTGAAATCATGCTGTATGTTGCGGGTAAAGCATTCCAGGTTGGCGCGCTGATCTTCTCCACCATTACCGTACTGGCGTCTGGTATGGCGGCGCACGCAGGCGTAGCGCGTCTGATGTACGTGATGGGGCGTGACGGCGTGTTCCCGAAAAGTTTCTTCGGTTATGTACACCCGAAATGGCGTACTCCGGCGATGAACATCATCCTGGTTGGTGCGATTGCTCTGCTGGCAATCAACTTTGACCTGGTAATGGCAACGGCGCTGATTAACTTTGGTGCGCTGGTGGCGTTCACCTTCGTTAACCTGTCGGTTATCTCGCAGTTCTGGATCCGTGAGAAGCGTAACAAGACGCTGAAAGATCACTTCCAGTATCTGTTCCTGCCGATGTGTGGTGCGCTGACCGTTGGTGCGCTGTGGGTTAACCTGGAAGAAAGCTCGATGGTTCTGGGGCTGATCTGGGCGGCTATCGGTCTGATTTACCTGGCTTGCGTAACTAAGAGCTTCCGCAACCCGGTTCCGCAGTACGAAGACGTTGCATAATTTTATAAAACCGGATGGTGTCATCATCCGTTAAGTCTCAAAAAGCCGGAGTTTAACGCTCCGGCTTTTTTGTATCAGACGATCTCTTCCGCGTACTGCCAAAGCGCCTTTAACAGTGCCACTTTCTCTTTATCATCGGCATATTGCTGCGCCAGCATCTGCAGTTCATCAGCATAGCCTTGCAAAAACTCTGGAGTGAAGACCTGACGGCGATGCTCCAGCCAGCGTTGCTGTTCGGCGTAATCTAACGTGCCGGGGAAGTTACGCGCCCGATAATTGAACAACAGCTTCTCTATGCGTTTATCGACAAAGGTGATATCCAGTGCCGGTAAGTTACGTGGCTCGGTTTCCAGCACAATTTTCATTGCCGCGCGATCGGCGTCACTGAAAAAGCCATTATAAAGCTGGGCATCCACGTTATCTGAAGGCATAAACGGTTCGGCTTCAGCAAATATTGCCACCACTTTTTCGCGCACTTGCGGGTTTTCACGCAAAATTTTCAGGTTATCAAGGCAATGCTGACGATTAATTCCCAGACGGTCGGCATCCTCCGGGCGAAGTGTATTCGCCTGTGCCAGCACCGGACATTTATTAATATGCACCAGCTTAACCGGGACTACGGCGTTATTGCCCAGATCGGCTTTTGCGGTATACAGACGCTCGCGCAGCATGTCGCTATCCAGTTCCAGTAATGGCGAAATATCTCCAGCTAAATCCACCATAATCACGGCATTGCGATTTTCAGGATGCCACGCCAGCGGCGCAACCCAACTGGTATTGCCGCGCCACGCACCAAACATGCCGGAAACGTGCACCAGTGGTTTCATCTGTGGCACATCAATCAATGCCATCAGTTTGTGCTTATTACGATGGGTAAAGAGATAATCAAACAGGCGTGGCTGACGCGTTTTCACCAGCTTCGCCATTGCGATAGTGGCGTATACATCGGCCATCGCATCGTGGGCGTTGCTATGCTCTATACCATTCGCTTTGGTTAAATGTTCAAGACGAAAACTCGGCAGACCGTCATCATTTTCAGGCCAGTTGATCCCCTCCGGACGTAGGGCATAACAGGCACGCATGACGTCCAGCAGATCCCAGCGAGAGTTATCATGCTGCCAGCTCCAGGCATAGGGATCGTAGAAATTACGATAAAAAACATTGCGCGTGACTTCGTCGTCGAAACGCACATTGTTGTAACCAAGAATGCAGGTTTTCGGTACGGTAAAAAGCGAGTGGATGCGGGCGGCAAAGGCGGCTTCGTTTTCTCCTTTCGCCCGTGCTTCCTGCGGTGTGATGCCGGTGATTAACACCGCCCCTGGTTGAGGTAAATAATCATCAGCAGGTTTGCAGTAAAAGACTTCTGGTTCGCCAATGATATTGAATTCGCTATCGGTGCGAATGGCGGCAAACTGCGCAGGGCGATCTAACGCGGGGTGCGTGCCAAAGGTTTCGTAATCGTGAAACAAAAAGGTAGATTGTTGCTTACCGTCATTCATCATTAGGTTAAATCCGTTATTTCTGCTGTATGCCAGAGTACCAAATATCACAACGCTAATCAGCTTTAGAGCGACAATTTGGCAGCGTGTGGAAACAGATAATGTCAGATTAAAATGAGATAAATGTCACATTTTCTTGCACTTTATTCCAGCCAGTTCATCAGGATTTCCGTAAAAAGAACAGCTATTTGAAACTCCTGAGGATTTGCTGTTGAAACGCCGTCTTGTTATTGCTGCTTCTTTGTTCGTTTTTAATTTATCGTCTGCTTTTGCAGCAGAAAATATTCCTTTTTCACCCCAGCCTCCAGAAATTCATGCGGGGTCATGGGTATTGATGGATTACACAACCGGACAGATCCTCACGGCGGGTAATGAGCATCAACAACGTAATCCTGCCAGCCTGACTAAGCTGATGACTGGCTATGTCGTTGATCGTGCTATCGATAGTCATCGCATTACACCAGACGATATTGTCACTGTGGGGCGTGATGCGTGGGCAAAAGATAACCCGGTATTTGTCGGTTCTTCACTGATGTTTTTGAAAGAGGGGGATCGCGTATCGGTACGTGATTTAAGCCGTGGATTAATTGTCGACTCCGGCAATGATGCTTGTGTTGCGCTGGCTGATTATATTGCTGGTGGGCAACGGCAGTTTGTTGAAATGATGAACAATTACGCCGAGAAGTTGCATCTAAAGGATACGCATTTTGAAACGGTACATGGTCTGGATGCGCCGGGTCAGCATAGTTCAGCCTACGATTTAGCCGTACTTTCGCGCGCCATCATTCATGGTGAACCTGAGTTTTATCATATGTACAGTGAGAAAAGCCTCACCTGGAACGGCATCACCCAGCAAAACCGTAACGGCTTATTATGGGATAAAACCATGAATGTCGATGGCCTGAAAACCGGACATACTTCCGGGGCCGGGTTTAATCTCATTGCTTCGGCTGTGGATGGTCAGCGTCGACTCATTGCGGTGGTGATGGGGGCTGAAAGCGCAAAAGGTCGTGAAGAAGAGGCGAGAAAGCTACTGCGTTGGGGACAACAGAACTTTACTACGGTGCAAATTTTACATCGTGGGAAAAAGATTGGCACAGAACGCATCTGGTATGGCGATAAAGAAAAGATTGCGCTTGGAACCGAACAAGAGTTCTGGATGGTGCTGCCAAAAGCGGAGATTCCGAATATCAAAGCAAAATACACCCTTAATGATAAAGAACTGACCGCGCCAATTAATGCCCATCAGCAGGTTGGGGAAATTGAACTTTACGATCGGGATAAACAGGTGGCGCACTGGCCGCTGGTCACCCTGGAATCCGTCAGTGAAGGCGGCATGTTTTCCCGGTTGAGCGATTATTTCCACCATAAGGCCTGACCTTTCTTTTGCAGCAGACTGGCAGGAGTGCGAGTCTGCTCGCATAATCAACACTCATTCCTTGTGGTTTTTATATTGCAAATGTACTGTGCATAAAACCAGTATTAATGGAGGCATCATGAACTACGAGATTAAACAGGAAGATAAACGTACCGTTGCAGGTTTCCATCTCGTTGGCCCGTGGGAACAGACGGTAAAGCAAGGTTTTGAGCAGTTGATGATGTGGGTAGACGACAAAAATATCGTGCCAAAGGAGTGGGTAGCGGTCTATTACGATAATCCAGACGAAACACCCGCCGAAAAGTTACGTTGTGACACCGTCGTCTCGGTGGCAGATGACTTCACTCTCCCCGAAAACAGTGAGGGCGTCATCCTGACGGAAATTTCTGGAGGTCAGTATGCGGTGGCGGTTGCACGCGTAGTGGGTGATGACTTTGCTAAACCCTGGTATCAGTTCTTTAATACTCTCTTGCAGGACAGCGCTTACGAAATGTTGCCAAAGCCCTGCTTTGAGGTTTATCTGAACAATGGTGCGGAAGAGGGGTATTGGGATATCGAAATGTATGTTGCGGTGCAGCCTAAACAGCGCTGATAAGTGGCACTGGATCAGAGGATAACCCGATTGCTACGCTGTTTTTCGTTATGTAAAAGAGTAAGATTCGTCTGCAGTTTTCTGACAACCAAACCGGGAACGTCTGCTATTCCCGGTTTGCCGGACAGATTTGTTACATAGCGTTATCGTTCCCGGACTGCCAGATTGCATTATGACCGTTTTTTCTCTTATTCCACGGAGTGCCCGCGTGCGTGCCGATAAGTCCTTAAGCCCGTTTGAAATTCGAGTGTACCGCCATTACCGCATTGTGCATGGTACGCGAGTTGCGCTGGCGTTCTTGCTCACCTTTCTCATCATTCGCTTGTTTACCATCCCGGAAAGCACCTGGCCGCTGGTCACTATGGTGGTGATCATGGGGCCAATTTCGTTCTGGGGCAACGTTGTCCCTCGCGCCTTTGAACGTATTGGCGGTACTGTGTTGGGTTCGATATTAGGTCTTATCGCTCTGCAACTGGAGTTAATCTCTTTACCGTTGATGTTAGTCTGGTGTGCTGCAGCCATGTTCCTTTGCGGTTGGCTGGCGCTGGGTAAGAAGCCATATCAAGGTTTATTGATTGGTGTGACGCTGGCAATTGTTGTTGGCTCGCCAACCGGTGAAATTGATACTGCATTATGGCGAAGCGGCGATGTGATCCTCGGCTCTTTACTGGCAATGTTGTTTACCGGCATCTGGCCGCAACGTGCTTTTATCCACTGGCGCATTCAACTGGCGAAAAGTCTCACTGAATATAATCGCGTCTATCAGTCAGCGTTCTCACCGAACTTACTCGAACGTCCACGTCTGGAAAAACATCTGCAAAAACTCCTGACCGATGCCGTGAAAATGCGTGGGTTGATTGCGCCCGCCAGCAAAGAAACCCGTATCCCAAAATCGATATATGAAGGGATCCAGACAATTAACCGTAATCTGGTTTGTATGCTGGAACTGCAAATCAATGCTTACTGGGCCACGCGCCCCAGCCATTTCGTGTTATTGAACGCGCAAAAACTGCGCGATACACAGCACATGATGCAGCAAATCGTGTTGAGCCTTGTTCATGCCCTGTACGAAGGTAATCCGCAGCCGGTTTTTGCTAATACGGAAAAATTGAACGATGCTGTGGAAGAGCTGCGTCAGTTGCTCGATAACCACCATGATCTCAAGGTCGTTGAGACCCCGATTTATGGCTATGTGTGGCTTAACATGGAAACGGCGCATCAACTGGAGTTGTTGTCAAATCTGATTTGCCGGGCCTTGCGCAAATAATTCCCGATCTTCAGAATCATCTTGCTGCTTCGATTCAGCAAAGATAAAGGGTATGATAGTGAAAAGGGATAAAAGCATTGTCATCTGCGGCAGCTATGAGTAATGTTGGCCCTAACGAATAGCGGCTGCTTAAACGAATCCGACTCTCACATTATCAGGGGTATAAAAATGGAAACTACCAAGCCTTCATTCCAGGACGTACTGGAATTTGTTCGCCTGTTCCGTCGTAAGAACAAACTGCAACGTGAAATCCAGGACGTTGAGAAAAAGATCCGTGACAACCAGAAACGCGTTCTGCTGCTGGACAACCTGAGCGATTACATCAAACCGGGTATGAGCGTCGAAGCAATTCAGGGCATCATCGCCAGCATGAAAGGCGACTATGAAGATCGCGTTGATGATTACATCATCAAAAATGCTGAGCTTTCCAAAGAACGCCGCGATATCTCCAAAAAGCTGAAAGCTATGGGTGAAATGAAAAACGGCGAAGCGAAGTAATTTCTGCTTTATTCAATGAGGGTTGCCCGGCAACCCTCATTGTTCATGATTCCTTTCTCGGTGTCACAAGTCATCATTCCCATCTGATAACATATTGAAATGTCGAAATTAACGACAACCTTCTTCTGTATGTAATAAGGTAAAAAGTTCTGCAACCCCGATGTTATTTATCGCGCTGGTTACTAATACGTTGCGTGCCCCGGCTTCCCGTAACCAGCATTTCACCAAAGATATTTGTTCTACGCTGGCTAAATCCGCTTTGGTTACTACCCCAATGACCGGGCGATTCATCGATGTGGTAAAGCCTGGCGAAAAAGGGGACCACGGTGCGTTCGCATTAAGTACCAGTGCGATAATGTCCGCTTCGCAGGCACAGACCAGCAGTGCGCTGTAAAGGCTGCGGTTTTCGAGGTATTCCCCGGGTGTGTCAATGGTGGCCGGTGACCAGACGATTGCCTGCGTCTTCTGATACTGAATATTCTCTCCGCGCAGGCATTGTGTGAGAGACGTTTTTCCGCACTGACTGGGGCCGATGAGCATCATCCGTTGCATAGTGTCAGGTCCGTGTAATGGAACAGGCGGTAAAGTGCATCATTTCGCCCAGCGTGCGTGTAACCTGGCTAAGTGCATATTCGATAGCAGAAACATCGCCAGTCAGAACTACCGCGCCGGTAAAACGATCAAGAAAACCAATCTCTACAGCGCCTGATTTTGTGGCGATATCACACGCGATGATAGATGCTTCACTGGGGGTAATCGTCAGAATGCCAATGGCAGAAACGGTGTCTGGTAAACCTAATTTCTTAAACAGATCCTTTCCGGGATTCGCAATCACATGCGCCAGTGTGACCTGTTTACCGGGAACATATTCCTGAATCATCCGTTCAGTCGTGTGTTGAGTTGACATTATCCCTCCACCATCTGATGCCACATGGCTTCATGCGGACGGGCAATCACCGAACGATAGACCAACAAACCTTTTTCCCCTGCGCGCTCGCTGGCGACAGAGACCGCGTTATTAACATCAGAAATATCGCCTGCCACTACCATGTAGCATTTACCGCCAATACCGAAGGCCATATGCACCCGCACGAGCGTGACGTTTGCCGCTTTCACTGCACAATCGGCAGCGTCAATGCAGGCTGCTACACTCCAGGTTTCTACTACACCGACAGCCCGTCGCTGGTCAACATGGTTCAGACCGCTGATTGCAGACAGGATAGTGGGATGAATATTAGGAAGAACCAGACTGTCGACCAGCATTTCACCAGCAAGGGACGTGCCATTATCGATGGCCTGTTGCACCGCACCGACATCGCCACCGAGCATCAGCAGAAATTTACCGGGGCATAGCGTTTTGCTGACCAGTAACTCAACGTTGGCGCTTTTCAGCATGGCATCGCCGGTTTCCATCCCTTTCGCGATACTGCTAAGTTCTACAATACCTACCGCTTTTGACATGGTTAACCTCTCACAACCGTAATCGCGTTTTCTGTCACATCACTGATCTTGCCATCAATACTGGCATGAATGGGGGCACCTAATGTGCCGTGTGGAATTTGGCCTACACATTGCCCACGAACGACACGATCGCCTTTTTGGACACACGCAATTGCGCTGGCTCCGATGTGCTGGCGTAACAATAGCGTCACTTTTTCGGGCTGTGGCACGTGTTCAGACCATGGCGCATCCTGATACCACGGTGCTAAGCCCAGTCTGGTTACCAGCCGTTTTACGGGAATCAGTCGATAATTTGCCATGACATCCGCAGGGTTTAAGGTGCCTTCGTAGCGGAGATTTTTAGCGCGTAATTCCTGCTTAAGCAGGCGATTTATGCGCATTGGTGAAATACCTACCGGGCAGGCGACGCTGGCACAGACGTTGCACTCCGAACAGGTGAGTGCTGTCAGTAACAGTTGCGGTGTAGCGAGCTGTTGGTAGTTAACCGCACGTACTAACAAATGTGGTGACAGTTCGTGACCGATTAAATGACGTGGACAGAGATCGGTACATAAGCGGCATTGTTCACAAACGGTTTTCGCGACGGCAAGTACGTTGCGATCATCCTGCATTCGACGTTGGATCAGTGAATGAGAGTTGGGTAAGACCAGCAAGCCGCCGGTGGTTTTGCTGACTGGCGTATCGAGCGATGGGAGCAAACTCCCCATCATCGGCCCGCCATTGATAAAACTGGGATTATCTACCGTAGCGCCTCCCGCCAGCGCCAGTACCTCGCGTAAAGACATTCCGATGGGAACGGTCACTGTTACTGGTTTAGCAACTGCACCATTAACGGTTAACGTGCGGCGCGTTACCGGATACTGTTGCTCAACGGCTCTGGCAATATTCAGCACGGTCTGGACGTTATTCACCACCACGCCGACGCTAACGGGTAACGCGGCGGGTGGAACGCGACGACCTGTTGCCATCCAGATGGTCAGCACCTCATCCCCAGCGGGATAAACGTCGGGCAAAATATGCAGGCGGATATCCGTTGGAAGTAATGGTGTAAGTGCTTTTATTGCGGGTTGATACTTCTCTTTCAGCGCGATGATTCCGCTAGCAGCCCCGGTGGCTTTCATCGCATAGTGAACACCGCGCAGCAGGCGGCTGGCTTGTTGTGCCATTAACTGCTGGTCCACTTTCAACATTGGTTCGCATTCCGCGGCATTTACCAGGAAAGTGTCAACACACGCCTGCAGCTTGATATGTGTTGGAAAGCCTGCGCCGCCAGCACCCACAACCCCGGCTGCCTGAACTCGCTCACGGATCGTCTGACTGTCACAGGACGTTAACTCGACGTTCATAACAACTCCTCAAGCAGTTCCTCAATAGCGGAGGCATCAGCCGCTCGTGGGTTGGTACGCAATGTTGCATCCGCCAGCGCGGCCTGAACCATATCTGGAAGACGTGCTGACCATTCTGCTTTTTTTTCTTTCAGTGCATTAGCGAGAGTCGGTATTGCACAGGTTTTTTTAAGCTGTTCAATATGTTGAATGAGTGCATTCAGGCTGGCGGTGTCATTGGCGTTATCAGGGCATAAATGACACGTTTTTGCCAGCCGGACGTAGCGTTTGGCGGCGCGCGGATCGCCAGCATTAAAGCGGATAACCGCCGTGAGCAGGAGAGCATTCGCCAGGCCGTGTGGCAGATGAAACTGCCCGCCGAGTTGATGGGCAATTGCATGATTTAACCCAAGCCCAGCCTGGCTAAAGGCCATTCCGGCAAGCGTCGAGGCATTATGCATTTTGCCGCGAGTAGCAAGACAATCGCCTTTATTCACTGCTGTAGGCAGGTAGTGAAAAACAATTTGCACGGCTTTTTCGACCAGAGCATCCGAGAAATCACTGGCGCGTGGAGAAACATAGGCTTCTAGCGCATGGGTTAAAACATCCATTCCGGTATTGGCAGTTATCGCGGGAGGCACGCTGACGACCAGCGAGGGATCGAGGACTGCAATATCCGGATAAAGTGCATTATCGAAAAGGGGATATTTAATCCCTTTCTCTGGATCGCTGATGACACAGGCGCTGGTCACTTCTGAGCCGGTGCCGCTGGTGGTGGGAATGGCTACGCAGGTGTCAATCTCAATAGCACACTGGCGACTAAACCAGACAATCGCTTTTGCGGCGTCCAGCGCAGAGCCGCCGCCAAAACCGATAACCACATCCGGGCGTAAAGTCTGCATTTGTGCAATGCCTTTTACCACGGTCTGGATAGTTGGGTCGGGTGTTATTTCGCTAAAAATACTGAGGCGGTTGCTGTCAGGCAGCGCCTGGCGCAACGTGTCAATCAGTGGTGAGCGTGCCAGAAAGGCGTCGCAAATAATCCAGATGTGCTTATTGGTGAAACGGCTAAGCACTTTAAGACTTCCTGGTCCGCTGTATAAACGCGTCTGCAGTGAAAAAGTATTCATTTCCGTTTCTCTAGCGAATGGAAAAACCAGTGGTCAACACGCAGCGTCGTGAGCGGGCAAAAGTCCGTGCTGACGTTGTCCCCTCTCCGGTCGGTGTAGCAATGGTGAAGGTCGTAAAGCCTTCACCGCCGACGCCAATGCCTGCCCAGGAGGGGCCGTTTTTGACAAAGATGGAGGTTTGCATAACGCGCGCGGCAAGGTTGAGCCGAGAGACATTCTGCGAGTGCATAATTGCCGTGTGGTGCAAGCTGTCTTCCACTTTCAGCGCCAGGGTGAGGGCGCTATCAAAATCATTAACTTTTACAATGGGCAACATTGGCATCAGTTGTTCGCAGGTAACCCAGCTATCATCGGCGTCGACAATAGCAATTAGTAATCGAGGGGCTTTCTGCGGTAAAGGAATTCCCGCTGCTTCCAGCATGGCTGAAGGACTTTTACCCACCAGCTTTTTGTTGGCAACATTGCCAGGAAGGCAAATAGCACGCAATTGGTCAGTTTGTTCCCGGTTAAGAAGAAAAGCGCCAAAACTTTGCATCTGTTGGATTAGGTAATCTGCTACTGATTCAACGACTATCAGGCTTTTTTCAGCGATACACGGCAGGTTGTAATCGAATGAAGCGCCGTTGATGATGTCTTCGGCGGCTTTCACAATATCCGCCGTTTCATCGACGATGCAGGGCGGGTTACCCGCACCGGCACCAATCACTTTCTTGCCACTTTTCATCCCCATCGCGACGATACCTGGACCGCCAGTAATTGCCAGAACGACGATTTTAGGGTGCGTCATCATCTGTTCGGTAGCGGCAAAGGTTGGTTCAGACACGGTAACGATAAGGTTATGAATGCCACTACAGCGAAACGCGATGTCTTCGATTATGGCGATCAGTTTCAGCGATACGTTTTTGGCTCCCGGGTGAGGACTGAAATAGACACTATTGCCTGCAGCCAACATGCTGATGCTGTTGTTAATGATGGTTTCCGTTGGATTGGTACTTGGCGTGACTGAGCCAATAACCCCAAACGGAGAGTATTCAAATAAAACCATGCCACCATCACCGGTTAGCGCAGTGGTGGTTAAGTCTTCAATTCCAGGTGTGTTATCGAGAGCCGCTTTGTTTTTTAGATACTTATCTTCTTTATTTCCCATCCCCGTTTCGATAGCGCTCTCTTCTGCCAGTTCGGTAAGGCGGGGGGATAATTCTTCGCGAATGGCGTTGATAATGGCACTGCGGGTTTTAAGTGGGCACTGTTGAAAGCGCAAAAAGGCCTGGTGTGCAGCGCAGACGGCGTCATCGACAGTCTGGAAAATACCATTTCTTTGCGTTTGTGACGCAGTGGGCATCATTTGTTCGCGCAGGATATTGCGGATAATCGTTTCTAATTCAGTGGTATTCATAGGTTTGCTCCTGCGTTAATTGCTGCCATTGCGGTTTGTGCAATATCCATGTCTTGTTCAACGCTACCGCCGCTGATACCAAGCCCTCCAAGCAATATTCCGTCACGCCAGAGGGGGAAACCGCCACCAAAAGTGACAACTTTGCCTTGCATATGGCTTTCGAGTCCGTAAAGCGGCGCTCCGGGTTGCACGGCGTCAGCAAGCTTGTGTGTTGCCGTTTTCATCGCCACGGCGGTCCAGGCTTTTTTCGGTGCCAGTTCACTGCTAACCAGCAGCGCATCAGGCATCCGCCAGGTAACGCTTTCCGTACCGTTGGCATCAACGATGCTAATGACTACGGGAATATGCAGTTCATCTGCGCGCATTGCCGCGCTACGAATGAGCTGATGAAGATCCTGAAAAGTGAGCGGCATCGTGCGTTCCTTCAATGCTGGAGTGTGGTTAGCTTCGTGATAACGTTTTGTTATTTCCTGAATCATCAGGTTCTGATGAGCAACATTGTCTTCCACGCGGGCGAGGGCATACAGGCAATCGGAAAGCCGGTTGATGTAGTGCAGTAAAACATGGCGAACGGTGGCTTCCGTTGTCAGTTCAACCAGACGTCTTTCGGCCCTGCGAGCCACTGTGCGGGCGAAATGCATGCGGCTTGCGGCTTCACAACGACCAGGTAGAATGAAGCTGCGAACTGGAGGAACCGCGTTCATTGCACTGTCGATCGCTTTTTCCAGCGCGGCGATTTCTTCCGTACTGATGTAACGTTGCTGCGCTGATGGCTGTTCGCTTTCACTGGCGAGCTCGGCACTAAACCAGAATATCTGTTGCTGAATGGCTTCCAGTAAGATGCGATGACTTTCGATGGTGGTGGCGCAATAACACAGACTGAGTGTCGCGTTCAGTTCATCCAGCGTGCCATAGGCTTCGACACGTAGATGAGTTTTGCTGACACGTTGCCCGGTAAATAGGGACGTATTTCCTGAATCGCCTGTTCTGGTATAAATCGCCATCTTTCAACTCCTTAGCGCGAAAGCGTATCGACAATGCCAACCACTGCCAGGTCGATGGCTTCGTTAGGTCCGGAAAACACATGTCTGGCGCTGGAACCGCTGCTGAGGAGTACCAACTCACCGACGCCAGCACCGACTGAATCAACGGCAACTTCGTCACCGGTTAATGGCGTGAGAGGCAGTTCACCGTCAGCGCTGACCCGGCGAACCAACAACAGTTTTTTCCCGACCAGAGAAGGTGATTTTTGCGTGGATACCACCGCGCCAGTGACTCGAGCCAGATGCATGGGTTACTCCTGCCTGATTAACTGAATGTTTCGGGTAATTGCCGCTTCACGCGCAAGGGCGGTCACACAACATTTCCGTTGCAGCACCAGTATTCCCGTGCATAACTGCGCTATGTCGACATAACTTAAAAGTCGACCACGATGAAGGTAGACCGGTTGCCCTTGTTCGTCGCACCAGGTTAACGGTAGACGGGCGAGTGACTTTAATTTGATGGCGTTCAGAAAATGATGCTGCAACGACAATTGAATGTGCATTCCCCAGGCTAACGCCTCGTGAATGTGGATTGCTGCACGATCTGACGTTTCGTTTTCCGCGAGTTGTCGCAACAACGGCAGATCGACGTATTGAATTTGTAACGATGCATACTGATGAACTATCTCGTGAACGCTGGCTTCTCGCAGTTGCGAAACAGTTAGCGCGAGTGTTTTTCCCGCACGCTGTTTCAGGCGAAAAATCACTTCGTCAACAATGTGTTGCATCAGCACGTTATTCATGGCACCGACACCAGCGTGGCAAAAACGTCAGGATTATCAGCGCCTGCGGCGTTGGCTTCGTCGGTATCAATATGCATTTCAAGACGCATATCCGGTGAGACGCGAACGGCAACGTTATCGAATATCAGTCGTCGCTCATCCCCTTCAATGGCGACCGCCACCTTATCACCATGTGTAACGCCATAAATCAGGGCATCAAGCGGAGACATATGAATATGCCGTTGCGCGACAATAACGCCAGAAGCGATTTCCAGCTCTGCAAAAGGGCTTATCAGACGAATTCCCGGTGTGTCGCTGAGATCGCCAGACATGCGTAGCGGAGCGGCGATCCCTAACGTTCTGGCGTCAGTCCGGGAAATCTCCACCTGACTTGAGTTACGTAATGGCCCCAACAAGCGAACGTTGTGCAATTTGCCTTTTGGTCCCACCAGCGTAACAACCTGTTCAGCAGCGAACTGACCAGGTTGTAATAACGACTTTTTCTCGCTGATCGGTTGTTCAGGAAAAAGGCGCACATAATCCGCCGTTGAAAGATGAATGTGACGACTGGAGACGCCCAGAGGGATAGGGCGCTCGCGCATCTCATCCAGGACCAGGCTAACAGCCTCCTGCAAGGTTTGTTTATCCATTACTACCCCCCTCGCTTATCGGAATGCAGGCAAAGTGAACGGGGTTCACCTTTTTGCCGTTGGCACGCCGGGTCAAGACACAAATTACAACTGATAATTTCTGCGGCGACTGTTGTTGCAGGTGTTTCGCTTGCTTCGACTGTCGCATCCAATGCTTCTGTTGTGCGGGGCAGTATTCCTTCTCCTGGTCGGGCAATCACTTTGTGCGCGACAAGACCATTTCGCTGTCTGGCGAAACTGACGCCTGTTGCGATCGCTGCATTAATCGAGGCGACGTCACCGATAATTTTGATGAGCGTCCAGCCCGAACCATTGGTCTTCTCAAGGCCAACCAGCGTGATGGACGCGGCCTTAGCCATAGCGTCCGCGCAACTGATGGCGAGTGCCAGACCACTGACTTCAAGTAATCCCAGTGATTGCTTCACGCTGTGCTCCTTAGCGAATGGGGTTATGCAGATTTAGGTAAAATGGCCTCAACATCGCTGTGCGGTCGTGGAATGACATGGCAGGATTTCACTTCACCAACGGCGCTTGCTGCTGCGCTCCCCGCATCAACGGCGGCTTTTACTGCGCCGACATCGCCGCGGACCATCACCGTAATCAGACCCGAACCAATCTTTTCATAGCCAACCAGTTGCACGTTGGCGGATTTAACCATGGCATCCGCGGCTTCAATTGCGCCAACTAACCCTTTTGTTTCAACCAGTCCTAGTGCGTTATTCATACAGCATTTCTCCTGTGGATTATGGGTGGTATTCCCTGAAGGGAATGCCTTTGACCAGGCGGGCGGCGTTATTGCCGATACTACGCCGGGCATAGTTATCTTGTTGATACATCAGCGTAAACAACGGTGCTGATGCCGGTAAATTTTTGTAATGTACAATTAGTTTTTCCCGGTCGCAGGCTATGCCAACCAACAGGGGGGACTGACGAGCGGCCTGCCAGGCGCTATCGATCACCTCACCTGACGGGATTTGTTGAATGCTAAAGGGGATCCCCTCTTCTTCAATACCGAAAAGCACCTCATCCCATGCGTTGGTGTAAGCACCGATTACCATGACGACAATGGCGGGGGCTCGTCCTTTACTTTCCATAAGCCGACTCCTTGCGCCAGGCGATAAGTAGCCCGGTAGCTACCGCATTGCGCGGTCCTTCGTTGCCACGGATATTCCCCCGCCCGGCGACCAGTCGATAATGCGCCAACGCATCGGTGACTAACTGTGGTACTTCAAAATCCAGCGAAGAGCCGCCCACCAGCACGACGAATGGAATGTTGCGAATATTTCCACCTGGGCTTACCTGACGTAACGCACGCAGAGCGTTTGTTACGAAGACGCGCTCTTTCGCACTGCGACGAACGGCACGCACTTTTTCCAGTGTTAAATCGCCGGGAATCGGCACCAGCTCGTCGGGTTTCACCACACAAACGCGGGCAAAGACATGAGGGGATAGCGGAGTAGGGAAGAACTGAACGCTGCCGTCTTCATGGCGTAAATGGAACAGGCTTTCTACTTTTGCCAACGGGTGCTTTTTGATTTCTTCAGCCAGATAACGATCATTTAAGCCCAGTTCTCGGGCGATAATCATCGTCACCATGTCGCCTGCTCCTGCAAGGTGAGTGGCAATCATTTCCCCTTTCTGATTGATGATGGAGGCATCGGTAGAACCGGCGCCTAAGTCCAGAATTGCCAGAGGGCGCGTTGTCCCCGGGGTAGTTAATGCTCCCTGAATTGCGGCTTCTGCTTCTGCGCCTCCGACCTGAACATCAATATGCAGTTTTTGCTTAATTTCACTGGCGATCATCGCCATTTGCAGGCGGTCTGATTTCACCATTGAGGCGATACCCACTGCCTGTTCCAGTGAAAATTCTCCAGCCAGACCACCGGTTACGCTGACCGGAACAGACGTATCTATCGCCAGCAAATCCTGAATAAAAATTTCGTGGCTGGGTTTATTGGTCAGCACCGCCATGGTCTGGCGAACATGTTCCAGCATTCCGCCGATGTTGGTACCCGGTTCGCCCGTCACGTTCTCCAGTTTTGGGCACTCACCGACCGCTTTCATAATGGCGTCGGCACCTGCGGCAACATCGACCCGCATTGTGCGCCCGGCAGAAAGCAGCTCAATGTTTCCGGCGGGTATCGAACGAGCTTTAACGTCACCAGACGGTGTTTTCACTACTACTGCTGAACGGTTGCCGATAAGCGCTCGTGCCACAGGAACAATGTTTTGAGTCTCTTCAGCATTGAGGGCAAAAACAGTGGCAATCCCATACGGGTTAGACAGGGTTTCGATAACTTTCCCGGGAACGGCAACTTCAATCGCGGCCAGCATACCGAGTGGAATACGCTCGATATAGAGGACTTCATCAACAATGGGTAAAGGGATTTCCAGTCGGTTACTGACCAGCACACCATCATCGCGTTGCAGAATTACGCCAGTCAGTTGATATCCGGCACGCACGGAGGCGTTTATCATGGTCGCGATATCGGCAAAATCAAATGCCGATGACACGACCAGGATGTATGGTGCTTCCGCCGGGCGTGTTAACAACTCTTGCGGAGTGATGGTGAGTCCCACTCCCAGACCTACTCCGCCTGGCGTTTTCGGATTGTGGCCGATCATGGTTGATTCGGTGATGATGGTTTCCGTAATGGTTTCCATCGCTACATCACCAATGACCGGAGTTGCTTCGTTGATACGAATAAGCGAAATATCGCTGACAGTGATACCGACTTTTTTCGTTGCCTGTGCGAGCGCCTCCTGAATACCATGTACGTTACGCAACGTACCTTTGATTCCGGTGGTTTCTGCCAGAGCGCTGCTCACGAACGACAATTCTCCAGACGCACTGAGCGTTGCCAGCGCAACCTCTGTCGATGAATTGCCGATATCAATGCCTGCTATATAGCGCATAGTTCGTCCTTAATCGTCGCCTTTCAGTTTTTTACGCTCGACATAGAGTTCTGCGGCTTCACGGACAAATGCAGCGCAAATTTGGGCTTGATAACGCTGTTCAAGATCGTCGGCAATGGCAATGAGTTCTTGCTTAGTCGAACGATAAGGGCGCAACGCATTGTAGATTTCAAGGATGCGATCATCCGGCACTGAGGTAAGTTCGGCAGCACGTTCAAAATTCACCGCCAGGCGATCACGACCAGCATCTCTGGCAATCTCGGCCTGAATACGCAATGTTTCAGGGGTTATGCGCATATCCTGGGCGGTAACTTTATCGCTGAGTACATTTTCCAGAGTGAAATCGTCGAGCGTTTTATTGGTTGCCGTTTTGACCCATTCTGGGTGTTTATTTGCCAGCGGGTAATCAGTCACTTTGGCGCTCAGTGTTGATGAGTGGGGGGCCGCAGAAACAGGAGTTGTATCCTGTAGACTATTCATACGGTTCAACACGTCCCTGACCATCGACTCAATTGCATCGGTATTCATGAAGGTTTCCTTTGTTAAAACGTCACGCGCAGTTCTTGCGGCTTTTTGCCAGTGACCACGTACCTGGTCTCTTTGATATGCAAAATGGCAGATTTGGCCTGGTATTTCGGCCGCGCCATCTGATCGTTGAGGGTCGGAACGGGTTGTGGAGACTCACGCTTCGCATAACGCGCGGCGTTTTTGCCAATCTGGCGATAGGTTTCCAGCGTCAACAATGGCGCTTGTGGGAACAGCTCCAGGTTAGACAGGGGAGGAAGCCCTTGCTGGTGGATAACTGTGGTGCCTTTCGACTGGATACCAATAGCAATGCCTGAACCACTAAGACGATCGCCTTCGACCGCTACGAATGCGACATCAGACGATTTAAAGCAGCGAATCACTCGGGCTTTAATGCCTTCTTCTTCGATACCGGCAATCACTTCGCGCAAAATGTTTTTATGCGGAATGCCGATAATATTGACGGTCTGCGCCAGGCCAAAAGCCGGGCCTACAGCAATAATGACTTCATCTTGCTGAACACCTTGTTGGGCTTCACCAATTTCGGTCAAAAATTTTCCGCCATCCGGCGCGGAAGTGGCAGTTGCGGCGACAGGTGCGCGAAATGAAACGGACTTGTCGCTGGTTTGCATTTCTGCCAGCACGTCTTCGATGATCTGACGAAGTAATTTCTCGTTAATTTCCATTTCTCACCCTTAGTCAATTTCGTTGGGATCAAGTGCACCGGGAATATTTTTGATCTCTTCCCAGCGTTCCCCTTGCAGGCGATAACCCGTAGCCGGTCCGGCGTAATCATTGACGTCATTGACCGCAGAGAGTACTTGTCCGTCATCGACGATAATGGCTGAGGTATGGAGATAATCGCCGGTCAGTTTCGCTTTTTGCATGTTGAGCATGTCCTGCGCGACATCGGTAAAACCGCCTTGCGCCAGGGCTTTCACCACTTCCAGACTGTTACGGTTTTTATTGATAATTTCCTGGGCAAACTTTATGTCTTCTACGATGTTGCGCTCTGGCATATCTTTCGAACCGTGGGCATAGGTCGCTGCTTCGACTTCTTCATCGGTAATGGGCGGTAATCCCATACCTGCAAAGACAGCCTGTAAAGCGCGTGCGGCTTTATTGCGGATGGCGATAACATCTTCTTCGCGCACCGGTCGCAGGCCGCCATCAACCTTCAGGTCACGTTGAAGGACGTTATAATCATCGAAGTCTTCGGCATCTTCGTTTGAGCCGGCAAACATGTTGTCGTAGTTCGGTACTGCGGAAAAACCGGAAGAGATAAAGTCGGTGCCCGGCAGAAACTGCATCAGGAAACGTGCGGTACGGCGCATATCTGAGTGGGTAAAGGTCTGGTCATTACTGGAGGCGCATTCCAGATCCAGCGATGAGCAAATTAAGTTTTCCGCCAGTACTGCACGGATGCCTGACGGCACAGCCGATGGCACGCCGATGCAGCTTACGGAACCGTTTTGCAGACCCTGAACACCCGCGGCTTTGGTGATGTAAATACAACGTGCCTCAAGATAAAGCATTGATTTTCCTTCCGCATAGCCCATCTGCACTTCAGAACCGGAGCCGGAAGTAAAACGCATTTTTAAGCCGCGAGAAGCATAAGATGATGCGAGAAACCCTTTTGACCACGGTGTATCGTCGCCGTCGGTGAAAACGGGTTCCGTACCGTAGACAGAAATCGTTTCGGCGTAGCAGGTGTGGCCTAACATACCGAGTTTCAGTTCAGTTGCTTCTTCCAGTGAACACTGGGTTAAGACGCCAGGGCGTCCCACCTGCGAACCTACCAACAGGGCGATAGCATTGAAAGGTGCATAACGAGCAACGGCAACGGTGGTTTCCTGTTCGTCAAACCCGCGCCATGCTCCCTCGGCCGCGTCGGCAGCAATTTGCACCGGGTTATCTTTGACGTTGGTGACGTGAGCCTGTTGCGATGGTGTGCGACGGGCGCGCATTTTCTGCATCGCCATCATCATTTCTACCACGTTCATTTGTGAAACAACTTCGACGATTTTGGCGGGCGTCATTGCTGTGGTCAGGGGAACAATATCGCTACGTTTGACATTTGGATCGCACAACATATTGGCAAGTTTGACCGAGCTCATCGCGATGACTTCTTCGGCACGCGCGAGATTGATACCGTAGCGGGCGATAAAGTGGTCGATCAAGTCAAACTGGCTGGCGGGTTTTCCATCCAGCTCGGTGACGATGCCGTTAACAATTTTTATTGATGGTTTCGGGTCGTTCGGGCTTTCCATCGCAATGAAGCCTTCTTCAATCCACTCTTTAACGAAACCATCCTGGTTAACCGGGCGTTTTTCCAGTGCTTCAAATCTTTTCGATCTCATGAATCTGCCTCATGGAATTCAGATGTAGGAAGGGCGATCGTTTTTCGGTGTATCACCGAGAGTCGAAAGCACGGTTTTACCGATTTCGCGAGCGGAGATGACCGCCTGTCGGACAGCGCCGGAGTCACCCGAGATAATCAGAATGACTTCATTACTGAAGCTGGTGCCATGAGCTGGGGAGCTGTATGCCACGACATCCACATTGGCGGATTTCAGCGCAGTATCGGCCATCAGAACACCAACAGCAGCCGGAGCGCCGACAATGACGCCACAAGCGCGGCCCAGTGGTGCGCCAAACGCTTTTTCCAGTGCATAGCTGGCGCGAGCGGTATATTGCAGTTCAAGATGTCCGGCTTCATTGGCGTAGACGTCGCCAAAGGTTCGGTCGAGTTCTTTCAGTGCAACTTCAATACCGCGTTTCACGTCGGAAACATCGTTGCCACCTAAGAGGATTAATGAGCCGTGTCCTGCACCACCTTTGGTATCGCGAGGAAGTTCAATGCTAATAACTTCAGTGTTCGTGGCTTTTACTGCTTCATCCGCGGCCATAATGTGTGGCCCCGCACCAATACGCGCGCCCAGAATGCCAATGGAGCGATAGCGTTTTTCGAGTTTCATCGCGTCCAATAGGGCGCTATCAACATTCGCAATGACCAGACCTACAGTGTCGCCAATAGCGGTGCCAACAAATTCCGTTAACGTGCAGCTTTTTTCTGCCATAGCCGTCTCTCGTGTTTGATGAGTGGTTTTCGGGAGAACCTCATGCTCTGGCGTCGCTACGCGAGCGATGACCTGCGCCATGATCTGTTCGACCAGTTCATTGCTGCTCATGGGTTAATTCCCTTTGGTAAGATTTTTTCGACATCAGTATGTGGGCGGGGAATTACGTGTACGGCTTTCACTTCACCGACGTTACGTGCGGCGGCGGCACCTGCGTCTGTTGCCGCTTTTACCGCCCCGACATCACCACGAACGATGACGGTCACCAGCCCGGAACCTATTTTTTCGTAGCCAACCAGCAATACATTTGCCGATTTAACCATGGCATCTGCGGCCTCTATGGCGGCAGTTAAGCCTTTGGTTTCAACCATTCCTAACGCTTCTTGTTGCATAAAGACCTCGCCTGGATTTTTTGACGATATGACTATAAAAAAAAGCGAGAAAAAAGAATGGCTGACTTAATCATCCGATGAGCAAAATTAATAGAGGGTAAATATTATAAAATTGCCTTAATTATCTATATGTTATTAATTTACTGGTCGTTTTCTGGTTTTTTTAATGTGAATTAATTGCATTGGTCGGTAGATTTAATTTGCACTAATGCTTTGTCGGGTTGGGCTTTGCGGAAGTGAATTGTGATATTTGTTTAAGTTTTATTATATAAGGATGGCAATTTTTTATTGTGGAAATCTGGCAGAGTTGGCGAGCTCAATAGCGATTGTATCTAAGTTGAATACTTTTTGAATGACAATAATTTGCTATATCAACACGATTTTTCAGCGTGCCGGTCATGCATGTTGGCAATATTTTCCCCGGCGCAATTTTTATAGTTGCGCTCGATATACACGACAATCAGTGCACGATTAACTGATAAAGAAACAAACTCCGTAAAGAAGGTGTCACTATGAATGATTCACTCAAGGCGCAATGCGTTGCCGAGTTTTTGGGCACCGGACTGTTCCTCTTTTTTGGCATTGGTTGTTTATGCGCCCTAAAACTTGCCGGGGCAAGTCTGGGTCTGTGGGAAATTTGTATCATTTGGGGGTTAGGTATTTCACTTGCTGTTTACCTTACGGCAGGCATTTCTGGCGCCCATCTGAACCCGGCGGTTACCATTGCTCTGTGGTTGTTTGCTGCTTTTCCTGCCCGTAAAGTGTTGCCATATTGTGTGGCACAATTGGCGGGGGCCTTTGGTGGAGCCGTTCTGGCGTATTTTTTATACAACAGCTTGTTTACCGATTTTGAATCCACTCACAATATAGTTCGTGGTAGCGCTGAAAGTTTGCAACTCGCCAGTATCTTTAGCACTTATCCGGTTGCCGCGTTAAATGTATGGCAGGCGGCGTTGGTTGAAGTGGTCATTACGTCCATGTTGATGGGGTTGATTATGGCGTTAACCGATGACGGCAATGGCATACCAAAAGGACCTCTTGCTCCTTTACTTATTGGCATTCTGGTTGCTGTTATTGGTGCATCTACTGGACCATTAACCGGTTTTGCCATGAATCCAGCGCGTGATTTCGGGCCAAAAATTTTCACCTGGCTTGCTGGTTGGGGGGAAATAGCGATGACTGGTGGGCGTAATATTCCTTATTTCATCGTCCCCATTATTGCTCCAATCATTGGGGCATGTGTTGGCGCAGCAATTTATCGCTTTCTCATTGCAAAAAACCTACCTGTCAATAGTGTTATACCTAAAGACATCATCGAATAGTGAAATAACATAGCGGTTATAAACGTTTATTTTTTTACTGTTTGTGATCTGCTTTCAGAACTTATTAAAAAGTCTCCCGCCTCACGGAGGCTTTTGTTATTGTCCTTTGTGCTTCTCGTCAGTAAATCATTAGGGATGATGTGAAGATTAAATGTAAAACAATTGTTTTACTATAACAATAAATTAACTGGGAGGTTTTATCATGATTTCTGCGGCGACACTTAATTCAGAACTCATTAATAAAATCGCGCAGGATTTTGCGCAGGCGACCAGCCTTGCGGTTGTCGTGGTTAATATCCACGGTGATGAAATTTCCGAGCTGTTTAACTTCACCTCATTTTGTCAGATGATGCGGCGACATCCTCAGCTTAGCACACGCTGCCGCATGAGCGATCGTTGTGGGGGGCTGGAAGCCTCTAAATCCGATCAACCTTGTATTTATCGTTGCCATGCAGGATTAACCGATTTTTCTATCCCTCTGGTGATTGCCGGGCATTTAGTCGGCTTTGTATTGTGTGGACAAGTCCGCCTGCGTAATGATGATGTCGATTTAGTCGATATTCTGAATGTCGATGATTGTTGGCAGGCAGATCCCGAGTTACTTAATGAATTTCGCAAAGTCCCGGAGATGGATTACTCGCGAGTTATGGCTTCTGCTGATCTGTTGAAGTTAATTGTGGAAAACTGCCTCAAAAAACAACTCAATTTTGTTGTTATTAAAGAGAATAAACCTTATTCGGATCCGCTACGTCAGACTCGCACGCCTAATCCCCACGATAACAAAATGAAAAAAGCATTACGCTATATTGATGCGCATTTATCAGACGATTTGCGCCTGGAAGATGTTGCCTCCCATGTTTATCTCAGCCCTTATTACTTCAGTAAATTGTTCAAGAAATATCATGGGATTGGTTTTAATGCGTGGGTAAACCAACAACGGATGGCCAGCGCCCGCGAGTTGCTGTGCCATAGTGACTGGAGCATCGCCAGCATTGCGCGTAATTTAGGCTTTTCGCAAACCAGTTATTTTTGCAAAGTTTTTCGTCAGACGTATCAGGTAACACCGCAGGTATATCGTCAGCAAATTAGCGAAAATACAGCAGCGGAAACAGCATAAATTGAATGTAAAAAATGAGGGATGACTAAATAGATTCCGACAGTAATAATTAACGTTATTTACGTGTTATGGGAAAAGTGAAATCAGCTCATAACATACGCTGACAGGTTTGGCACATTTGTGCCTGGGAAGTGGGTGTAAATCCCTCGCAGCCCCCGCTGCTGTAATGCTGACAACCCCGAAAATACCACTGATCGCGAGATTGGGAAGGGTGGGGGAGGATGACGCTAAGCCAGAAGACCAGCCTGCCAGTCAATACCAACAACTTCGGTGGGAAGTGGGTTGCCCGGAAGCGTCTGCTTGAGCACTGACGCGTCTTTATACCCCTACCACCCTGAAAGGATCAGGGGATGGCGGCATCATTTAGTTTATTCATCGTAGTGCCGACAGGCATCAGGGCTGCACTCAAGGCGCAGCAATCTTTTTTTATGGTATATCAACCTGACCGTCATTGCAGGAAACCAAGCGGAGGACGGAGGGTATGAAAACGATGAAACCCGAATCGATAGCACTTTTTTGCCTCTCCACTGGCGATATTGAATTGGCTAAACATCTGGCTGAAATGTTGCCAA
This sequence comes from Escherichia sp. MOD1-EC6162, assembly GCF_002965125.1. NCBI lineage: Bacteria > Pseudomonadati > Pseudomonadota > Gammaproteobacteria > Enterobacterales > Enterobacteriaceae > Escherichia > Escherichia sp. MOD1-EC6162. The sequence continues at coordinate 54,369 of NZ_PTSB01000022.1, forward strand.
TGACCTGTTTTGTTGGTGAGGACTGGCAGCAAGGTTTTCTGCCTTTTAACGGAGGGCCAGTACAATCGTTGTCAGATGCATATAGCGATTATTCAGTGCTGTTATTGATTGCTGAAAACGGGGCATCCATACCAGAAAGCTTTTCTCATCCTGATGGTGCGACGGTAATCTTAATTGCAGAGCACAATGCCCGTTTGTTGGCCGGTCCGACCGGTGGAGCAGTAGCATTAATCAATTATCTGAATGAGACGTGTCGATGGAGAGAATCTGTTGCTAATGACGCATTTTGTCGGGCGTTTTCACAGGGAAATCAGACTATCTCACAATGCCGTCCTCATTCGTAATGAATTGAGAATACTGGATTTTTATTTTTATTACGCGCAGTATTAATCGAGGGAGTGTTATTACGGTCAGCACGGTGGTGTATCCATTGTTCTGGTCAATGAATACCATCATACAATTGAATCAGGAGTCCGTATGATGATTTTAGTGACGGGTGGAGCACGGAGCGGGAAAAGCCGGCACGCTGAGGCGCTTATTGGGAATTCTCCACAGGTTCTGTATATCGCCACTTCGCAAATCCTTGACGATGAGATGGCGGCACGAATTGAGCATCATCGACAAGGCCGCCCGGTGCACTGGCGTACAGTGGAACGCTGGCAACAGCTTGATGAGTTAATTAATGCGGACATTAATCCGCAACACGCCGTGTTGCTGGAATGCATTACGACAATGGTGACTAATCTGTTGTTTGAATATGGCGGCGATAAAGACCCTGACGAATGGGACTATATGGCGCTGGAGCTGGCGATTAATGACGAGATTCAGTCGTTGATTGCCGCCTGTCTATGTTGCCCTGCAAAAGTCGTAGTAGTCACCAATGAAGTGGGAATGGGGATTGTGCCGGAGAATCGCCTGGCGCGACATTTTCGTGATATTGCCGGGCGAGTGAATCAGCAACTGGCCGCTGCGGCAGATGAAGTATGGCTGGTGGTTTCGGGTATTGGAGTAAAAATCAAATGAGTAAATTATTTTGGGCGATGCTCTCTTTTATTACGCGTCTGCCTGTACCGCATCGTTGGTCCCAGGGGCTGGATTTTGAGCATTATTCTCGCGGTATTATTACTTTTCCTTTAATTGGTTTATTACTTGGTGCTATTAGCGGACTGGTCTTCATGGTGTTGCAGGCATGGTGTGGTGTGCCGCTGGCGGCATTGTTTAGTGTGCTGGTTCTGGCGCTGATGACCGGAGGATTCCACCTGGATGGGCTTGCAGATACCTGTGATGGCGTATTTTCTGCTCGTAGCCGCGATCGCATGTTGGAAATCATGCGTGATAGTCGTTTAGGAACCCACGGCGGTCTGGCACTGATTTTTGTTGTGCTGGCAAAGATTCTGGTGTTAAGCGAGCTGGCATTACGTGGTGAGCCGATCCTTGCATCTCTGGCAGCAGCGTGTGCGGTCAGCCGCGGAGCCGCTGCGTTATTAATGTATCGTCATCGTTATGCCAGGGAAGAAGGGCTTGGCAATGTGTTTATTGGTAAAATCGATGGACGACAAACCTGTGTCACCCTCGGTTTAGCCGTTATTTTTGCAGCCGTATTATTGCCAGGTATGCACGGTGTTGCTGCTATGGTGGTGACGATGGTGGTGATTTTCATCCTCGGTCAGCTTCTCAAACGTACTCTGGGTGGGCAGACCGGCGATACGCTGGGAGCGGCCATTGAACTTGGTGAACTGGTTTTCCTGCTGGCGCTGCTGTAAGACAGATAACCCAGGAGAAGTGACATGCAAACACTCGTCGATTTACTGAATACAATCCCTGCTATCGATTCTGCCGCTATGTCGCGCGTACAACGGTATATTGACGGGTTACTAAAACCCGTCGGTAGTCTGGGAAGACTGGAGTCGCTTGCCATACAACTGGCGGGAATGCCGGGGCTGAATGGCACACCTCATGTGGGCAAAAAAGCAGTACTGGTCATGTGTGCCGATCACGGCGTCTGGGATGAGGGGGTCGCTATTTCCCCGAAAGCGGTGACAGCCATTCAGGCTGAAAATATGACACGCGGAACAACAGGCGTGTGTGTGCTGGCAGCACAAGCGGGTGCTAAAGTTCATGTGATTGATGTGGGGATAGATACTGCAGAGCCAATCCCCGGACTTATCAACATGCGTGTCGCCCGAGGTAGTGGCAACATCGCCTCAGGCCCGGCAATGAGCCGCTGCCAGGCTGAAGAGTTGCTTCTGGAAACCATCCGTTATACGCGTGAACTGGCGAAAAATGGCGTAACGCTGTTTGGTGTGGGCGAACTGGGGATGGCAAACACGACTCCGGCAGCGGCGATAGTTAGCGCTATGACGGGACATGATCCTGAAGTTGTGGTGGGTATTGGTGCAAACCTGCCAACAGATAAACTGGCTAATAAAGTGAATGTTGTCCGTCGGGCAATTACGTTGAATCAACCGAATCCACTGGATGGTGTTGATGTACTGGCAAAAGTCGGTGGGTTTGATTTGGTCGGAATGGCTGGCGTGATGTTAGGTGCCGCCTCCTGTGGTTTACCTGTATTGCTGGATGGATTTCTATCTTATGCCGCCGCGCTTGCGGCCTGCCAGATGTCACCCGCTATTAAACCTTATCTTATTCCTTCTCACTTATCGGCAGAAAAAGGGGCGCGTATTGCGCTGGCGCATTTGGGAATGGAGCCTTATCTCAATATGGAAATGCGCTTAGGTGAGGGGAGTGGCGCGGCACTGGCGATGCCCATCGTTGAAGCAGCTTGTGCGATATACAGCAGCATGGGCGAACTTGCTGCCAGTAATATTGTTCTACCCGGAAATACAACTTCTGGATTGAACAGCTAAAAACGGAAAGCCTGACAAAAGCTATACTTATTGGATAACTTTCGCGACTTAGGAAAGGGATATGATGCGTCGTGTAAATATTCTTTGTTCATTTGTTCTGCTTTTTGCCAGCCATCATAGTCTGGCGGTAACTTATCCACTACCTCCAGAGGGTAGCCGTTTAGTGGGGCAGTCTCTTACGGTTACGGTTCCCGATCGCAATATCCAGCCGCTTGAAACTTTTGCTGCGCAGTACGGGCAAGGGCTGAGTAATATGTTGGAAGCGAATCCAGGCGTTGACGTTTTCTTGCCGAAGTCTGGCTCGCAACTCACCATTCCGCAGCAACTGATTTTGCCCGACACTATACGTAAAGGGATAGTCGTTAACGTTGCTGAGATGCGTCTTTATTACTATCCGCCAGACAGTAATACTGTAGAAGTTTTTCCTATCGGGATCGGTCAGGCCGGGCGTGAAACCCCGCGTAACTGGGTGACTGCCGTTGAACGAAAACAAGAAGCGCCAACCTGGACGCCAACTCCCAACACTCGCCGCGAATATGCGAAACGTGGGGAGAGTCTGCCCGCGTTTGTCCCTGCCGGACCCGATAATCCTATGGGGTTGTACGCTATTTATATCGGCAGGTTATATGCCATCCACGGTACTAATGCCAATTTTGGTATTGGCCTACGGGTGAGTCAGGGCTGTATTCGTCTGCGTAATGACGATATCAAGTATCTGTTTGATAATGTTCCGGTAGGCACGCGTGTGCAAATTATTGATCAGCCTGTGAAATACACAACTGAACCGGATGGTTCAAAGTGGCTGGAAGTTCATGAACCGCTGTCGCGCAATCGAGCAGAATATGAGTCTGACAGAAAAGTGCCATTGCCGGTAACGCCTTCTTTGCGGGCGTTTATCAACGGGCAAGAAGTTGATGTAAACCGTGCAAATGCTGCGTTGCAACGTCGCTCGGGAATGCCTGTGCAAATTAATCCTGGCGCAAGGCAGAGGTTTTAAAATAACTGCCGAGTGAATAGCAAAAAGCCCGCGTTAAAAGCGGGCTTTTCAAAATTTGGCTCCTCTGACTGGACTCGAACCAGTGACATACGGATTAACAGTCCGCCGTTCTACCGACTGAACTACAGAGGAATCGTGAGAACGGGGCGAATATTAATGGCGAGGCCTGGGGATGTCAAAGGGGGAAATGCATTTTTTTGTTCGTTTGCTGCCAATTTCAACAAAGCGATGAACTTTCAATCTTTTTAATCATGTTCCATCGTGGTGCATATCACCCTTTCATGGGGCATGGGACATTTGTTCTGTAAAAAAGAGCAAGGGCAAAACAATCATAATCTCTTATTTGACAGGCTATTAGCTTTAGTACCAGCGGAAAAATGAAACTGGCAAGTATCTTGCAATCTGGTTGTAGTAATGTCGGCACTTGGGCTGACTTTTAAAAAACCGGAGGCACCATGAACTTTAGACGCCTGAAATACTTCGTAAAAATTGTAGACATTGGTAGCCTGACCCAGGCTGCTGAAGTATTGCATATAGCACAGCCTGCGCTCAGTCAGCAGGTTGCTACGCTGGAAGGAGAGCTGAATCAACAACTTTTGATTCGCACAAAACGAGGCGTTACACCGACAGACGCCGGAAAAATTCTCTACACCCATGCGCGGGCAATTTTACGTCAGTGTGAACAGGCCCAACTGGCGGTACATAACGTAGGACAGACATTATCGGGTCAAGTTTCGATTGGCTTTGCGCCTGGGATCGCCGCGTCATCTATCACCATGCCCTTATTACAGGCGGTTCGCGCCGAATTTCCAGAGGTGGTTATCTATCTACATGAAAATAGTGGTGCTGTTCTTAACGATAAACTTATTAATCATCAGCTTGATATGGCGGTGATTTACGAGCATTCCCCTGTGTCAGGCGTATCCAGCCAGGCCTTGTTAAAAGAAGATCTGTTTCTTGTCGGTACTCAGGATTGTCCTGGGCAAAGCGTTGATGTTAATGCTATAGCGCAAATGAACCTCTTCCTTCCCGGCGATTACAGTGCAGTAAGACTTCGTGTCGATGAGGCTTTTTCCCTACGGCGACTCACAGCTAAAGTTATCGGTGAAATTGAGTCTATCGCCACACTTACCGCCGCGATTGCCAGCGGTATGGGCGTTGCAGTATTGCCGGAATCGGCCGCGCGTTCGTTATGTGACGCTGTTAACGGTTGGATGTCACTTATTACCACACCTTCAATGAGTCTCTCATTGTCATTAAATTTACCCGCCAGATCGAATTTATCGCCACAGGCGCAGGCAGTGAAAGAGCTTCTGTTGTCAGTGATTAGTAATCCAGCCATGGAAAAAAGACAATGGCAATTGGTGAGCTAAACGTTATATCTGAATGGAATAAGATGCAGGTTTTTATTATTTGTTATGCCGGGCATTAGACTCTAACAATAGTGGATGTCTGATATGCCCGGAGTTTACCGTGAATTTCCAACAGCTAAAGATAATCCGCGAGGCTGCCCGTCAGGATTACAATCTGACAGAGGTCGCGAATATGCTCTTTACCTCACAGTCTGGTGTCAGCCGTCATATTCGAGAGCTGGAGGATGAACTTGGTATAGAAATATTCATTCGTCGGGGCAAACGGCTTCTTGGCATGACTGAACCGGGCAAAGCGTTACTGGTTATTGCAGAACGTATTCTGAATGAAGCCAGTAATGTTCGTCGGCTTGCCGAGCTGTTTACCAACGATACGTCTGGCGTACTCACTATCGCAACGACGCATACTCAGGCTCGCTACAGCTTGCCGGATGTCATTAAAGTCTTTCGCGAACTTTTCCCGGAAGTGCGACTCGAGCTTATCCAGGGAACGCCACAGGAAATTGCCACATTGCTACAAAATGGCGGCGCTGATATTGGCATAGCCAGTGAGCGTTTGAGCAATGACCTCCAACTCGTCGCCTTCCCCTGGTTTCGTTGGCATCATAGTTTGCTTGTTCCTGTTAATCATCCTTTAACAAAAATTACGCCATTAACGCTGGAATCAATAGCGAAGTGGCCGTTGATCACTTACCGGCAGGGGATTACAGGCCGCTCGCGTATTGATGATGCATTTACCCGCAAAGGTTTGCTGGCAGATATTGTATTGAGCGCCCAGGATTCTGATGTCATCAAAACCTACGTCGCTCTTGGGCTGGGAATCGGATTAGTAGCCGAACAATCCAGCGGTGAACAAGAGGAAGAGAATTTAATTCGTCTGGATACTCGCCATCTTTTCGATGCCAATACTGTCTGGTTGGGGCTGAAACGAGGGCAACTGCAGCGTAACTACGTCTGGCACTTTCTGGAACTGTGTAATGCTGGATTGTCGGTTGAGGATATTAAGCGGCAGGTGATGGAAAATAGTGAAGAGGTAATTGATTATCAGATATAACAAAAAGCCCGCTATCAAAGCGGGCTTTTCAGAAATTTGGCTCCTCTGACTGGACTCGAACCAGTGACATACGGATTAACAGTCCGCCGTTCTACCGACTGAACTACAGAGGAATCGCTGTTGGGGCACATCTTAACGGCGAAAAATATTTTGTCAAACCCGATTTTTAAAAAACCTAACTGTTTGCCGTTTCTATCAACAGTTTGTTGCATTTGCAGACAATTTGACAGCGAAAATCTTTGCAGCTTTGCTGATTCTCCCTCATTATTTGAAATGTGGTTTCACTTTCTGCAATTAGGGTCGGCTTTGAATATCTCCTCTGCTTTACGCCACACTCGCTGGCACGCAAAACGCAAGAGTTACAAAGTGTTGTTCTGGCGTGAGATAACTCCGCTTGCTGTTCCTATCTTTATGGAGAATGCCTGTGTCCTGTTGATGGGCGTCCTGAGCACTTTTCTGGTCAGTTGGCTGGGAAAAGATGCGATGGCGGGCGTAGGGTTGGCTGATAGCTTCAATATGGTCATTATGGCCTTTTTTGCCGCTATCGATCTTGGTACTACTGTCGTTGTGGCATTTAATCTCGGTAAACGTGATCGACGGCGAGCCAGAGTAGCGACACGGCAATCATTGGTAATCATGACGTTGTTTGCCGTGCTGTTGGCTGTTCTTATTCATCATTTTGGCGAGCACATTATCGAATTTGTTGCAGGTGATGCCTCGACGGAAGTGAAAGCACTGGCGCTGACTTACCTGGAGCTAACGGTAATCAGTTATCCTGCTGCGGCTATCACCTTGATTGGCAGTGGGGCACTTCGCGGTGCAGGGAATACGAAAATACCGCTGCTTATAAACGGCAGCCTGAATATTCTTAATATTATTATTAGCGGTATATTAATTTACGGTCTTTTTTCCTGGCAGGGATTGGGTTTTGTCGGGGCTGGGCTGGGATTAACTATTTCCCGTTATATTGGCGCAATTGCAATTTTGTGGGTACTGGCGATTGGTTTTAACCCTGCGCTACGGATCTCGTTAAAGAGCTATTTTAAGCCTTTGAATTTCAGCATTATCTGGGAAGTAATGGGGATCGGTATTCCTGCGAGCGTTGAATCTGTATTATTTACCAGTGGCCGGTTATTAACACAAATGTTTGTCGCCGGGATGGGAACCAGCGTTATTGCCGGGAACTTTATCGCTTTTTCGATCGCGGCTCTTATCAATTTACCAGGAAGTGCACTCGGTTCAGCCTCCACAATAATCACCGGTCGAAGACTGGGGGTAGGGCAGATAGCGCAAGCAGAAATTCAGTTGCGGCATGTTTTCTGGCTGTCCACTATTGGACTAACGGCAATAGCCTGGTTGACTGCCCCTTTTGCCGGAGTTATGGCGTCGTTTTATACCCAGGATCCACAAGTTAAACATGTCGTTGTGATTCTGATTTGGCTAAACGCTTTGTTTATGCCTATTTGGTCCGCCTCATGGGTGTTACCTGCTGGTTTTAAAGGTGCTCGTGATGCACGCTACGCCATGTGGGTTTCTATGCTGAGCATGTGGGGATGCCGCGTGGTTGTGGGTTATGCGCTGGGAATTATGCTTGACTGGGGCGTGGTTGGCGTCTGGATGGGGATGTTTGCCGACTGGGCCGTGCGTGCCGTGCTGTTTTACTGGCGGATGGTGACCGGGCGTTGGCTATGGAAATATCCTCGCGCTGAACATAAAAAGTGTGAAAAAAAGCCAGTTGTGTCGGAATAAACGGCAAAACGCAGAATATTTCAGCAAACGCTTTCAAAATTAAAAAACAGGCTTTGACATTGTGGATGGGCATAGTTAATATTCGCCCCGTTCTCACGATTCCTCTGTAGTTCAGTCGGTAGAACGGCGGACTGTTAATCCGTATGTCACTGGTTCGAGTCCAGTCAGAGGAGCCAAATTCTGAAAAGCCCGCTTTGATAGCGGGCTTTTTGCTTTACTACTTATCAAATCCTTCACATTTTTTCCTGACGCAAAGGATCTGAACTCATTACCGGAACGGCGGCTCATTAAAGGTTCGCAGTTTACGCGAATGCAGTCGATCGCCTTCCGCGCGCAGCAAATCTATCGCCCGAATGCCAATTTGCAGGTGCTCGGAAATAGCGCCTTCGTAAAAACGGTTAGCCTGGCCGGGAAGTTTAATCTCACCATGCAACGGCTTATCTGAAACACACAGTAGCGTCCCGTATGGCACGCGGAAACGATATCCTTGTGCTGCAATGGTTGCACTTTCCATATCAATCGCCACGGCCCGGCTTAAGTTAAAACGCAGTGCAGAAGCCGAGTAGCGCAGCTCCCAGTTTCTGTCATCTGTGGTTACCACAGTGCCAGTACGTAACCGCTGTTTAACTTCCTCACCCGGTCTACCGCTGACCAGCTTGGTCGCGTCATAAAGCGCACGTTGCACTTCAGCAATGCTGGGAATAGGAATATCGGGCGGCAGAACCGCATCGAGAACGTGGTCATCGCGTAAATAAGCATGCGCAAGTACATAATCACCAATAGACTGGCTTTCACGTAATCCACCGCAGTGACCAATCATTAACCAGACATCCGGACGTAGCACCGCCAGATGATCACAGATGGTTTTTGCATTTGACGGCCCCACGCCAATATTCACCAGAGTGATGCCCTGACCATCAATAGTGATTAAATGCCAGGCGGGCATCTGGTGTTTTTTCCATGCGAGGTCGGAAATTGCTTCTTCAGGTGCTTCTGTTTCGGCAGTGATCCAGTTCCCGCCAGCGCAAGAAAGTGCAATATAAGGGCTTTCAGGATCAAGGATCTGGCTGCATCCCCAACGAACGAATTCATCCACATAACGTGTGTAGTTGGTAAACAAGACGAACGGCTGAAAATGTTCGACAGGTGTGCCGGTATAATGGCGTAACCGCGCGAGGGAAAAATCTACCCGGCGTGCATCAAAATGCGATAACGGAGAAAATTCCGCCGGATGATAAATGCCATCTGCAGTTTCATCGCCAATTTGTGCCAGCTCTGTTGTCGGGAAATAACGCGTTAGCCCGGCGCTCATTGAGCGATCAAGCGTTAACTCGGAGCCATCAATGACATAGGGGTAGGGGATTTCATGCTGTGACGGTTGCACGGAGATATGCGCGCCATAATCCTGATACAACAAAGTAAGTTGTTCATTGAGATACGAACGAAAGAGAGCAGGGCGTGTGATGGTGGTGGTATAGCTGCCAGCGTGAGTAAAGCGACCGAAAGCGCGTGTTTTGGGGGGATTGGTTGTGCTGCCGTCCCAGGTCACGGTCAGTGATGGATAGACAAAAAGACCTTGTTTGCGGGCGTTTTCATCAGGCAATTCGCCACTTTTAATATATTTGCCAATGGCATTGCGTAAAGCGACTACAGATTGCTCATACAGCGCGTCGAGTTTATCCAGTGCCTGAGCTGGGGTCAGACCGGAGCCCTTATTATTCATGTGTGTCTCCTGTTCCATACAATTACCGCGTTTCCGATAGTATGTCACAGGAATGTGAAACAAAAGTGGAAGGCGAAGATCGAATGATCTTCGCCAGACCCTCAGGCGCGTTGATTGTCTTTCATCAACAAAGCAGTTATTGCGGAAATCAGGCATCCTGCCAGCAAATAAATGGCGACGCTATGCCAGTCTCCAGCAAAATAAGTAATGAGAGCTGCAGCAATAAAAGGTGTAAATCCACCCCCTACCACACTGGCAACCTGGTATCCGACCCCCGCGCCGCTGTAGCGATAACTGGCACCAAACATCTCGGTGAACATCGGTTGTTGCACACAAACCACCATGTCATGCGCAATGTTCGCCAGCATAATGGAGAAGAAAACAATCCAGAAAATGGACTGTGCCTCAAGCGCCATAAAGAAAGGAAACGCGCTTAACGCTCCAATTAACGCGCCAGTGATATACACCCTACGGCGGCCAAAACGGTCGGCAAGCCAGGCAAAACAGGGAATTGTCAGACAGCTTAACCCACCCACCAGCAAACCAATATTAAGGAACAATTCGCGCGGTAACCCCATATTCTGGGTTGAATAGTTAAGTGCAAAGGCGGTAACGATATACATTGTCAGCAACTCGCACAGGCGTAGTGCAATAATCTTCAGGAAAGCGCCGGGATGTCGTAACAGGGCTTCGATAACCGGGATACGCTTTTGCGCGGTCACTTGATTATGTTGCTGTTGTTCAAATTCAGCGGACTCCTCCATGCCATTACGCACCCACAATGCGCCCAGCACCAGTATGATGCTAAACAGGAAAGGGATGCGCCAGCCCCAGCTCAAAAACTGCTCATCAGTAGTCATCATGCTGATCAGTGAAACCAGTCCGGTTGAAAGTAGTAACCCTACACCGTAACCAACTTGTACGCCGCTGCTGTAAAAGGCTTTTTTATTTTTCGGCGCGCTTTCAACAGACAGCAATGCAGCGCCTCCCCACTCTCCGCCGACGGCAAAACCCTGAATGGCACGCAGCGTCACCAATAAAATCGGTGCCCACCAGCCAATAGTCGAAAACGAAGGGAGAATACCAATCAAAGCTGTTGCGATGCCCATCATCCAGACGGTCAGCATTAACATGCGTTTACGTCCCAGACGGTCGCCAAAATGGCCGAAAATGACACCTCCGAGCGGACGGAAAAGGAAACCGACCCCAAAAGTAGCAAATGCGGCGAGCGTTCCCATTGCCGGGCTTATTTGCGGGAAAAACTCGCGATTAAACACCAGTGCGGCGGTAATGCCATAGAGTAAAAAATCGTACCAGTCGACGACGGCACCGGCGAAACTGCCTAACGCAGCTCGTCGGGCGCGACTTAACGAAAGCGTGCCTTCATCGGGACGCGTGGAGATGAGCGTGGAGTCCATAATGTTCCTGTTTGTACTGTCTTTTTATAATTAGTATGGAAAAGGTAACTCACATTGCCGTCGAACTATAAACGAACCTTATGAGACTACCGCGACAGAGAGCATCTGCAAATGTTTTTATGTCAGAAAATGACTATGGGGGACGGGTAGGGGCATCACTGTAATGTGCGGAAACGAAACAGAATTGTGGGTTCAGGCGCGTATTAGAAATTCAAAAACAGCGAGAAAAATGTGATTGCTAAAGTAGTGCAGGTTACTTACAGGCGTTATTTTTCGCGGATGAATTTTTCGAATTTTCTCAATGGGATTTGTGTCACTGACATGGGGCGGACTAGCTGTTTGAATGATTGGCGGAGAGAGGGGGATTTGAACCCCCGGTAGAGTTGCCCCTACTCCGGTTTTCGAGACCGGTCCGTTCAGCCGCTCCGGCATCTCTCCGTTCAGATTGTTGCCATGATGCCAGGAAATTTGGCATTTTAACAGTCTCTGTCCGTGCAATTTTGTTCAAGTGACGAGTTTGCGAGCAAAACGATGATTAAGTGGCCCTGGAAAGTACAAGAAACCGCCCATGATGATGCAATTCCGTGGAAGGAAGCTTTGGCGATACCTCTTTTGACATGTTTGACTGAGCAAGAGCAAAACAAATTAGTCACTCTGGCTGAACGTTTTTTGCAACAAAAACGGCTGGTTCCTTTACAAGGCGTTGAACTTGATGCATTGAAAAGTGGTCGCATTGCCTTGCTGTTTTGCTTACCTGTTATGGAACTGGGACTGGAATGGCTGGATGGATTTCATGAAGTGTTAATTTACCCGGCACCATTTGTGGTAGACGATGAATGGGAAGACGATATAGGGCTGGTTCATAATCAACGTATTGTTCAGTCAGGTCAAAGCTGGCAGCAAGGTCCCATCGTGCTGAATTGGCTCGATATACAGGATTCTTTCGATGCCTCGGGATTTAATCTGATTATCCATGAAGTTGCACATAAACTGGACACCCGAAATGGCGATCGCGCCAGTGGCGTCCCCTTTATTTCTTTACGCGAAGTCGCGGGCTGGGAACACGATCTTCACGCTGCGATGGATAACATTCAGGAAGAAATTGAGTTAGTGGGGGAGAATGCCTCCAGCATCGATGCTTATGCTGCCAGTGATCCTGCCGAATGTTTTGCCGTGCTTTCCGAATACTTTTTTAGTGCTCCGGAGCTTTTTGCGCCTCGCTTCCCCTCGCTGTGGCAACGTTTCTGCCAATTTTATCAGCAGGATCCACTGCAAAGACTGCGAAATGCTAATGAAAGGGACGCATATTCAGCACCAGATGTTCATTAAATATCAATTTTGTTGCTTAATTAACCGATTGAAATGGCTTGTGAATTTTAGTGTTGACACTCGCTGCACCACTCAGTAATATTCGCCTCGTTCTCACGATTCCTCTGTAGTTCAGTCGGTAGAACGGCGGACTGTTAATCCGTATGTCACTGGTTCGAGTCCAGTCAGAGGAGCCAAATTCAAAAAAGCCTGCTTTAAGCAGGCTTTTTGCTATTTAGCGCCAAATCATAACAGACATATCTGAAATCTCTTAAATCTGATAATTACATCAGGATTGAATTTTTACGATAATTCTTTTCACCGTGTTTCTGAATTCATCCAGATTGATGCGATCAATCTCTTTCCCTACTACAATTGTCTCTGAAATATCCGCCATTGCAGGCCAGCGTGTTTTATAATCGGCATACACGGCGATGACAGGAACATTATAAGCACTTGTCATATGCAAAATAGAGGTATCTGGCGTTATCGCGAGAAAAGCATTTTTTATGACGGCAGCAGAACGTGCTATTGAAGGAGCCAACGATAAATGATAGACATTGTCAAAATACTGGGTTAGCTCTACTGCTTTTTCAGTACCATTGGGTCCATGAACAATGACAATTGGCATATTTGTTTCATTTTTAATCATAGCTATTAGCTTTTGAGCTATTGTTTCTGAAAAGGTTCTTTCCTGGGCACTGCCATCAAGATTAAGAGCGATGTAAGAACCCAATGGATCCAGTTCATAATGTACCTCGTCTATTACCTCTTCGTGGATCGGTAATTCAAATAAAGGGGGGACGGGTGGGAAACCTGCTTCTCGCATCATGAAAGCCCATGTCATTGGTACTGGCGCTCGAAGAGACTGATCCATTGTTGATGCCGATTTACATAATGGGGAATAACATGTCATCGTTAAACCCACAACTTGTAAATTCGTTTTCGCCTTTAAATGACTTATGAATAGCATTGTTTTCAAGTTTTTCTTGCGCATCGCTTCAATACAGAGATCTGGTGTACCGTGTTGCTCTCTTATACTTTTCGCCAGTTTTTTTATTTCATTTAAGCTGGCATAGTCCTGCATTGTCATACTGACTAATGTTAATTTGGTGTATTTAAGATGAAGCGCATCAAAAACAGATTTATTAATTGTAGATGCGATAATTAATAAATGTTTTATTTTATGTGATTCCAGCGATCTAATTATTGGGTAAATAGCCATTGCATCACCAATTTGATCTGGAATGTGAATGACTGCAAATTCAGTATTTGCAATATCAATATCTTCACATGAATAATCATAATAGCTAAATGCAATGCGTCTAAAAATTGACGTTAACGACATATCTAACCTCGCTTCCCTACTGGTTAAAACGTGATGGAGTTTATCAGAGATAGTCGTTTTCTAAAATCGATAAATAACGTAATGCCACATAACATGTCCTTATATTTTATGTGTTAATGATTTGCTTGAATTATACTTGTTATTTCAACAAAGGATTGTATTGCATTCTTCAATGCATGAAGCTGATGCAAAAATGGAGGTAAGACAAGAGATAAAGCGTCAACAACTGGTGGTGAACATCTCTCGTTTATTCAGTGGGGGAGATAAACCCCCACTTTTTTATTACACCGTAAGTGATGTCCGGTTAACCCACGTATGCCGCCAGCATTTCCTGTGCAGCAAGTTTGCCCAGCGCATTCGCTGCAAAAGGGCTGTCTCCGGTGAGAAGTTTACGATCCTTATGTACCCGGCCAGTAATGTCATCATTGATGATGTTCATTCCCATTTTCTTCAGTTCTTCACCGAAGTACCAGGTCAGATGACCCGGCATATAGCCAATATCTGGTGTTTGTTTGTCTGCTGCATCCGGGAATGCGCAAATTGAATAACCGTTTAGTGGGTTATCACCGTGGCGGAGCGACAGAAACGCAGCCGGGCCGTGACAAAGAGAGATAACAAAGCGGTCGTTTTCAATTGCCCATTGCAGAGCGGTAGCAACTTCTTTGCTTTCAGGTAAGCCAATAAGAGCACCATGACCACCTGGAACAAAGATTGCTGCGTACTCGCTGTCTGCGTTGAGGCTGGCGACAACATCCGCTAATTTCTTCGGATTGCGGAACAGAGATTTGTGCTGCTCAAAGAATGGCATCACTTTTTCATCTTTGTGTGGCATAGCCCAGTATTCAAACTTCGTCATCAGGCCAGAGATGGTCGCAACTTCGAACTCGAAACCAGCAGCATGCAGGTGATACAACGGTAGCAACGTTTCAATGGGATGGTTGCCCGTCGAGAATAGTTTACCGTTATCGGTCGGCAAATAGCGTTCGTCAGCGGCGATCACCAGAATTTTATGCTTACCGCTATACGGTTTTGGGTAGTCCACACCATCAAGATCAGATACAGGACTGGTATATTGGCTAAGCGAATATTCTGAAGGGAAGAACGCATTATCTTCAGCAATATCAATCTGCGGGTTCTTACTTGTTTGAACAGTCATAGTGTATTCCTTATTGTTACTTCGGTAGGTTAGTCACTATATTCGCGACTGAGCTGGATGCTATATTTAACCAGGAACGTAAAACGAGTCAATATACCTAAAGCGGTAGAGGGTTGCGTTAAACACGTCAGGGAAAATACATCACAGTTCACGAATAGTGTTCTCATCGAATCAACCTTATTTGCAATAAAAAACGTAAAGCGTAGCAATATATTTTAGTTCATTTTTCAGAAAAGATGAGATTGCATACTCTCGTTACATAGGGCGACTGTAAGAATCATAAATGAGATTTTTAGCAAAAAATAATGATGCAGCCGTTCTGTATGCCCGTTAGTCGTGGAAAAATGATGAATCAGATTAATCATTAACTAATGACAGATATGGTTAATTACATGCTATCAGATTCTCTAATTACAGTAGCAACCAGAAAAAGGTGTGCGAGGAGTGGCTAAGGTTACAGCAGATATAATGCACCAAATATTTAAGGCATAACTATAATCTTTAACAGGTAAATTAATAATAACTTATAGTCTTTTTTATATTAAGATGTTTTCAGAGGTTTTCTATGTACTGAAATATTGTTATTCCGGTGAATGTCTTTCTCGGGATGATAGGGAACTATCGCTTTATTATGCGTAGTTTTTCGCTAACGTTTCTTCAGGGCATATTCATTTACCTGGCTTTATTCCGGAATATGTAAGAATCCTGGAGCGTAGATATGTTTCTGACATGCATCGTTTTAAAGATGCACTACGTGATCAGGCTTTGCACTGTTTAGCGACTCTGGTTGAACAGAAACTGGCAGATGTTATTGTGCCGGGAGTCACCCAGGAATTGAGTTTTGTCGACATGCTACAGCGGTTGAGAGTGCCGCTGCTGGTGATTTGACGAGGGGGATAAAAAAGCCCGAGCTCAATGAGGGACGAACTCAGGCTGGATGAGTTTTTACAGTAACGTGCCGTGGCGCGTTGGCTGATTAGAACTGGTAGACGATACCAACTGCAAACTGGTCATCAGTTGCTGCGCCAGTAATTGCCGCGTCATCTTTATCCAGCATGTTGAATTTATATGCAGTATAAACGTTCATGTTCTTATTGAAGTAGTACCAAGTACCAACTTCAATGTAGTTCACGCGGTCAGCGTCAACATATCTATGGCCTGGGACGCCTTTAATATCTTTACCTTTGGAGTAGACATAACCTAAGGAAGGACGCAGACCAAAGTCGAACTGATACTGAACAACTGCTTCAAAGTTCTGAGTTTCGTTGAGCAGTTGATCATGCATTATCGAGTTGCCGTCTTTGTCGAAGCCGCCTGTATTAACTGATGTCGGTGTCATATTACGAGTTTCACCATACATCACAGCAGCGTAGACATTGTTCGCATCATATTTTGCTGCCAATGACCATACTTCTGCATTTGAACCGTTTCCATCAGCAACTTGCTCATTGGTACGATCAGATTTACCATAAACACCGACAATACCAAAACCATCAATGTTGTAGTCTACGGACAACGCATAGCCATCACCGTTTTGTTTAGTAACGCCACGATTGCTGTTCTTGCCTTGATACTGAATTGCAAAATTCAGTCCATCGACCAGACCAAAGAAATCAGAGTTGCGGTAGGTTGCAACACCGTTGGTACGACCGTTCATAAAGTTGTCAGCGGAAGCCCAGGAATCGCCGCCCCATTCAACTAACATATC
This sequence comes from Escherichia sp. MOD1-EC6162, assembly GCF_002965125.1. Classification (NCBI taxonomy): domain Bacteria; kingdom Pseudomonadati; phylum Pseudomonadota; class Gammaproteobacteria; order Enterobacterales; family Enterobacteriaceae; genus Escherichia; species Escherichia sp. MOD1-EC6162. Next base: position 71,067 of record NZ_PTSB01000022.1, read on the forward strand.
GGTATAAGCTGCGGCATCATAGGCAACACCGTAGTTACGACCGTAGTCGAAAGAACCAAATCCGTTATATTTCAAACCGGCGAAGGTTAAACGGGTTTTTTCCTGATTAGAACCTTCAGGCTTGCTGGCATCAAGGTTGTATTCAAACTGACCAAAACCAGTCAGTTCGCTGGTAATCTGAGTTTCACCTTTAACGCCGAAACGAGCATAGGAGGTATCCTCGTTTTCGCTGTTATTATCATCAGTGTTCGACCAGATGCGTTCGCCAACCATCTTGCCGTAAAAATCAACTTTATTGCCATTCTTATTATAAATTTCAGCCGCATTTGCTGCGCCAGCAACTAATAACGCCGGGACCAGCATTGCCAGAACTTTTCTTTTCATTATGTATTCCCTTGTGATTATAATCTTCATGAATATATCAATAAGTGCCATTATCCAAAAAAAAGCACATTTGGATACTATTCTATGA
>NZ_PTSB01000023.1:0-67979 GCF_002965125.1 Escherichia sp. MOD1-EC6162
GGTTTTAAGTTTTTTAATTAATGTAATTGCGAATTGGCGCGTGGTTTTAAGTTGTTTAATTGATTTAATGAATGAATTTTGCCACGATTATATTTTATTTTTATCCGTCAAGATTCAACATTTTAATTACATTCACCAAAAACAGGGTTTACCCCGCAAGGAAAACAATGTTGCAGTTTAATGAGAATAAACAGTTTGCTTTTTTCCAACGACTGGCATTTCCGCTGCGTATCTTCCTGCTGATTCTGGTGTTCTCAATATTTGTCATCGCAGCACTGGCGCAATATTTTACGGCCAGTTTCGAGGACTATTTAACGCTCCATGTGCGTGACATGGCAATGAATCAGGCAAAAATTATTGCCTCCAATGACAGCATCATCACGGCGGTTAAAACGCGTGACTACAAACGACTGGCGACCATTGCCAACAAATTACAAAGAGATACTGATTTCGATTATGTGGTGATTGGCGACCGCGACTCGATCCGCCTTTACCATCCTAATCCGGAGAAAATTGGTCATCCTATGCAATTCACCAAACCCGGCGCACTGGAGAAAGGAGAGAGTTACTTCATTACGGGTAAAGGGTCGATAGGTATGGCGATGCGCGCCAAAACACCGATCTTTGATGATGATGACAACGTCATCGGCGTGGTTTCGGTGGGTTATCTGGTCAGTAAAATCGATAGCTGGCGCGCCGAATTTTTATTACCGATGGCAGGCGTGTTTGTCGTGCTGTTGGGCATTCTGATGCTGTTGTCGTGGTTCTTAGCCGCGCATATTCGCCGCCAGATGATGGGGATGGAACCGAAGCAAATTGCGCGCGTGGTTCGTCAGCAAGAGGCGCTATTTAGTTCTGTTTATGAAGGACTGATTGCGGTGGATCCACACGGTTACATTACCGCCATCAACCGTAACGCAAGAAAGATGCTGGGGCTGAGTTCCCCCGGACGGCAGTGGCTGGGCAGACCCATTGCTGAAGTGGTCAGGCCCGCCGATTTCTTCATCGAGCAGATTGATGAAAAACGCCAGGATGTGGTGACAAATTTTAACGGCCTGAGCGTCATTGCTAATCGGGAAGCTATTCGTTCTGGTGATGATTTGCTGGGGGCAATAATCAGCTTTCGTAGTAAAGACGAAATTTCCACCCTTAATGCGCAACTGACGCAAATTAAACAATACGTCGAAAGCCTGCGCACATTGCGTCATGAACATCTCAATTGGATGTCTACGCTCAATGGTCTGTTGCAAATGAAAGAGTATGATCGCGTGCTGGCGATGGTTCAGGGAGAGTCTCAGGCCCAGCAACAGCTTATTGACAGCCTGCGCGAGGCATTTGTCGATCGCCAGGTGGCGGGGTTGCTGTTTGGTAAAGTGCAGCGCGCTCGTGAACTGGGGCTAAAAATGACAATCGTCCCCGGCAGCCAGCTTTCCCAACTGCCGCCAGGGCTGGACAGCACTGAGTTTGCGGCGATTGTGGGCAACTTACTCGACAATGCCTTCGAAGCCAGTCTGCGCAACGATAAAGGGAATAAGATCGTCGAATTATATCTGAGCGACGAAGGCGATGATGTGGTGATTGAAGTGGCCGATCAGGGTTGCGGCGTCCCAGAGTCTCTGCGCGACAAAATATTTGAGCAGGGCGTCAGTACGCGTGCTGATGAACCCGGTGAGCATGGCATTGGGTTGTATCTTATTGCCAGCTATGTAACGCGCTGCGGGGGAGTTATCACTCTCGAAGATAATGATCCCTGCGGTACTTTATTTTCAATCTATATTCCGAAAGTGAAACCTAATGACAGCTCCATTAACTCTATTGATCGTTGAGGACGAGACGCCGCTGGCAGAGATGCATGCGGAATATATTCGTCACATCCCTGGATTCAGTCAGATATTACTGGCGGGAAACCTGGCGCAGGCCCGAATGATGATCGAGCGTTTTAAGCCGGGGCTTATCTTGCTGGATAACTATCTCCCTGACGGTAGAGGTATTAATTTGCTGCATGAGCTGGTGCAGGCGCATTATCCCGGCGATGTGGTGTTTACTACTGCTGCCAGCGATATGGAAACGGTGTCTGAAGCAGTACGCTGCGGTGTGTTTGATTATCTGATCAAGCCAATTGCTTATGAGCGTCTGGGGCAGACATTGACCCGCTTTCGCCAGCGTAAACATATGCTGGAAAGTATTGATAGTGCCAGTCAAAAGCAAATTGATGAGATGTTTAATGCTTATGCTCGCGGGGAACCGAAGGACGATCTTCCGACCGGTATTGATGCGTTGACACTGAATGCAGTGCGGAAACTTTTCAAAGAGCCGGATGTGCAACATACGGCGGAGACGGTAGCACAGGCATTGACCATCAGCCGCACTACCGCCAGACGTTATCTCGAATATTGTGCCAGCCGCCATCTGGTTATTGCCGAGATTGTTCACGGCAAAGTCGGCAGACCGCAGCGTATTTACCACAGTGGGTGAAGAGAGTGCCGGAGGAAGCACGCCTCCGGCCAGAGAATTACTTACCAGTAACGGCGGCGGTTGTACCGGGGACCATCAACTCCGTGGCCACGATGACAATTACCAGCCCAACAAGCACCGGCACCGAGGTGCGTTTTACCACTTCAAAAGGTGAAATTTTCGCCATTCCGGCAACCGCAACCACCACGCCAGAGACTGGCGAAAGTGTACGACCCAGGTTTGATGCTTGTAGCATCGGAATTGTCAGGTATGCCGGGTTAATTCCGGAAGAGTGCGCCAGTTTCGGGATCATCTCAACGAATGCATAGAACGGCGCATTGCCGGAACCAGTAGTCACCGCCGCCAGCATCGTCAGGATAACCAGCACCAGCATGAGGATAATGCTCGCTGAACCGAATGAGGTAGCGATTGAGATCAGGCTCTGGATAAAGCCAATGGTGCTAAGGCCCTGGGCAAAAACACCGGCGGCAACTAATAGCATTACCACGTTAGCGAAGGCATCAGCCATGCCACGATAAGCCACTTCCAGGCCAGAAAAGACTTTTTGCGTATTAAAGCTGCGAATAAATTCCAGAATGGAGGCAATTAGCATACATATCACCAGAATGGTGATGATGTGCAATTGCGGCCCCCATTTGCCGTCAAAAAACAGCACGCCAATGATTGGGGTGAACGGCAGAATGGCGTAAAACGCAGGAGCGGTGGTCGTGATTTCGCTGACATCTAACATTTCATGGGAAATGTGCTCTTTGTTGTCCAGATAGCGCTGCCAGAAAAAGTGGGCAATCGCCATGCCGATAATTGCAGCAATTGAGATTGGCAGTGTCGTTTTGAAGGCGAAGTCAATTAACGGCATTTCGGAAGCCTGCGCCGCCAGTACCACATCACCTGAAGTCGGCGCGAGAATAATCGCCGCAGGTGAGGCACAAATGGCAGCCGCCGCGCCGCGACTGATACCAACGTTCACCATGACCGGGAACAGCGTTGCCATCAGTAAAACGCCCAGGCCGGTTGCGGAGGAAACTGCCAGTGACATCAGACAGGCAACAAAATAGGCGGCAATCATCAGCAGGTAAGGGGAGTTAATGTACTGCAATGGTTTTGACGCCAGTTTGACGACCATATCGTTTGCGCCGATATGGGTCATGTAAGCGGCAAAGCCACACAGCATCATGATCATCATGCCGAGGTCGCCACCGCGACTCATCAGTAATATTTTAATGTATTCAACGATATCCGTGGCGCTGTAGCCCGTTGAAGTCTGGCTGGATGGTAAAACTTTGTGCCCCATAATGGCACTGATTATCAGTAATAACAGACCGCCTGCAAATAACACCCCGGTGGCGGAATACCCTTTAATGATGTAGCGAGCTACACCCACAATAACTACAACTCCAATAAGGAGCTCAATAACTGTCAGCATAATTTTTCCTGTTTCCAGACTCCAAGATAAATAATAACAAATTCCTAAAACTAGTGAAAAATATGCCGAACAAATGGGTGGTGAATGCTGATTAAAATCAAGAAAAGCGACCATTAATACATTGATGTTGTTGTTTTTTATACATGAATAACAAAATGAATTTTTATAGTTGGTAATTACCAGTGTGATAATGTGTATTAATTGATAAGTTAATGATGTGATTTTGTTAAATTGCGCGATAGTGGTTTCTTTACTTGTTTAAAAAATATGCGCTCATGTGTGCGCGCTGGTAGTGTTAGTGATATTTATTTGTTAGCTTGTCATTGCATCTGATTAAAAAGCAAGAGATTTTTTCTTTTGTTTATTGCTGTCTATGTCGGGGAAGATTTTTTTTGCTTAAGTTGTCATTTGGAAGGAAATATTGCTTAAGTCTCCAGAATAATTTGGTGATATTTATTTGTGTAAGCCTATAAAATATTAATAGTATTCTTTATGTAGGTGTTAATACGGTTATGTTCATTTTAGTCCAGCTATGCTGGAAGTGAATTTTTGATAAATATTTTATAGTCACTAATGGATATAAGTGAATGTATTACCGTAATTCCCTTTGTTTTTATTAAGTTAATCAGCGTGATGAAATTTCTGTCTGTACAGAACAATGGATTACGGCATTTAGAGAGAATGTCGCAGCAACCTGACGGCAGCCAGAACATATGATTTGTATATTCCTGCCATCACCAGGCATGCACGTTTCGCTTACGATAAAGAAAAAGCTGATCGCTATAACTAAAAACGTGGGGCGGCGGTTTCGGTTAGTCGCGTTGGGATGAGAAAGGCAACTGGCACGGTTTGTACGTGATGACATTTGAGGATTCGTGGAATAAATGGGAGCCTGTTGCTGGATAGGGCCGTGAAAGCCGCTGGCTATCTTTCAGATGACTTACATCCTTGGTATCTACAACAATGGCAATGTTTACTTTGCCTGGATGCGGTTTCAGTTTTAGACAAGTTGCGGTTTTATAAAAGCCTTAAAAAACATAATGTAAGGCAAGGAGCATCAAAAATAACGCGACTTTTATCACTTTTTAGCAAAGTTGCACTGGACAAAGCGTACCACAATTGGTGTACTGGTAACCGACACAGCATTTGTGTCTATTTTTCATGTAAAGGTAATTTTGATGTCTAAGATTAAAGGTAACGTTAAGTGGTTTAATGAGTCCAAAGGATTCGGTTTCATTACTCCGGAAGACGGCAGCAAAGACGTGTTTGTACACTTCTCTGCAATCCAGACTAATGGTTTTAAAACTCTTGCTGAAGGTCAGCGCGTAGAGTTCGAAATCACTAACGGTGCCAAAGGCCCTTCTGCTGCAAACGTAATCGCTCTGTAAGATACGTCAGCAAGAATTCAAAACCCGCTTAATCAGCGGGTTTTTTTTGCCTTTAATGTGCTGTTGACGCCGAAAAAAGCCAGAAAGCCAGCGCGGTCATGGCAAATGAACCTGACAGGTTAACGAAGACGTTCAGTAACGCCCAGCCAAAGCGTCCTTCTTGCAACAAAAACACCACTTCTGCTGAAAATGTAGAGAAAGTCGTCAGCCCGCCACAAAACCCGGTAGTGATTAGCACTTTCCACACGGGATCAATGTTCGTCATCCGGCTAAACCAGGCAAATCCCATTCCAATGATGAATGCCCCAATCAGGTTTGCTGCCAGCGTCCCCAACGGAATAGCCTGATGCAGCGGGTTAAACCGCATACTTAACAGCCATCTCGCCACGCTTCCCGTACCACCGCCAATAAAAACTGCTAAAAGGAGTTGTAACACTGCAAAATCCTGCTATTTGATTTGTATGAGTGATAAGTGTAACGCCGAATAATCGTCGTTGGCGAATTTTACGACTCTGACAGGAGGTAGTAATGCTGGTTGCCGCAGGACAGTTTGCTGTTACATCGGTATGGGAAAAGAACGCTGAAATTTGCGCCTCATTGATGGCGCAGGCGGCGGAAAGCGATGTCTCTTTGTTTGTCCTGCCGGAAGCCCTGCTGGCACGAGACGATCATGATCCCGATCTGTCTATTAAATCAGCACAGTTGCTGGAAGGTGAATTTCTCGGACGTTTACTGCGAGAAAGTAAACGTAACATGATGACGACGATTCTGACGATTCATGTTCCTTCAACGCCGGGGCGCGCGTGGAATATGCTGGTGGCCCTCCAGGCGGGAAAAATCATCGCACGTTATGCCAAACTGCATCTTTATGATGCGTTCTCCATTCAGGAATCGCGTCACGTGGATGCCGGGGATATGGTTGCTCCACTGCTGGACGTGGAGGGGATGAAAGTCGGTCTGATGACTTGCTATGATTTGCGTTTCCCGGAGCTGGCGTTGGCACAGGCTTTACAGGGAGCAGAAATCCTTGTACTTCCCGCTGCCTGGGTTCGCGGACCGCTGAAAGAGCATCACTGGTCAACCTTACTCACCGCTCGTGCTCTGGATACCACCTGTTATATGGTGGCGGCGGGGGAGTGTGGTAACAAAAACATCGGGCAAAGCCGTATCATTGATCCTTTTGGTGTCACTATTGCCGCAGCGGCTGAAATGCCTGCACTCATTATGGCGGAAGTGACGCCCGAACGTGTGCGTCAGGTGCGCGCGCAACTCCCCGTCTTAAACAACCGACGGTTTGCGCCGCCGCAATTATTATGATGTTTTTTTACTCGGTGCTTGATTCACCTTGTTACAGATTGCTATTGTGTGCGCGCGTCGAATGACCGTTAATATTCTCTGGTTTTTAAGGCGCGTTCTGCTGCCTGTTTTATGTCAAGAAGGTATCTATGGGTGAGATTAGTATTACCAAACTGCTGGTAGTTGCGGCACTGGTCGTTCTGCTGTTTGGGACTAAGAAGTTACGTACGCTGGGCGGAGACCTTGGAGCGGCCATTAAGGGATTCAAGAAAGCGATGAATGACGACGATGCTGCGGCGAAGAAAAGCGCAGATGTTGATCTTCAGGCTGAAAAGCTCTCTCATAAAGAGTGACGTGGCGAGCAGGACGCTCCCTCAATATCTTGTTCGATAAAAAAACCCGCTTCAGATAGCGGGTTTTTTATCAGACAGATGTAAGTAATTATTACAGAATTACTTAACTTCCATCCCTTTCGCCTGCAAGTCGGCGTGGTAAGAAGAGCGGACAAACGGACCGCATGCAGCATGGGTAAAGCCCATCGCCAGCGCTTCGGCTTTCATTTCGTCGAACTCATCCGGGCTAACGTAACGTTGAACCGGCAGGTGATGGCGGCTTGGCTGCAAATATTGCCCCAGCGTTAACATGGTCACGCCATGACGACGCAGATCGCGCATTACTTCAATAATTTCTTCATTGGTTTCACCCAGACCTACCATCAGACCAGATTTGGTCGGGATTTCCGGATGCGCTTCTTTAAAGCGTTCCAGCAGTTTCAGCGACCAGTTGTAATCTGCACCCGGGCGTACCTGACGGTAAATACGTGGTACGTTTTCCAGGTTATGGTTGAACACGTCTGGCGGTGTGGCGATCAGAATATCCAGCGCGCGATCCATACGACCACGGAAATCCGGCACCAGAGTTTCAATTTTGATTTCCGGGCTTTTTTCCCGGATGGCAGTAATGCAATCTGCAAAATGCTGAGCACCGCCATCGCGCAGGTCATCGCGGTCAACGGAAGTGATAACCACATAGCGCAGTGCCATATCGGCAATGGTCTGCGCCAGTTTCACCGGCTCATTGGCATCCGGAGCTACCGGGCGACCGTGGGCAACGTCACAGAAAGGGCAACGGCGGGTACAAATAGCGCCGAGGATCATAAACGTTGCTGTACCGTGGTTGAAGCATTCCGCCAGGTTAGGGCAGGAGGCTTCCTCGCAGACAGAATGCAGGCCATTTTTGCGCATTGCGGCTTTGATGCCCTGGATACGTGTAGAGTCCGCTGGAAGCTTGATTTTCATCCATTCCGGCTTGCGCAGCAGGGCTTCGCGCTCTGTTGCCACGTTTTTAACCGGGATAAGGGCCATCTTATCGGCATCGCGGTATTTAACACCGCGTTCCATCACAATGGGTTTACTCATAGCGTGCGTGTTCCAGTTGCGAATTACGAAGGAAAGCGTTTCAATTCAATAGATTGTTGTAATTATCAACTATTTTTGAATTAACGACTGGCAGTATATCATTGAAACGAACCTGAAAGCAGCCAAAGCGGTCGCGAAAATGTAAAATTGTTGTTGGATTGTGCCATTTTATCGTTCTACGCTGTGAACTGGCTGTAACAATACTTTTTTCAAAATGCGTTATCGGTAACATCAATCATTCACCGTGAAGTAGGGGGGTGGCGGATGAATCGTTTGTAATGAACAGCAAAATCAATTTGCTCTTCATTTAATGTTGGAAAGGGCTATCTCTCCAGAGGCCAGCAACGGCTAAAGAGGACATAAACGTGGGCGGGAAAGCAATGACCCAGTGTAAGTTGGGCCATTTATGAGAGCCATTAAACAGGGATGTATTCTACGACAGGGTTGTTTAGCAGCATTAAAATATTTGCCAGCAAACGCGGTGCTACATTATCGGTTGTCGCATCAGGTTTCCATTGCGATATTTTAGCCATTTCCATTCCCGCATAGCCACAAGGGTTAATGCGTAAAAATGGAGAAAGATCCATATTGACGTTTAATGCCAGACCGTGAAATGAACAACCGCGACGAATACGTAAGCCGAGTGAGCAAATTTTCTTTTCCCCGACATAGACCCCAGGGGCATCAGCACGAGGATGCGCTTCAATATCCAGTTCAGCCAGGGTATTAACGACCGTTTGTTCGAGTAAGGTCACCAGCTCACGCACGCCCAGTTTGCGGCGTTTAAGATTGAACAGAACGTACATCACCTGCTGACCTGGGCCGTGATAAGTCACCTGACCGCCACGGTCGCTTTGGATCACCGGAATATCGCCCGGCATTAAGATATGTTCTGCTTTCCCCGCCTGCCCCTGAGTAAATACAGGGGGATGTTCTACCAACCAGATCTCATCCAGGGTGTTTTCATCGCGGGTATCGGTGAATTCATGCATAGCCTGTGAAATAGGCTCATAGGGCTGAAGGCCGAGCTGGCGGACAAGAATTTTATCCTGATACAAAACGGCATCTCCGTGGAGAATGAGTAAAAGAGGAGAAAAAGTATATCACAGCGGGGGGAGGGGAGTTACCCGACCAGGGCCGGGTAACGGAGAAACGAATTACAGTACCATGCGGACAATATCGATTTTGCCCAGCTCTTCATACAGAGTTTCAACCTGCTCGATATGAGTGGCGTTGATAGTGATAGATACCGAGTGGTAGTTGCCTTTGCTGCTTGGTTTTACCGTTGGGGTGTAGTCACCTGGCGCATGGCGCTGTACCACTTCAACCACCTGATCAACCAGCTCAGGTAACGCCTGCCCCATTACTTTGTAGGTAAACGGAGTAGGGAATTCAAGCAGTTCGTTAAGTTTGGTTTTCATGTCAGCTCCGGCGTAACGTAATTAAATAGCAACTCCCGCCAGAAGGCGGGAGTTTTTACTGATGTTTAGTATATGGGGGCGGAAATTACACTTTCAAGTGTTCAATTTTTAGCCAAACCAGTGATGGAACATTAATTTAATGTAATCAATGATTTTACCGAAGAAGTTACCTTCCGGAATTTCCTGTAACACTACCAGCGGACGCTGTTCAATGGTTTTGCCGTCAAGCTGGAAGTTAATTGTGCCGACCACCTGATTCTTCTGCAGCGGCGCATGCAGTTCGCTGTTGTTCAGCACGTAACTGGCTTTCAGATCTTTCATGCGGCCACGCGGAATAGTCAGGTAAACATCTTTATCGACACCTAACGAAGCGCGGTCAGTATTACCAAACCATACCGGTTCAGAGGCAAATTCTTTGCCGACTTTCAGCGGGTTAACGGTTTCGAAGAAACGGAATCCCCAGGTCAGCAGTTTTTTACTTTCGGCTTCACGGCCTTTGAAAGTGCGCCCGCCCATGACTGCGGAGATCAGACGCATCTGACCTTCTGTCGCGGAAGCGACAAGATTGTAACCTGCTTTGTCAGTGTGACCGGTTTTGATACCGTCAACATTCAGGCTGTTATCCCACAGCAGGCCGTTACGGTTGAGCTGACGAATACCGTTAAAGGTGAACTCTTTCTCTTTATAGATAGAGTATTCATTTGGCACATCACGAATCAACGCCTGTCCGATCAGCGCCATATCACGTGCGGAGCTGTACTGACCGTCAGCGTCCAGACCATGTACAGTCTGGAAGTGGGTATTTTTCAGACCCAGCGCGTTAACGTAGCTGTTCATCAGGCCAACAAAAGCATCCTGGCTACCGGCGGCAAAGTCTGCCATCGCCACACAAGCATCGTTACCGGATTGCAGGTTGATACCGCGGATCAGCTGTGAAACCGGCACCTGCATACCAGGTTTGAGGAACATCAGTGAAGAACCTTTGAACACCGGGTTACCGGTAGCCCAGGCGTCGTTACCGATGGTCACTAAATCCGTTTCTTTAAATTTACCTGCTTTCATCGCCTGACCGATAACGTAGCTGGTCATCATTTTTGTCAGGCTGGCAGGGTCGCGGCGGACATCTGCATTTTGCTCAGCGAGCACTTTGCCAGAGTTATAGTCGATCAGGATGTAGGACTCCGCGTCGATCTGCGGTACACCCGGGATCATAGTTTTGATATTCAGGTCATCGGCATGTGCAGCAGAGATAAAGGCTGTGCAAAGAGCCGTGGTGAGCGCCAGGCGCTGCATGAAACGAGCGGAAAAAATGGTATTCATGGTCTGAACTACGACATCCGTGATGGAATTAAAAAAGTGCCCTACTATAGCAAATGCACTACCGCCAGGCATCTGACTTTCCGCGTGACTTTGTTAATGTCATTTACAGAAATTGACATTTCAGATGCCTGCTTTACGCTACTGCGCGGTGGTAATAAATGACTGTAATTGGGCTTCGGTTTGTAAACGTTGCTGCAAAGCACTGGCTTCGGCTTTGCTGGCAAATGGGCCAAGTTGAATACGCCAGACTGCGCCGTTTTGCGTCACACGCCCGGGTACTCCGAACTTCTGTCCTAACTGCTGCTGATACTGTTGCGCGCGCGCCTGATCGCTAACGGCGCCAACTTGCACCATAAAGTTACCGCTGGAGGCTGGCGACGCGGCTTGTGGTGTCACCATTGCTGACGTTGTAGCCGGTGCTGTGACCACGGGCTGTGGTGCAGGCGTCGGTTCACTGCCTTCCAGCACGCCAGGTGCCAGGGTGGTTGGCGCGCCGAGGAAGCCGCTGCTGGTTACCGGGGCTCCGGTTGGATCTTCGCTTTTCAGCGTCGAATTGCTGACGGGAAGAATATCGCCCTGCGGGCCAGATACTGAACTTGTTCCCGCTCCGCCGCTTAAATCAGGTGGTGCGGGCAGGGCGTAAGTTTGCTTGGCGACGGTGGTGCAGGCCATACCGGGACCAGACAGCGAACCATCTTGCGCCACAATAATGGGATCGATGCGAACTTTGGTGTTGTTCGACGTGTTAAGACGGTCGGCAGCTGCGCGAGAAAGCGAAATTACGCGATCATTGCCATAAGGACCACGATCGTTAATGCGCACCACAATCATCCGACCGTTAGCCAGGTTAGTGATTCGCGCATAGCTGGGGATCGGCAACGTCGGGTGCGCCGCTGTTAGCTGCATCGGATCGAATGCTTCACCTGAGGCCGTCAGATTGCTGCCAGGTTCGGCATCATAAATAGCAGCCAGGCCCGCCTGACTAAAGCGAGAAGGATCCTGCACGATTTTGTAGCTTTTGCCATCGCGCTGGTAATCCTGATTCGCCGTCGCGTTCAGTGGTTCGAAACGCGGTTCTGCCCCGCCAATCTCAACTATTGGGCCGTTACATACCGCAGGCTGCGGCACACTTACCGTCTGTTGCTGACCATCATCGCTTGTACATGCCGCGAGCATTCCTGCCGCGATGCAGATCCCGAGCCACTGCTTACGCATTGCACACCTCTTACACGCTTTTCGACAACATTTTCCTGTGGGTGTGGATTGACATAACAATCCCGAACCCAGCCATCAGCACTATGAGCGCCGATCCTCCATAACTGACCAGTGGGAGCGGAACCCCTACAACCGGCAGAATACCGCTTACCATACCAATATTTACGAAGACATAAACGAATAATATCAGCATTAAACCGCCAGCCATGACGCGACCAAAGGTGGTTTGCGCTCTGGCGGCTATCCACAGTCCGCGCATGATCAACAGAATGTAGAGGGCGAGCAGAATCAAAATGCCTACTAACCCCAGTTCTTCCGCCAGTACCGCGAAGATAAAGTCGGTATGGCGTTCGGGCAGAAATTCAAGCTGTGACTGAGTGCCGTGCAGCCAGCCTTTGCCGCGTAATCCACCGGAGCCAATAGCAATTTTAGACTGAATAATGTGATAGCCCGCGCCGAGTGGGTCTGATTCCGGGTCAAGGAGCATCATTACGCGCTGGCGCTGGTAATCATGCATCAGGAAGAACCACAGAATTGGAATGAATGCTGCTACCAGCACCACCGCAACGCCAATCAAGCGCCAGCTAAGGCCAGAGAGGAAAAGCACAAACAACCCGGAAAGCGCAACGAGGATTGATGTCCCCAGGTCTGGCTGCGCTGCCACCAGCAGTGTTGGCATAAAAATCAGCACCAGCGCGATGGCGGTATTTTTTAACGATGGCGGACAAACGTCACGGTTGATAAAACGAGCTACCATCAACGGTACGGCTATTTTGGCGATTTCCGATGGCTGGAAACGGACGATACCGAGATCCAGCCAGCGTTGAGCGCCTTTGGATATGGCACCAAAGGCATCTACTGCCACCAGTAAAATAATACAGATGATATAGAGATAGGGTGCCCAGCCTTCATAGACGCGCGGAGGGATTTGCGCCATGACCACCATAATGACCAGACCCATTGCGATTTGGCCAATTTTACGCTCCATCATGCCGATATCCTGGCCGCTGGCGCTCCAGATTACCAAAGCACTGTAGACCAGCAATGCCAGTAAGATCAGCAGCATTGTGGGATCAAGATGGACTTTATCCCAGAATGTTTTTTTATTCGGATTATCCGTCATGATTAATGATCCTCCGCTGCGGTAACCGCTGGATTTTCCGCAGGCAGATCGGTGTTGTTATCGCCAAGCATAATGTGGTCGAGGATCTGGCGCATTAGCGTACCGACCGCCGGGCCCGCGCCGCCGTTTTCCAGAATCATAGCGACAGCCACTTGCGGATTGTTATACGGTGCAAATGCGGTCATCAGTTTGTGGTCACGCAGACGTTCGGCAATTTTGTGCGCATTATAAGTTTCGTTCGCTTTCAGACCGAAGACCTGCGCCGTACCAGATTTCGCCGCAATTTTGTACGGTGCGCTGGCAAAGTATTTATGCGCCGTGCCATTAGGGCGGTTGGCAACCCCGAACATGCCATCTTTTGCCAGCTCCCAGTAACCTGAATGAATATCGCCAACTGGTGGTTCATGTGGCGGCACCCACGGCACCTGTTTGCCATCTTCGGCGGTGCTCATCAGCAAATGTGGAACCTTCACGATACCGTCGTTAATCAGGATCATCAGTGCTTTACTCATCTGGATAGGGGTTGCAGTCCAGTAACCCTGACCGATACCGACCGGAATGGTGTCACCCTGATACCACGGTTTTTTAAAGCGTTTCTGTTTCCATTCGCGGGTAGGCATGTTACCGGAACGTTCTTCAGCAAGATCGATACCGGTGTAATGACCGTAACCGAATTTACCCATCCATTCGGAAAGGCGATCGATCCCCATATCGTAGGCAACCTGATAGAAGAAGGTATCCGCAGATTCTTCCAGCGATCTCGTGACATTCAGGCGGCCATGCCCCCATTTTTTCCAGTCACGGTAACGTTTTTCCGAACCCGGTAGTTGCCACCAGCCGGGGTCGAACAAGCTGGTATTGCGGGTAATGACGCCCGCGCTAAGCGCAGAAACAGCTACATACGGCTTAACAGTCGAGGCTGGCGGATAAACCCCCTGCGTGGCGCGGTTCACCAGCGGTGTGTTCGGGTCGTTCAGCAACGCGGAATAATCTTTGCTGGAGATGCCGTCAACAAACAGGTTCGGGTCATAGCTTGGCGTGGAAACCAGCGCCAGAACGCCACCTGTACGCGGATCGGTGACCACGACAGCCGCACGACTGCCTGCCAGCAGTGTCTCAATATACTGCTGGAGTTTGAGATCAATCGTCAGGTAAATATCGTGCCCGGCTTGCGGTGGGACTTCTTTTAACTGGCGGATAACGCGACCACGGTTGTTAACTTCAACTTCTTCATAACCCGTCTGACCGTGCAGCACGTCTTCGTAATAACGCTCAATTCCCAACTTACCAATGTCATGCGTCGCGGCATAGTTGGCCAGTTTGCCGTCATTATTCAGGCGTTCGACATCTTTATCGTTGATTTTCGAGACGTAACCGATGACATGCGTCAGTGCTGAGCCGTAGGGATAGTAACGGCGTTTATAGCCTTTCACTTCCACCCCCGGAAAACGGTACTGATTGACGGCAAAGCGTGCAACTTGTACTTCGGTCAGATTAGTTTTCACCGGAATGGAGGTAAAACGGTGTGAACGTGCGCGCTCTTTTCTGAAGGCTGCAATATCGTCATCGGTCAGATCGACCACGTTGCGCAGGGCATCCAGCGTTTGCTGCACGTTATCGACTTTCTCTGGCATCATCTCTATCTGATAGATAGTGCGATTGAGTGCCAGAGGGATGCCGTTACGGTCGTATATAATGCCGCGGCTGGGGGCGATAGGCACCAGCTTGATGCGGTTTTCATTAGAACGGGTCTGATAATCGGTAAAACGAACAATTTGCAGATTATACAGGTTGGCGATAAGCACGCCGGTCAGCAGCAAAATCCCCAAAAAGGCGACCAGCGCCCGGCGCACAAACAGCGCGGACTCTGCCGTATAGTCGCGAAAAGAGTTCTGTAGTTTCATCCGCTGCGTTTTCTACTCAAAGCTTTCTTATCACTCACGATGATAAGGATGGTTGGTGGTGATGCTCCACGCCCGGTACAGACTTTCTGCGACCAGTACGCGAACCAGCGGATGGGGGAGTGTCAGCGCGGAAAGCGACCAGCTTTGTTCTGCTGCTGCTTTACAGGCAGGCGATAACCCTTCCGGCCCGCCAATAAGCAGGCTGACGTTGCGGCCATCGAGTTTCCAGCGTTCCAGTTCAGCGGCTAACTGCGGCGTGTCCCAGGGCTTGCCTGGAATATCGAGGGTGACAATGCGGTTTTTACCTGCGGCTGCCAGCATTTGCTCACCCTCTTTGTCGAGTATGCGCTTGATGTCCGCGTTCTTGCCGCGTTTTCCGGCCGGTATTTCAATCAGCTCAAAAGGCATATCTTTTGGAAAACGACGCAGGTACTCGGTAAAACCGGTTTGTACCCAGTCCGGCATTTTCGTTCCTACGGCGACAAGTTGCAGCTTCACACATTAACTCCAGAGTTTTTCCAGCTCATACAGGCGACGGCTCTCTTCCTGCATAACATGGACAATCACATCGCCCAGATCGACGACGATCCAGTCAGCGCTGTTTTCACCTTCAACGCCGAGCGGCAACAGACCCGCTGCACGGGACTCCTGCACCACATGGTCGGCAATAGACATGACATGACGGCTGGATGTACCCGTACAGATGATCATGCAGTCGGTGATGCTGGATTTGCCCTGAACGTCTAAGGCGATGATGTCCTGACCTTTGAGGTCATCAATTTTGTCGATAACAAAATCCTGGAGTGCTTTACCCTGCAAGTTTTCCCCCTGGGTGAATCAAAAAAGATAAAAATGGTCTGTCAGTATACCTGAACCAGAGGCGATTTCGGGACAATTGTCTCCGAATCGGCTTCGAAAGTGGGCTATCATCCCACCCCGCGCCGCAGATTGCATCGCCATTTTTGTAAAACAATTTCTACAAAGTCGTGTTTAGCGGAAAAAGTCTGGCTGCGGAGAATATCAGCCTGCCCGGGGCTGTCAATGGTCGTTGCGGCTTACCCGTAAAAAAACAGAAAAGTCATGCGCTCTCGAACCCGATGGCACGGCTATTGAGGACACGCAAGGTTACAAATGTTTCGTTGATATCAATGGCGCTCCAGCATCCCTGGTCGATGCGAAAATGCCACATTGCCCCGGCGGGCATGCCAATTAAACGGGCAATTAACAGGCTCAACACGCCCTGATGGCTGACGACTAATATATTTTTATATTGCTGATATTCCTTAAGCCCGGCGATAAAGCGCTCTACGCGTTGCGAAAACGCCTGAAACCCTTCACCGTTAGTCGGGATGGTATGCTGCCAGTCATCGCACCACGCGCTGTAATTTTCAGCATCTTCTTGCATCAAATCGCGATGGTGCCGCATCTCCCAGTCACCAAAAAACATTTCGTTGAGTTCAGGGACGGTGTGTAGGGAGAGCTGACGATCGCTGAGAACCAGCCGCGCGGTATGCTGCGCACGTTCCAGTTCACTGCATAAAACTATATCGAAGGGAACATCACGCAGCAGGGTATGCAGGCTTTGCGCTTGCTCGACACCGCGCGCGGTCAGTGGCGTTGGCGCATGACCACTATATAAACCATCGACATTCGCTTGCGTTTCTCCATGACGAATTAACCATAGTCGCATCATTCCCTCCGTGATGACAGGTATCAGCGATACAAGCTTTGTTGGTTAATGTAGGTCAATACTGACTCCGGCAACAAATCCTCACACGATTCACCGTTTTGCAAACGTTCGCGGATAATGGTCGCAGAAATGTTAAACCACGGCGTTTCAGCAAGATAAATTTTACCGGCAGACTGAAGATGCAGATCTTCCGGGTTATGCGTCAAATGATCTTCCAACCACTGTTGATACTGTGGTTGCGCCATTTCAAGCGGATAACCGGGACGCCGACAGACAATCAAGTGTGCATTGTCGAGAATGGTTTCGTATTCGTACCAGGTCGGAAAGGTCAGCAATGAATCCTGACCGATAATAAATGCCAGCGGCACATCTGGTCCTTGCTCTTGCCGCCACTCTTTTAGTGTTTGTGCAGTGTAAGAGGGGGCATTGCGCTTTAACTCGCGTTCATCCAGGGTAAACAGAGGCTTGTCGGCAATCGCCAGTTCAAGCATGTGTTTTCGCTGTGCGCTGTTCGCTTCCGGCTGCGGACGATGCGGAGGAACATTGTTAGGGATGATAGTAACCCGCGTCAGACCAATCAAATTCGCCAGTGTTTCCACGGGTTTAAGATGACCATAGTGCACCGGGTCAAAGGTGCCGCCAAACAGAGCCTGTAAAGATTTCATATCAACCATCGATAAATACGTCCGCCAGTGGTTTATGGCTTAACAGAAGAGATAACCCCTCCAGCTCTGCCCACACCGACTGACCGTAATCTTGTTTGAGGGTGAGTTCCGTTCGTGCCAGAAGTTGCACGGCCTGACGTAACTGCGGCTGGCTTAGGCGATTTAACGCCTCACCCATCATGCCCCGGCGGTTCTGCCAAACGCGATGCTTATCAAACAACACGCGTAATGGCGTATGGGCAGACTGGCGTTTCAGGTTAACCAGTAACAACAGTTCACGTTGTAACGTGCGCAACAAAATAACCGGCTCGCTGCCTTCCAGACGCAGTTGCTGAAGAATATGCAACGCGCGCTTGCTTTTGCCCATTAACAAAGCATCAACCCAATGAAAAGGGGTGAAATGCGCGGCATCATTCACCGCTTGCTCAACGCGTGGCAGCGTCAGTTTGCCGTCAGGCCAGAGTAACGACAATCGCTCCAGTGCCTGTGCCAGCGCCAACAGGTTACCTTCATAACAATAGCAGAGTACCTGATTTGCGGCGTCATCCAGTTCCAGGTTGAGCTGTTTGGCTCGCGTGGCAACCCAGCGAGGGAGCTGAGCCTGTTCCGGCGTCTGACAGGTTACCTGCACACTTCGATTGGCAAGTGCGGTAAACCAGGCGGCATTTTCCTGCGCTTTACTTAACTTATTGCCGCGTATGATCAACAGCAGATCGTCATGCAGAAGTCCGGTGAGCGTGAATAGTTGTTCATTGATCGCTGCATTTGGCCCATTTTCTGGTAATAACAGCAACAGCGTTTGTCGACTGGCGAACAGGCTCATGGCCTGGCATAACGAAAAAATCGCATTCCAGTCCGTGTTGGGATCAATGGAGAAAGTGTGGTGTTCTTCGAATCCTTGTGCTGCGGCCACCTGACGAACAGCGTCCTGGCTTTCCTGCAACAACAGGGGATCGTTACCAAGTAAAAGATACGCCGCGCGCAGCCCTTCATTGAGCTGCGCGCGGAGTTGTTCTGGGTACAACCGAATCATCAGTTACCCAGTGTGGTGGAGACGCGTGCAGGCGTTGCTGTAGTATCCGTTGTTGTCGACGTATCTTCGTCGGAACGGATATCCGCAGCGCGAATGCTTGGCAGCTTACGAATAAGCTGTTCGGCGGCACGGTCGTACATCTCTTGAATGATCATGCTCTGCTCATTATCTTTCGCTAACGCCATTTGCGGGTTATCGAAGAACGAACGGAAGACTTTGGCGCTAATCGGGTAGATGTCACGGCCAGGGATCAATACGGTCGCATTCACCGTCATGATCATCTGATACTCTGCTGTTTGACCGTTACGGAATACCGAGGCGGTATCTTTCGCGATGCCCACTTTGCCCAGACGCAGAGATGGGACATCCTTGCGTGTAGTTTCTTTATCAAGTAGCTCAACACCGTTCAGACGCAACTGATTACGCACCGCACGGCTTAACGGCCCGTTCGGGTCGCCAGAGTCCAGGATCATGACTTTCATGGTGGAAGGAATCTGCGTGGTGTTACGCAGATGCCAGCCACACCCGGCGGTGATTAACACCGCCAGAGATAACAACAATGTTGCCAGATATCGCACGCTTCCTCCCGCGCTTAGCCAACGACCAGATTGAGGAGTTTACCCGGTACGTAAATCACTTTACGTACGGTAACGCCATCAAGATATTTTGCCACCAGATGTTCCTGGCCAGCACGTTCGCGAACCTGCTCTTCCGTTGCATCCACCGGAACGGTGATTTTGGCACGGACTTTACCGTTAACCTGCACAACCACCAGCGTGGAATCTTCCACCATCGCTTTTTCGTCAGCAACCGGCCACGGCGCGTTGTCGATATCGCCTTCGCCTTTCAGCTCCTGCCACAAGGTGAAGCAGATGTGCGGCGTGAACGGGTTAAGCATACGCACAACGGCCAGCAGAGCTTCCTGCATCAGCGCGCGATCCTGCTCGCTATCGGTCGGCGCTTTCGCCAGCTTGTTCATCAGCTCCATAATCGCCGCAATTGCGGTGTTGAAGGTCTGACGACGGCCGATATCATCGGTTACTTTAGCGATAGTTTTATGAACATCGCGACGCAGAGCTTTCTGATCTTCAGTCAGTGCATCGACGTTCAGTGCCGCAACATCACCTTTTGCAGTGTGCTCGTAAACCAGTTTCCAGACACGTTTCAGGAAGCGGTTAGCCCCTTCAACGCCGGACTCCTGCCATTCGAGCGTCATATCTGCCGGAGATGCGAACATCATAAACAGACGAACGGTGTCCGCACCATAACGTTCAACCATTACCTGCGGGTCGATACCGTTATTCTTCGATTTGGACATTTTGCTCATGCCGGTATACACCAGCTCATGACCTGCCGCGTCTTTCGCTTTCACGATACGGCCTTTCTCGTCACGCTCAACGATGGCATCAACCGGAGAAACCCAGTTACGCTCGCCGTTTTCGCCAACGTAGTAGAAAGCATCTGCCAGCACCATGCCCTGACACAACAACTGTTTCGCTGGTTCGTCAGAGTTCACCATACCTGCATCACGCATCAGTTTATGGAAGAAGCGGAAGTAGAGCAGGTGCATGATGGCGTGTTCGATACCACCAATGTAGATATCTACCGGCAGCCAGTAGTTAGCCGCTTTGGAATCCAGCATACCTTCTTTGTACTCCGGGCAAGTGTAGCGCGCATAGTACCAGGAGGACTCCATAAAGGTGTCGAAGGTGTCGGTTTCACGCAGTGCTGGCATACCGTTAACAGTGGTTTTCGCCCACTCAGGATCTGCTTTGATTGGGCTGGTAATGCCGTCCATCACCACATCTTCCGGTAGGATCACCGGCAGTTGGTCATCCGGAGTTGGCATTACAGTACCGTCTTCCAGCGTAACCATTGGGATTGGCGCACCCCAGTAACGTTGACGGGAAACACCCCAGTCACGCAGGCGATAGTTAACTTTACGCTCGCCAACGCCCATTGCCGTCAGTTTGTCGGCAATGGCGTTAAAGGCCGCTTCATGGTCAAGACCGTTGAACTCGCCAGAGTTGAACAGCACGCCTTTTTCCGTCAGCGCCTGCTGGGAGAGATCCGGTTCAGAACCGTCAGCCGCCAGGATAACCGGCTTGATGTTCAGACCATATTTAGAGGCAAATTCGTAATCGCGCTGGTCGTGACCCGGAACGGCCATGACTGCGCCAGTGCCGTACTCCATCAATACGAAGTTTGCCGCCCAAACCGGAATTTCTTCGCCAGTTAATGGATGAACAGCTTTAAAGCCGGTATCGACGCCTTTTTTCTCCATCGTCGCCATTTCAGCTTCGGCAACTTTGGTGTTACGGCATTCATCAATAAAGGCCGCCAGTTCAGGATTATTTTCCGCTGCCTTCTGTGCCAGCGGGTGACCTGCCGCTACCGCCAGGTAGGTACAACCCATAAAGGTGTCAGGGCGGGTAGTGTAAACGGTCAGTGTGTTGTCATAGTCGTTAACGTTGAAGGTGATTTCCACGCCTTCGGAACGACCGATCCAGTTACGCTGCATGGTTTTAACAGTGTCTGGCCAGTGATCCAGTTTATCCAGATCGTTAAGCAGCTCGTCAGCGTAAGCGGTGATTTTGATAAACCACTGCGGGATCTCTTTACGTTCAACTTTGGTATCACAACGCCAGCAGCAGCCGTCGATAACCTGCTCGTTCGCCAGTACGGTCTGGTCGTTCGGGCACCAGTTGACCGCAGAAGTCTTCTTATACACCAGGCCTTTTTTATACAGCTCGGTGAAGAATTTCTGTTCCCAACGGTAGTATTCTGGCGTACAGGTCGCCAGCTCGCGGCTCCAGTCATAACCAAAGCCCAGCATTTTGAGCTGGTTTTTCATGTACGCGATGTTGTCATACGTCCACGGTGCTGGCGCGGTGTTGTTTTTCACCGCTGCGCCTTCCGCAGGCAGACCAAACGCATCCCAGCCGATCGGCTGAAGAACGTTTTTGCCCAGCATACGCTGGTAGCGGGCGATCACGTCACCAATGGTGTAGTTACGAACGTGGCCCATGTGTAGTCGACCAGAAGGATAGGGAAGCATAGACAGGCAGTAATACTTCTCTTTGCTCTCGTCTTCGGTTACTTCAAATGTGCGCTTCTCATCCCAGTGAAGCTGTACTTTGGATTCTATCTCTTCCGGGCGGTATTGCTCTTGCATGGCAGCCAGTGGTCCTGTTTTCAATACGGCTACAAATGTAGCGTTGAGGTGGTTTTTCAGATCCGCATAGCATAGCCCAAACGTCCGCGTCAAAACAGCCTTTCGCGCACTCGACGTTGAAATGATGCCCGGATTATTCATACATTAATTTACAGAGTTTGTGGGCGTATTAGCAAAGTAAGGAACAAAGAACGTCTATTATTATAGTCAGTTAACGACCCGGGAGATGAAACGATGAACAAGGTTGCTCAATATTACCGTGAACTGGTCGCGTCACTGAGCGAACGCCTGCGCAATGGCGAGCGTGATATCGACGCGCTGGTAGAACAGGCGCGCGAGCGCGTAATAAAAACAGGGGAGTTAACGCGAACCGAGGTCGATGAACTGACACGCGCCGTCAGACGTGACCTGGAAGAGTTCGCTATGAGCTATGAAGAGAGTCTGAAAGAAGAATCTGACAGTGTTTTTATGCGGGTGATTAAAGAAAGCTTGTGGCAGGAGCTGGCGGATATCACCGATAAAACGCAGCTTGAGTGGCGCGAAGTTTTCCAGGATCTCAACCATCACGGGGTTTACCACAGCGGAGAAGTGGTAGGGCTGGGGAATCTGGTCTGCGAGAAATGTCATTTTCATCTCCCAATCTACACGCCGGAAGTGCTGACGCTATGCCCGAAATGCGGTCACGACCAGTTCCAGAGACGCCCGTTCGAGCCGTAATAGTCTGATTTCGCACAGTAATAAAGATAATTTGGGTCGAATGAAAATCGTCCGACCCTTATCTGTTTTTATCTCTACAGTAAATTTTCAATCTCACGGATTTCTTTACTGACATCTCTTGTAGCGGATGACTGAACTTTACGGTACAAGTTGAGAGCCTGTCGGAGATCGACAGCCTTTACCAGTCAACCGCTTCTTCATATTTAGGGGGCTGTATCGTCGAGAATGCGCCCCGGCAAATTGGCTGCTAATGCATGTTCTTAATACACTGAAATTGCAGAACATGAAATTTTGCTGGCATTTCGCGCATTATTATCCTCGGATGAGGAACGATTTAAGCAGTCCACCTGGCAGCGATTCATTCATCAATTAAATCATTGCTCAATGGAATAGATTGATAAGTTACGCTGGTTGCTGTGCAGGATAACCATGAATGCTGCCTATTTATCTTTCGAGTATGTCGTGTTATTAGCAGAAAGAGTGCGGTGGTTGCAGGAGGAAAATGCCGGGATAATAGACGAAAAAGAACTGGAATCCTTTTTATATGCCATTGCCAGGGGTAATGTTTTTAACTTCCAGACCATCCTGTATTTACCCGTTGCATTCTCCATTTAGTTGGCTGATAAAAATCTTAATGTGCGGGAAGCTCTGCAAGTAATTCTTCCGCATTTTTATAATGTTGTTCCGCTGCCAGTTTCAACCATTTGCGGGCTTCATAATTATTGACGTTTATGCCTGTGCCGTTTCTGTAGATCAAACCCAATGTGTATTGTGCATGAACATACCCTTGTTTAGCGGCTTCTTTATACCAGAGAATTGCTTTACGGGTATCGGGTTTGACTCCCAGCCCTTTCAGGTAGATCCACCCTAGTTTGCTCTGCGCGCGCGGATTTTCCTGTTCCGCCGATTGCTCATACCAGTACCTCGCCATTGCATAATCCAGCGGTTTACCATTACTACCATGAAGATAAAATTCGCCAAGGCGATATTGCGATGTTGAGTGACCATGAATGGCGGAAAGTTCCGTTGCTGCCGTGGTAAACGGAAGGCTGCCCGGTGCGCTTAAATAATCAAAGACATAATTCGCCATAGCTTTATCGCGCAAGGTCGTTTTCTTAGGTTGGCTAATACAAGTGATTGCCGCAACTATAAATATTGCGAATATAAAATATATTTTTTTGTTCATTTATCAATGCTTCGATTTTCTTTTTATTTTGAAAGCGTCAAGTTTATACTCATCATTAATAAAAAAGTAGTCAGTTAATGTACTTAAAGGATTGTTAATAAATGGATAAGGATGAACAACACCTTCTATTTGCGCTTTCTACGCCAATGGAAATTCTTAATCAGGGATGCAAGCCTGCACACGACTCGCCAAAAATGTATACCGGAATAAAAGAATTTGATCTCTCATCATCCTGGGGAATAAATAATCGTGATGATTTAATTCAGACTATTTACCAAATGACTGATGATGGCCACGCGAATAATTTAGCTGGTTTATATCTGGCATGGCATCGCTCTTCCCCTGATGAGTGGAAAGCATTAATTGCTGGTGGCTCCGAACGCGGGTTGATTTATACCCAATTCGTTGCCCAAACCGCTATGTGCTGTGGGGAAGGGGGAATCAAAGCCTGGGATTATGTTCGGATGGGGTTTTTGTCGCGCGTCGGTGTACTCAATAATTGGCTGACAGAAGACGAAAGTTTATGGCTGCAATCGCGCGTTTATGTTCGGGCACACTATTACTATCACAGTTGGATGCACTATTTTTCCGCCTATTCGTTAGGGCGTCTCTACTGGCAATCCTCCCAGTGTGAAGACAACGCTTCGCTACACGAGGCGCTAACCCTGTACAAATACGATAGTGCCGGAAGCCGAATGTTTGAAGAACTGGTGGCAGGAAGCGATCGTTTCTATGCCACGCTTCCCTGGCGGCCATTAACTGTTCAGCCTGAATGCCCGGCAACGCTTAAGGATGTGAGCGACCTATGAAAACATGTTGGCAAATTCTCGAAATCGAAAGCACAACGCAAATTGATATTATCCGTCAGGCTTATCTTGCTCGCTTACCGTTGTGTCATCCCGAAACCGATCCGCAAGGGTTTAAAGCATTACGTCAGGCCTATGAAGAGGCGCTGCGACTGGCGGTAAATCCTGTAGAAGAATCAGTTGATGAAAAGAGCAACACCGCAGTTGAACATGAAGCACTGAGCGCATTCAGGGCATTACTGAATTCAGAAAGTGAACGTTTTCAGCCCTCCGCCTGGCAGAAATTTATTCAACAATTAAATAACTACAATATGGAAGAGGTGGATCAATTACGCTGGTCGCTGTGCGCAATCGCCATAGAAGCGCGATACCTTTCATTAAATTGCGCTTCTTTGCTGGCCGGGCGTTTGAACTGGCATTCATTTAGTGACAGCGAAGGAATGGATGAAGAAGAGCGGGAGGCTTTTCTTGAGGCTATTCAGGCTGGGGATTGTTTCGATTTTCTTAGCCTTCTGGAATACCCCGTCGCGTTACAAAACCAGACTATTGAGTATTACTTCGCGCTGGAACGCTGCTGTCGTTACCATCCTGACTATGTTACTGCGTTTTTAGCGATGGAAGGTCCGTGGTTCATTCCTGATGATGCGAAGTTACATCGCAAACTGTTGCGCTGGTACAGCTCGGTGCAAACAGGTATGGCGGAACTCATTCCTGTAGCCCAACAGTGGCAAGCGGAAGAACCAGAAAGCGAAGATGCCCGTTATTACCAGTGTGCACAACGGTTGTACTGCGGCGAGGGGGAAAGCCTGCTTGCCGATCTCTGTGCATACTGGGAGAGTCATTCATCGACGCAAGCGGATAATTTGTTGTTGCAGTGGAGTGCGCAACATTGCCCGGATTATTTCGCGCTGTTAGTGATGGTTATCGAAGCGCAGAGCATGGTTGATGCACAAGGTAAGCCGCTGAAATATGTTCCAGGCGAGAGCGCCCGAACACGGCTTTTGTGGGCGCAAATATTACATAGCGGTAAATTATCCTCTTTAGGGCAATCATTTATTGAATCGCTGTTTTATAAGCGCAAAGCATGGGCGTGGTGGAAATCAAAAGTCGGTAGCGAGACAGAGCAAGATTCACCGTTACTGAATCTGTATCAGGTAGCGGAACAGGTTGTGCTGGAAGCGTTTCCGAAACAAGAGAAGCTGGCCCGCCTGAAGGCGCGGCTGGAATGCGGAGAAGCACATCCGTTAGAAGCGATTATCACTCGTATGCTGTTGACAAAAGTGAAGCTGGAGCCGGTGGATGAAGATGTCGATGAGCCAATACCTGAAAAACATGAAGAGAAGAATGATGAGATTGAAAAACCACAGAGCATTATCAGCATTATCAAAATCAGCTTAACGGTGCTGGTGATAGGTTATGCACTCGGCAAAATTGCGATGTTGTTCAGTTAGATGTGAGGCTAACGCATCCTATCCTTCAATGTCGGATGCGATGCTAACGCATCTTATTCGACCTACGGGTAGGCCGGATAAGGCGTTTACGCCGCATCCGGCAGCCGTGCTTAAGGGATCTCAATGGCCAGATAATCGCTCGCCCGCCGACGAACTTCATCGACGCGCGCTATGTCGTTTGACTGCAATGCCGCATCAAAATCGGCAATCACCCGGCCAATCTCTTCTCTTTCATCGCCCAGCGCTCGTGCCCATAACTCTTCCAGTTTGGCTTTAAAAGTTCGGTTAATAAGCATATCGCGCGGATAAATTTTTAATGCCGATAACCGCGCCCGACTCTCTTCTATTTGCTGCGCATTTAACGTCACCGGGCTGTGATTAATCACTCTGGACTTAACGTTACCATCTTCCAGAAGCACGTCAACTTCAAGCAATCCGTTGATATCATAGCTAAAACGAATATCGATAGACTGGTAAGCGCCGGTTTTTTTCAGCGGCACATCGAAGGACTCCACCAGAATATTGTTCTTAACTTTGTGGTTTTCCCCCTGGTAGACATTAACCGTAATTGAATCCTGCTCCGGGTGCATGGTCGAGTAAGTTTCTACACGCGATACAGGTACAGTCGTGTTTCGTTCAATAATCGGTGAGAAAATGCCGGAAACCCCCTGACGGTTTACTTCTACGCCCAAAGAGTAAGGGCAGATATCGGTGAGGATCACTTCTTCAATATCTTCACTGCGTAAGCGGCAGGCGGCCTGGATTGCTGCGCCCAATGCGACAATGGTGCTCGGATCGTAGCTTTGATACGGCAACTTGCCAAACAGACGTACCGCAATTCGCTGTACTAATGGCATTTGCGAAGCGCCACCAACCAGCACCAGACTGTCGATTTGACTCGGTTTCAAACGTGCATCGCGCAATGCCTGTTCGATAGGCACACGCAAGCGGTTGAGTAGCGGTAACCACAAATCTTCCAGTTCGTTCTCGTAAAATTCGCACTCCCGCGTTTCTTCCTGGTACTGCCAGTGAATGTGCAGCGGTAATTGATTGCCACATTTTGCCGCTTCTACACAGACATACAGCGCCGCCAGTTCACTTTCGTTGAGCGTGTTTTTAGCCACTGCGGCGCGTTTTAACACTTCATCCACCAGCATATGAGTAAAATCTTCGCCACCAAGGAAGTTGTCGCCAGCGGAGGCGTGAACTTCAATCACCGGCGTGGCGTATTCGAGCACCGTGACGTCAAACGTGCCGCCTCCGAGATCAAAAACCAGCGAGCGGGTGTTTTGTTGCGTATGCAGGCCATACGCCATCGCGGCTGCTGTGGGTTCATTAATTAAGCGTACTGCATTTAACCCGGCTAACTCCGCTGCTAAACGGGTATGCTTGCGTTGTTCATCGCTGAAATAAGCCGGAACGGAGATCACCACATCTTTAATCGGACGTTGCAGAAATTCTTCGGCATCTTCTTTTAATGAGCGTAATACCAAAGAGGATAGTTCTGGCGCGTTAAATGTGTCGCTGCCTAACCGCCAGTTGGTATTACTGCCCATTGCGCGTTTAAATAACGCTGCGGTTTTATCCGGATGCGAAGTGCGCCGTGATACAGCCGGTTTTCCGACCAGAATATGATTATTTTCATCCATGCTAATTATGGATGGTGTTAAATATTCACCGAATTTATTTGGAATTAATTGTGCGGCACCGCCTTTCCAGACGGCAATTAAACTATTGGTAGTACCGAGATCGATACCAATGGCGAGTTCTGCATTATCCATTGCATTTATATCTTGAAGGAAAAAGAGAGAGTCAGAGTAAGATCACCCCATTTTCACGTGGTGATCTTAATCAATGACGTGTATTAAGCGTAAAATTTCAGACGATCGGCCAGTAAATCAACAAAGCCCTGACGATCCACATCGACCATTATGGTGGTATTTGGTTTATTACCAGTGAGATAGTAATAATCAACAACCGTCATACCCTGAGTATATTTCCCTTGTGTTTCGACACCAACCCAGCGTTCAACGGTGGTAAACAGTTCAGGTTTTAGCAGCCAGGCGATGGTGCATGGATCATGCAACGGTGCGCCGACAAAGCCCCATTTTTCGTCTTTGTGATATTCGAGGAAGAAATCCAGCAGTTCGGCAACGATGGTTGAAACAGGGTTACCAATAGCGCGGAAACGCTCGGTATCCTCAACGTAAATTTGCGCTTTGTGGGTGACATCCAGACCAGCCATCACCACCGGAATCCCTGACTGGAAGACAATTTCCGCCGCTTCCGGGTCAACGTAAATATTAAATTCTGCCGCTGGCGTCCAGTTACCGAGTCCCATCGCGCCGCCCATAATCACAATTTGAGCGATTTTGTTATGCAGCTCCGGGTGGCTGTTGAGCAACAACGCAACGTTAGTTTGTGGTCCGGTGGAAACTATCGTGACGGGTTCAGCACTTTCGCGCAGCGTTTTCGCCATCAGCTCCACCGCCGTGCAATTTTGCGGCGCAAACGCCGGTTCCGGCAATGCCGGGCCGTCCAGGCCGCTTTCGCCGTGCACATTGTCCGCGATAATCAAGTCACGCATTAACGGTTTTACTGCGCCACCAGCCACCGGAATATCGGTGCGATTAAGTAGGGTCAGCATACGCAGAACATTACGTAATGTTTTATCGGGCGTCTGGTTTCCGGCGGAGGATGTGATGGCTTTGACATCAAGCTCTGGTGAGGCGAGGGCGAGAACTATTGCGATAGCGTCATCATGACCTGGGTCGCAATCTAACAGAATTGGCAGTGCCATTGTTGCTCCTTGTTGTGTGCTTCTTTGCGACAAGGGTAACGCCGGGATGTAACAGATACGAGAGGCGAAACGATAAAGCGTGAGATGGCGCGCACTTGAGTATGCGCGCCTGACTTATTAGTGCAGTATTTTCGCGAGGAAGTCTTTTGCGCGGTCTGATTTCGGATCATCAAAGAACGCGTCTTTTGGCGAGTCTTCGACAATTTTACCTTCATCCATAAAGATCACCCGATTTGCTACTTTACGGGCAAAGCCCATTTCGTGGGTGACCACCATCATAGTCATTCCTTCATTCGCCAGCTCCACCATCACATCCAGCACTTCGTTGATCATCTCCGGATCCAGTGCCGATGTCGGTTCGTCGAACAGCATCGCAATAGGATCCATACATAATGCGCGGGCAATCGCTACACGCTGCTGCTGACCACCGGAAAGCTGCGCCGGAAACTTATTGGCATGCGCAGAAAGTCCCACGCGTTCCAGCAGTTTCAGGGCCTTTTCGCGGGCGGGCGCTTTATCGCGTTTAAGCACTTTTACCTGCGCCAGGGTCAGGTTTTCGATAATCGACAGATGGGGAAACAACTCAAAATGCTGGAACACCATTCCGACGCGGGAACGCAGTTTTGCCAGATCGGTTTTCTTATCGTTAACCACGATGCCATCAACGGTGATTTCACCTTGCTGCACCGGTTCGAGGCCGTTGACGGTTTTAATCAGTGTCGATTTACCGGAGCCGGACGGGCCGCAAACCACCACCACTTCACCTTTTTTTACTTCGGTTGAGCAGTCGGTCAGCACCTGAAAGTGACCATACCATTTTGAAACATTTTTCAGGGTAATCATTATGCTGTCCTTCTTTTCAAGTAGCTGACCAACAACGATGCGCTAAGGCTAATGATGAAATAAACAAATCCGGCAAACAGGATCATCTCCACCTGCGTACCATCACGTTCACCAATGGTTGAGGCGGTACGGAAGAAATCGGCCAGAGATAACACATACACCAGCGAGGTATCCTGAAACAGGACGATGCCCTGAGTGAGCAGCAGCGGCACCATCGCACGGAACGCCTGCGGCAGAATAATCAGTTTCATCGACTGCCAGTGGGTCATTCCTAACGCCAGCGCAGCGCTCGACTGACCACGAGAAATACTTTGAATACCGGCGCGGATAATCTCGGAATAGTAGGCCGCTTCAAACATCGAAAATGCCACCATTGCAGAAATTAAGCGGATATCGGTTTTGGGTGATAATCCCAGCACGTTTTGCAGAAAACCCGGCACGATCAGGTAAAACCACAACAGAACCATCACTAACGGTATTGAACGGAACACGTTGACGTAGGCTTTGGCAAACCACGCCACGGGTGCAAAGCTGGACAGGCGCATTACCGCCAGCATCGTGCCCCACAAAATACCAATCACGACTGCCGTGATGGTGATTTTCAGGGTGATCACCAGCCCATCCAGCAGATACGGCAGGGAAGGAACGATTGAACTCCAGTCAAACTCGTACATTATTTGCCTCCCATGTTGCCGGGCAGGCGAACTTTACGTTCGACCAGCGTCATCACCAGCATAATAACGGCGTTAATCAGCACATACGCCAGCGTGATGGCGGTAAACGATTCCCAGGCGTGGGCGGAGTAATCGAGCAATTTTCCGGCCTGTGCTGCCATATCTACCAGACCAATGGTTGAGGCGATGGCGGAGTTTTTCACCAGGTTCATCATCTCAGAGGTCATCGGTGGGACGATAACACGATAGGCGTTAGGTAACAGAACATAGCGGTAGGCTTGCGGCAGCGTCAGCCCCATCGCCAGTGCGGCATTCTTCTGCCCTCGTGGCAGCGACTGGATCGCGGCGCGTACCTGTTCGCAAACACGAGCGGCAGTAAACAGCCCCAGGCAGAGCATGGAAGAAAGGAAAAACTGAATATTGGGATCCAGCTCCGCCTTAAACCACATGCCGATTTTTTCCGGCAGTAGTTCTGGGATCACCAGATACCAGGTAAAGAATTGCACAATCAGTGGCACGTTGCGGAACAGTTCGACATACAACGTGCCCAGACCGGAGAGAAAACGGTTTGGAACGGTACGTAAAATGCCGAATAACGAGCCGACGAGGAAAGCGATAATCCAGGCGCAGATCGACAGAGCGATAGTGACCTGAAAGCCGCTCCAGATCCAGCCGAGATAGGTGGTGTTGCCGAACGGGGCTTGTTGTAAAAAAATACCCCAGTTCCAGTCTATAGACATAAATCTACTCCAGAAAAAAAAGGGTAGCAGCGTTAACTGCTACCCTCGAAGATTGTTACCCAGCGTATTGCGGTTTTCAGGCCCGATGGGGAACGACCATCAGGCGTATAGTCTGTCCGTGCTACGTAACAATCGAGAGGGCTGAACTTTCCGCCCCTGGTTCTTGTAATTAGTTCAGTGCTTTGTCATTAGGTTCTTTGAACAGTGCTTTCATTTCGTCCGACAACTCGAAATTCATGTTCAGGTTTTTCGGTGGAATGGGGTTTTTGAACCACTTATCAAACCATTTTTCCGCTTCACCGGAGGTCTGCACCTGGGCGATGGTGTCATCCATCAGCTTTTTGAATTGCGGATCATCTTTGCGCAGCATGCAGCCGTAAGCTTCCTGAGACTGCGGTTTGCCGACGATTTCCCAGTTATCAGGCTTCTTCGCTTTCGCTCGTTCACCGGCCAGCAGGGCGTCATCCATCATAAAGGCAACGGCACGACCGCTTTCCAGCGTGCGGAAAGAGTCACCATGGTCTTTGGCGCTGATGATGCGCATATTCATCTTCTGATCTTCATTCAGTTTGTTGAGCAGAACTTCAGAAGTGGTGCCGGAAGTGACTACTACGGCTTTGTCTTTCAGATCAGCAAAATCTTTAACATCACCGTCTTTTTTGGTCAGCAGGCGCGTACCGACCACGAAAATGGTGTCGGAGAAAGCCGCCTGTTTCTGGCGTTCGAGGTTGTTGGTGGTAGAACCACATTCAAAATCGAAAGTGCCGTTTTGCAGCAGCGGAATACGGTTTTGTGAGGTGATCGGGATCAGTTTCACCTGCAGATCCGGTTTGTTGAGTTTCTTTTTCACTGCCTCGACAATGGCGTTGGAATAATCCTGAGAGTAACCCACCACTTTTTGCTGGTTGTCGTAATAAGAGAAAGGCACCGAAGATTCGCGGTGACCGACGACAATCACGCCGTTTTTGGCGATTTTGTCCAGCGTACTGCCTGCAGTCGGGGCAGTGTCTTCTGCCTGTGCCAGACCTGCGGAAAGCGCCAGGGCCAGGATTGCTGTGGCAGATTTACGTAATTGCATATCCAACTCCTTTATCTTCTGCGTTAAGAACGCATGGATACCCGTTGTGAGTGTTTGTGTTGTTATCATCTGCAACTTTATTGTGCAGTGTTGTGCTTGTTAGGTAACATTTAGTTTGTATAAATGTAAAGATATTGATGTTTTATTGTTTGTTTTTGCGAGATGCACCGCACCATTCCGAAGCAAAATTCTCAAAATGCACTCTTTTGGTGCTATCGGTGGATTGCTATGGTGCAACCTGGTTGTACCGACACCGGTTCAAGGTTTGCCTTGTATAACAAAGCAATAGATGTGCCAAAGTTGGATAGGGGAATTTTGTCATCCGGATAACGCATTGACGCCGCATCCGGTGAGCGTGCCGAAATACGTAATGTATTCCGGCACAATTAGAAGGGATTATTTACGTCGCTGACGGAGACTCATCAACACAGAGGCAAAACCAAACAGTGCCGTCAGCACCCACAGCGGCCAGTTGCCGGTACGTGCGTACGGTGTGAGTCCGGTAGTCGGCGTCACGTTAGTGGTTAACACCTCGCGGGTGAATTGCGGGATCATCGCCTGAACCTCACCCTGTGGGCCAATCACCGCCGTAATGCCGTTGTTGGTGCTACGCAGCAGCGGGCGCGCCAGTTCCAGCGCACGCATTCGCGCCATCTGGAAGTGCTGCCACGGGCCAATAGACTTACCAAACCATGCATCGTTGGAGATAGTCAGCAGATAGTCGGTATCCGGGCGGAAGTTATCGCGCACCTGCTCGCCAAGAATGATCTCGTAGCAAATGGCTGCGGTAAGCTGAATACCATTCACGGACAGCGGCGGCTGGATATAAGGCCCGCGGCTGAATGACGACATCGGCAGATCAAAGAACGGCGCTAACGGACGCAGAATCGACTCCAGCGGGACAAACTCGCCAAACGGCACCAGATGGTTTTTGTTATAGCGATTGGTCGATTCATAGCTGTAAGGTGCACCTTTACCCAGCGTGATGATGGTGTTGTAGGTATCGTAGCGGTTCAGCTTATTGAGGCGCGCGTCGACAATCCCGGTGATCAGCGAGCTACCTTTTTCACGCAGCACGCCATCCAGCTCTTTGAGGAACGGTTGCTGATTCATTTCCAGATCGGTAATTGCTGACTCTGGCCAGATAATCAATGACGATTTACCCATCAGCGGTGCTGTCGCGTTGTAGTAAATCTTCAGCGTATTAAGAAGCTGGCTTTCATCCCACTTCAGTGATTGTGGAATATCACCCTGAACCATTGAAACCTGAATGGTTTTCTCCGGTTGCGGGGTAAACCACTGGATGTAACGCAGAGGGAAGGGGAGTGCAAACAGCACAACGGCCACCACCAGCGGACGCCAGTTGCGTTTGACCAGCGCCAGCGCCAGCAGGCCACTAACCATCATCAGCAGGAAGTTAATGGCTTCCACGCCCATTATCGGTGCCAGCCCTTTTAACGGCCCGTCAATCTGGCTATAGCCGAACTGCAACCACGGAAAGCCAGTTAGCACCCAACCGCGCAGAAACTCGGTGACTTGCCAGAGGGCAGGGGCGGCAATCGTCACGCGCAGCCAGGTGGTTTTCGGCCACAGCCGCGCCAGAACACCAGCAAACAGTCCGGTATACAGCGAAAGATACGCCGCCAGCAGCACCACCAGGAAGATGTTTACCGGGCCTGGCATCCCGCCAAAGGTCGCGATGCTGACATATACCCAGTTAATACCGGTGCCAAACAGGCCAAATCCCCAGCAGAAGCCGATAGCGGCAGACTGAAGTGGGCGGCGGTTAAAGGTCAGAGCCTGAAGCCCCATCAGCGAAACAATCGCCGCAGGCCAGACGTCATAAGGGGAGAAGGCCAGCGTTCCGCAGGCACCGAATAATAACGCCAGCAGCAGGCGAATGCGCTGGCGTTCAAGTAATGAGGCAAAAGCCATGTAGTTATCTATCCAGTTTCGGTTTTATTCATCCAGCTTCGGCTGGGGTGAGTCATCCGGGATTTTGACATGAACCTGAATAATACGCCGACTGTCGGCCATCGCCACTTTGAACTGGTAACCGTCGATGTCGATGGTTTCGCCACGCGCCGGAAGATGCCCAAACGCCTGCATCACCAGACCACCGATGGTATCGACCTCTTCATCGCTAAAGTGGGTGCCGAACGCTTCGTTGAAATCTTCGATGGAAGCCAGCGCACGCACGGTCCAGGTGTGACGGCTAAGTTGACGGAAGTCAATATCATCTTCTTCGTCATACTCGTCTTCAATCTCACCAACAATCAGTTCCAGGATGTCTTCAATGGTCACCAGACCGGAAACACCGCCGAATTCGTCAATGACGATCGCCATGTGGTATCGCTGAGAGCGAAACTCTTTCAGCATCCGGTCTACGCGCTTACTTTCAGGAACGACAACCGCCTGACGTAACACTTTGTCCATGCTGAAGGCTTCAGCATCGCTGCGCATAAACGGCAGCAAGTCTTTCGCCATCAGAATCCCTTCAATGTGATCTTTATCCTCGCTGATCACCGGGAAACGCGAGTGGGCAGACTCGATGATGACATCAAGGCATTCATCCAGCGTCTGGTTGCGTTTCAGAGTAATCATCTGGGAGCGCGGGATCATGATGTCGCGAACGCGTTGGTCTGCGATGTCCATTACCCCTTCGAGCATATCGCGCGTATCTTCGTCGATAAGGTCGTTCTGCCCGGAATCACGGATCAGCGCCAGCAGTTCGTCACGGTTTTTCGGTTCACCGTGGAAAAGTTGGCTGAGTAACAGGGAGAAAAATCCCTTCTTGTTGCTTATCGTGTCACTACTGTGTGAATTGTCGTCGCTCATGGCGTCGTATGGGTTCTCATGTTAGTTAATCAAAACACCGTCGTTACTTACCAACGGCGGGGACGTCTGCCAGTCAAATGCCCGGCAAATTATTCTTTCTCGGCAATGTACGGATCCTCATAGCCCAGAGCAAGCATAATCTCTGTTTCGAGGGCTTCCATCTCTTCTGCTTCGTCATCTTCGATGTGATCGTAACCTAACAAATGCAGACTGCCGTGCACCACCATATGCGCCCAGTGCGCCTCCAGTGGTTTACCTTGTTCCTGCGCTTCTTTCTCAACCACCTGACGGCAGATAACCAGATCGCCCAGCAGCGACATCTCCATGCCAGGCGGCACTTCAAATGGGAAGGAAAGCACGTTGGTCGGCTTATCTTTACCGCGATAGGTCAGATTCAGACTGTGGCTTTCGGCGGTATCGACCAGGCGAATAGTCACTTCTGATTCTTCCTGAAACTGCGGGATCACCGCATTCAGCCATGTCTGAAACTGGCTCTCTTCCGGTAGCCCGGAATTATCTTCACAGGCCAGTTGTAAATCGAGGATCACCTGACTCATTTTTGTTCCTGTTCTTCACGCTTGCGCTCTGCCGCCAGCGCCGCTTTACGTTTTTGTTCGGCTTCTTCCCAGGCTTCATAGGCGTTAACGATACGCGCCACTACCGGGTGACGAACAACGTCTTCGCTGTGGAAGAAGTTAAAGCTGATCTCTTCGACATCGGCCAGCACTTCGATGGCGTGGCGCAGACCCGATTTGGTATTACGCGGCAGGTCGATCTGCGTGACGTCGCCGGTGATAACCGCTTTTGAGTTAAAACCGATACGGGTCAGGAACATCTTCATCTGTTCGATGGTGGTGTTCTGGCTCTCATCAAGAATGATAAATGCGTCGTTCAGTGTTCGACCACGCATATAGGCCAGCGGCGCGACTTCAATAACGTTGCGCTCAATCAGTTTCTCGACTTTTTCAAAGCCAAGCATTTCGAACAGCGCGTCGTATAGCGGGCGCAGATACGGGTCTACTTTCTGGCTTAAATCGCCGGGCAGAAAACCTAATTTTTCACCAGCTTCTACTGCCGGACGGGTCAGCAGAATACGACGGATTTCCTGACGTTCCAGCGCATCAACCGCCGCAGCCACAGCCAGGTAGGTTTTACCCGTACCCGCCGGACCCACGCCGAAGGTGATGTCATGGTCAAGAATATGGGCGATGTACTGCGCCTGGTTCGGTGTGCGTGGTTTAATGACCCCGCGTTTGGTCTTGATATTGACCGCTTTGCCGTACTCCGGCACGCTTTCCGCACTTTGTTCCAGCACTCGCGCTTCTTTAATCGCAAGGTGGATCTGCTCCGGTTCGATATCCTGGATCTGACCGCGCATTGGGGCAGTATCGACATACAGACTGCGCAGAATGTCTGCCGCGGCAGTGACGCAAATCGGACGACCGGTCAGTTTAAAGTGGTTATCGCGGCGATTGATTTCGATGCCGAGACGGCGTTCGAGTTGCTTGATGTTGTCATCAAACGGGCCGCACAGGCTCAACAGACGCGCGTTGTCTGCTGGCTCCAGGGTGATTTCGCGAGTGTCTATGTTCAAACCGTTCCTCTTATTTGTATGCCGCCGGAAGCTGAACATTCACCGGCCTATAAGGAAATTATTCACGCCACAGGAAAAAGGCGCAAGCATTGCGATAAAAATGGGGATAAAGAGAGAAAAAACAAGGCCCACCGGAACGGCGGGCCTGAGAATTACGGCTGATAATAACCCACGCCAAGGTCGTTTTCTTTGCGGGTACGGGCAATCACTGATTCCGGAGCCTCTGCCACGCGCAGACCCATTTCCTCTTCGGTACGTACCACTTTACCGCGCAGGGAGTTCGGGTAAACGTCGGTAATTTCCACATCGACGAATTTACCGATCATATCCGGCGTGCCTTCGAAATTGACCACGCGGTTATTTTCGGTACGCCCGGAAAGTTCCATGATGTTCTTACGCGAAGTACCTTCCACCAGAATACGCTGGGTGGTGCCGAGCATCCGGCGGCTCCATGCCATCGCTTGCTGATTGATACGTTCTTGCAGAATATACAGACGCTGCTTCTTCTCTTCTTCCGGAACATCATCAACCATATCGGCGGCTGGTGTACCCGGACGTGCGGAGAAGATGAAGCTATAGCTCATGTCGAAATTGACGTCGGCAATCAGCTTCATGGTTTTCTCAAAGTCTTCGGTGGTTTCGCCAGGGAAGCCAACGATGAAGTCAGAACTGATCTGAATATCCGGACGCGCCGCACGCAATTTACGGATGATCGCCTTGTATTCCAGCGCCGTGTGGGTACGGCCCATCAGGTTGAGGATGCGATCGGAACCGCTCTGTACCGGCAGGTGCAGGAAACTCACCAGTTCTGGCGTATCGCGATAAACCTCGATGATATCGTCGGTAAATTCGATCGGATGGCTGGTGGTAAAGCGAATACGATCGATCCCGTCGATAGCGGCAACCAGACGCAGCAGATCGGCAAACGAGCCGGTGGTGCCGTCGTAGTTCTCACCGCGCCAGGCGTTCACGTTCTGACCGAGCAGATTGACTTCACGCACGCCCTGAGCGGCAAGCTGGGCAATCTCAAACAGAATATCGTCGGATGGACGGCTTACCTCTTCACCACGGGTGTAAGGCACCACGCAGTAGGTGCAATATTTATTGCAACCTTCCATGATGGAGACAAACGCGGTTGGTCCTTCGGCGCGCGGTTCTGGCAGACGGTCAAACTTCTCGATTTCCGGGAAGCTGATATCTACGACCGGGCTGCGGTTTCCGCGCACGGAGTTGATCATCTCCGGCAGACGGTGCAGCGTTTGCGGCCCAAAAATAATATCGACGTAGTGGGCGCGTTGACGAATGTGGTCGCCTTCCTGCGAAGCCACGCAGCCGCCAACACCGATAATCAGGTCCGGATTCTTCTCTTTTAACAGTTTCCAGCGACCCAACTGATGGAAGACTTTTTCCTGAGCCTTCTCGCGGATTGAGCAGGTGTTCAGCAGCAGCACATCCGCTTCTTCCGCCACGTCGGTCAGTTGATAGCCGTGGGTGGCATCCAGCAGATCGGCCATCTTCGATGAATCGTACTCGTTCATCTGACAGCCCCAGGTTTTAATATGGAGTTTTTTGGTCATCGACTTGCTCTTGCGAAATAGTAGCCAGGAATGCAGGGCGCATAGTGTAATGCTTTGCTGCCGTTGTGACCAGTATGAGCGTTATCAGCCCTTGGGGGTAAAAATCCTGTAAACTTAAAGCATATTGCTAACAGGATGATTGACCATGACAAATCAACCAACGGAAATTGCCATTGTCGGCGGAGGAATGGTCGGCGGCGCACTGGCGCTGGGACTGGCGCAGCACGGATTTTCGGTAACGGTTATTGAACACGCTGAACCTGCGCCGTTTGTAGAGGACAGCCAGCCTGACGTGCGTATTTCAGCGATTAGCGCTGCGTCGGTATCATTGCTTAAAGGTTCAGGTGTCTGGGATGCGGTACAGGCTATGCGTTGCCATCCTTATCGCAGACTGGAAACGTGGGAGTGGGAAACGGCGCATGTGGTGTTTGACGCCGCTGAACTTAAGCTACCGTTGCTTGGCTATATGGTGGAAAACACCGTTCTGCAACAGGCGTTGTGGCAGGCACTGGAGACGCATCCGAACGTGACGCTACGTGTACC
Source organism: Escherichia sp. MOD1-EC6162 (assembly GCF_002965125.1). Classification (NCBI taxonomy): domain Bacteria; kingdom Pseudomonadati; phylum Pseudomonadota; class Gammaproteobacteria; order Enterobacterales; family Enterobacteriaceae; genus Escherichia; species Escherichia sp. MOD1-EC6162. Next base: position 38,394 of record NZ_PTSB01000023.1, read on the forward strand.
GGCCTCGCTGATTGCGTTGCATCGCGATAATGATCTTCAGGAGCTGGAGCTGAAGGGCGGAGAAGTGATCCGCGCGAAGCTGGTGATTGGTGCCGATGGGGCAAATTCACAGGTGCGGCAGATGGCGGGAATTGGCGTTCATGCCTGGCAGTATGCGCAGTCGTGTATGTTGATTAGCGTGCGGTGCGAGAATGATCCTGGCGACAGCACCTGGCAGCAGTTTACACCTGACGGGCCGCGTGCTTTCCTGCCGTTGTTTGATCACTGGGCGTCGCTGGTGTGGTATGACTCTCCGGCGCGCATTCGCCAGTTACAGAATATGAATATGGCGCAGTTACAGGCGGAAATCGCGAAACATTTCCCGTCGCGTCTCGGTTATGTGACGCCGCTTGCTGCGGGGGCGTTTCCACTGACGCGTCGTCATGCATTGCAATATGTTCAGCCAGGTCTGGCACTGGTGGGCGATGCGGCGCACACCATTCATCCGCTGGCGGGGCAGGGCGTGAATCTTGGTTATCGCGATGTTGATGCTCTGATTGACGTTCTGGTGAGCGCGCGCAGTCATGGCGAAGCGTGGGCCAGTTATCCAATCCTCAAGCGTTACCAGATGCGTCGCATGGCGGATAACTTCATTATGCAAAGCGGTATGGATCTGTTTTATGCCGGATTCAGCAATAATCTGCCGCCACTGCGTTTTGTACGTAATCTTGGTTTGATGGCGGCGGAACGTGCTGGCGTCTTGAAACGTCAGGCGCTGAAATATGCGTTAGGGTTGTAGCCTCACAACATTGCCGGATGCATGCCAACCGTAGGTCGGATAAGACGCGGCAGCGTCGCATCCGACTTCGTAGGGTAAGGCGTGCCAACATCGCATTCGATATTGAATAAACGCAGAAAAGCAAAAAGCCCGCCGAAGCGAGCTTTTTTAATGTGGCTGGGGTACGAGGATTCGAACCTCGGAATGCCGGAATCAGAATCCGGTGCCTTACCGCTTGGCGATACCCCAACAGGGTGCACTTACGATGTAAGCGTCTTGAATAAATTGGCTGGGGTACGAGGATTCGAACCTCGGAATGCCGGAATCAGAATCCGGTGCCTTACCGCTTGGCGATACCCCAACAAATTTTTTTGAACTTGCCGAACCTGTTCGACACATTCAGAATTTGGTGGCTACGACGGGATTCGAACCTGTGACCCCATCATTATGAGTGATGTGCTCTAACCAACTGAGCTACGTAGCCAGATTATTTCTTCGATGGCTGGGGTACCTGGATTCGAACCAGGGAATGCCGGTATCAAAAACCGGTGCCTTACCGCTTGGCGATACCCCAATAACCGGGCGGTGAACCGCTTACTCGAAGAAGATGGCTGGGGTACCTGGATTCGAACCAGGGAATGCCGGTATCAAAAACCGGTGCCTTACCGCTTGGCGATACCCCATCCGTACAACGCTTTCTGGTGAATGGTGCGGGAGGCGAGACTTGAACTCGCACACCTTGCGGCGCCAGAACCTAAATCTGGTGCGTCTACCAATTTCGCCACTCCCGCAAAAAAGATGGTGGCTACGACGGGATTCGAACCTGTGACCCCATCATTATGAGTGATGTGCTCTAACCAACTGAGCTACGTAGCCATCTTTTTTTTCGCGATACCTTATCGGCGTTGCGGGGCGCATTATGCGTATAGAGCCATGCAGCGTCAACCTCTTTTTCAAGGAAAATTGCTTGAAATTGACTGTTTGGTTAGGTTGCGAACAGCGTGGCGCTATATTCGTCAATTATTGTTTACTTTGTGTTTTTTCTACAGCCTGCAGCCATTCTTTTGTCATACGGGGTGAAATTCAGAATTCAACAATAGCGGTGGGAAATTAATCTATGAAATACTGACCCGTTGCAACAGGACAGAACAGGGATCGCTACGCCTGCATCTCTGCTACCACTTCAGGCGATTTATTGAGGGAATAATATGTTGCGTTTTATGACGGTGCTGGTCAGTGCTTTATTACTTATGCAATCGGCGTTTGCCGATACAGCCCGACCGGAAATTGGTAAGTATGTCTTTGGTTATCGTGGTCAGGAAGGAGCAGTGGTCTGGATGATGCGAATTGGGCCGAAAGCGGAAAATGAAGCCCTTGTTCAGGTATCTCATGTTGATAATGACATCGATGGTCAGATTTTTCGCTGCAAAGTAAAAGCATTACAGGAAGGTGAGAAATCGTATACCGCTGTAATCAAGGGCGAATCTTTTGAGTTATTACGCCTGAAAGAGGGAAATGGAAGCCTGCATATCCCGGATGAATCGGCAGCCTGGTCAGTCGCCTACAGTAATGAGTTATCTGACAGCGATGTAGCAAATCCGGAACATTTCCTCACAGCCTATCAGAATCAACAAGTTCCCCAGTAACTGAAATTGCCCCGGATTTCTCCGGGGCATTATTACACGTCTTATTTATACGCCGACTGGTGAACACCGACTGCACGACCCGATGGATCGTCCATTTTCTTGAACGCTTCATCCCACTCAATCGCTTTGGCAGAAGAACAGGCAACGGACGGCCCCCCTGGTACGCACTCTGCGGCACTTGGGAGCGGGAACAGTTCTTCAAAGATTTCGCGATACAGATACGCTTCTTTTGAGGTCGGCGTATTGTATGGGAAGCGGAAGCGGGCCGTTTCCAACTGTTGATCAGAAACCTGCTGCGCCGCCACTTCTTTCAGAGTGTCGATCCAGCTATAACCGACGCCATCTGAGAACTGCTCTTTCTGCCGCCAGGCCACACTTGCGGGCAGATACGCTTCAAAACATTCACGCAGGATGTGTTTTTCCATCTTGCCGTTGCCGCACATTTTGTCCTGCGGATTAATGCGCATCGCTACATCAAGGAATTTCTTGTCAAGGAACGGCACGCGTGCTTCCACGCCCCAGGCCGACATCGCTTTGTTGGCGCGTGCGCAGTCATACATATGCAGGGCCAGCAGCTTACGCACCGTCTCTTCATGCAACTCTTTGGCGTTCGGCGCTTTGTGGAAATAGAGATAACCGCCAAACACTTCGTCAGAACCTTCACCGGACAGTACCATCTTAATGCCCATCGCCTTGATCTTACGCGACATTAAATACATCGGCGTTGAAGCGCGAATCGTGGTCACATCATACGTTTCAATGTGATAAATCACGTCGCGGATGGCATCGAGACCTTCCTGTACGGTGAAGTGAATTTCGTGATGCACAGTGCCCAGATGATTTGCCACTTCCTGGGCCGCTTTCAGATCCGGTGAACCAGGCAGACCCACGGCAAAAGAGTGCAATTGCGGCCACCAGGCTTCTGAACGTTCCTGATCTTCCACGCGGCGGGCGGCGTATTTTTTGGTGATAGCCGAAATAATTGAGGAATCCAGACCACCGGAGAGCAGCACGCCGTAAGGCACGTCAGACATCAGGTGGCTTTTAACGGAATCTTCCAGTGCCTGACGCAGCTCGTTTTTGTCGGTCACGTTATCTTTCACCGCATCGTAGTCGAACCAGTCGCGGTGATAATAAGAACGGATTTCGCCGTCCTGACTCCACAGATAGCTCCCTGCCGGGAACTCTTTAATGGTGCGGCAAACCGGCACCAGGGCTTTCATTTCTGAGGCCACATATAGCTGGCCGTGTTCGTCATAACCCATATACAGAGGGATGATCCCCAGATGGTCGCGACCAATCAGATATGCATCTTTTTCGCTGTCGTACAGGGCAAAGGCAAACATGCCCTGCAAATCGTCGAGAAATTCCGCCCCTTTTTCCTGATACAACGCGAGGATCACTTCGCAGTCAGATCCAGTCTGGAACTGGTAACGATCGCCATACTCAGCACGCAGCGCCTGGTGGTTGTAGATTTCCCCGTTCACTGCCAGTACGTGGGTTTTTGATTGATTGTAGAGAGGCTGCGCACCCGCGTTAACATCAACAATTGACAGACGTTCGTGGGCGAGAATTGCATTATCGCTGGCATAAATACCGGACCAGTCCGGGCCACGATGACGCATCAGGCGTGACAGCTCGAGTGCTTTCTTCCGCAGCTCAACTGCGTCTGTTTTGATATCGAATACGCCAAAAATTGAACACATAACCTTCTCCGTTAACCTGGTGTTTGCTGCTTGTTGTGTTTGCTTGTTTAAAAAAATGCCGCAAAGCAGCAATGTGCGCAAGAGATTTGGCGGTGAAAAAATAAAAAACGTAATGGTGATTGATGAATAGTGAAAAAGAGTGGGGTGCAGTGACCTGTTTATTGATGGATCGATAATTTTTGGCAGATTTTATTGAATGGATATATTTTGCAGGGGGATCAGAAACCAAATCGCTTACAAAGTGAGATTTGTTCATGCCGGATGCGGCGTAAACGCCTTATCCGGCCTACAAAATTATGAAAATTCAATATATTGCAGGAGCTGCGTAGGCCTGATAAGCGTAGCGCCTCAGGCAGTTTGGCGTTTGTCATCAAAATCAACCACGTCCTGAGACGTGGTTGATTTTCAGATAACGTCGATTTCAGCGACTGATGGGTAAATCCAGCTAGGGCGGAACGGCATACTGTCGATATCGTCGAGCGACGAAACACCAGAGAGTACCAGAATCGTCTCCAGACCCGCCTGGAAGCCAGCCAGAATGTCGGTACGCAGGTTATCGCCAACAATCACCGTTTCTTCCGAGTGCGCCTGCATTTTGTTTAATGCTGCACGGATGATCCACGGGCTGGGTTTACCAACATAGAACGGTTTACGTCCGGAGATTTTCTCGATCCCCGCGCACAATGCGCCACAGGCCGGATAGAAACCACGTCCGTGAGTATCCGGGTTGGTGGCGATAAAACGTGCGCCGTTGGCGACGAAATATGCCGCTTTATGCATCATGTCCCAGTTGTATGAGCGCGTTTCGCCAACAATCACAAAGTCAGGATTAACATCGGTAATGGTAAAACCGGCTTTGTACAGTTCATGGATCAGCGCGCCTTCGCCCACTACATACGCTTTTTTGCCTTCCTGTCGACGCAGGAAATCGGCAGTTGCCATCGCGGAGGTATAAAACACACTGTCTGGCACATCGACACCGGCAGTGGCAAAGCGGTTTGCCAGGTCTTGCCCGGTCTGCGAAGGATAGTTGGTCAGCAACACCAGCGGCAGGCCTTTATCCATAATCCCGTGCAAAAACTCCGCTGCACCCGGTACGGCGACGTTATCGTGCATCAGCACGCCGTCGATATCGCAAATTACATTTTTAATGGTCATGGACTACCCAGAATATTGACAACAATAAGCGCCACTATAAAAGCACATTAATTTTCCAGCAAATGCTGGAGCAAAATACCGTTGAGCATGGCGCGTTTTACCAGTGCAAAAGCACCGATTGCTGAGCGGTGATCCAGTTCGGAACGCACTACCGGCAGATTAGTGCGAAACGCCTTCAACGCCTGGGTATTAATGCAGCTTTCAATGGCGGGCAGCAGCACTTTATCGGCTTCGGTGATCTCACCGGCAATAACAATTTTTTGCGGGTTAAATAAGTTGATGGCAATGGCGATGGTTTTACCCAGATGGCGACCGACATACTCAATCACTTCCGACGCCAGACTGTCGCCTTTGTTTGCGGCTTTACAGATAGTTTTGATGGTGCAGTCATCCAGCGGCACGCGGCTCTGATAGCCCTGCTTTAACAGATTCAACACTCGTTGTTCAATGGCGGCGTTGGCAGCGATAGTTTCCAGACAACCGAAATTTCCGCAGTGGCAGCGTTCACCCAGCGGTTCAACCTGAATATGGCCAATTTCACCAACGTTGCCGTTGCGGCCGATAAAAATGCGCCCGTTAGAGATGATTCCGGCACCCGTTCCGCGGTGCACGCGCACTAGAATGGAGTCTTCGCAATCCTGACTTGCACCGAAGTAGTGCTCTGCCAGCGCCAGACTGCGGATATCGTGACCGACAAAACAGGTCACTTTAAAACGTTCTTCCAGAGCCTCTACCAGCCCCCAGTTTTCCACCTGGATATGCGGCATGTAATGAATTTTGCCGCTGTCCGGGTCGACAAGCCCTGGCAGAATAACCGAAATAGCGATTAACTCTCGCAGTTTGCGCTGGTAGCCATCAATAAACTGGGCGATGGCGTTTAAGAGCGCATGTTCCAGCGTTTGCTGGGTACGCTCTGGCAGCGGGTAATGTTCTTCTGCCAGCACTTTGCTGCTGAGATCAAACAGGGTGATGGTAGCGTCGTGACGACCAAGTCGTACGCCGATAGCCTGGAAATTGCGGGTTTCGGTGACAATAGAGATTGCGCGGCGGCCTCCGGTGGAGGCCTGCTGATCAACTTCTTTGATCAACCCGCGTTCGATAAGCTGACGCGTAATTTTAGTTACGCTGGCGGGGGCAAGCTGGCTTTGTTCGGCAATCTGAATTCGCGAGATTGGCCCATGTTGGTCAATCAGGCGATAAACCGCCGCGCTGTTAAGCTGTTTTACGAGATCAACATTACCTATCTGAGCTTGTCCGCCTGGTGTCATACTTTCTCTTATTGAGTTACGACCTCGTTACCGTTAACGATGGTCCTGGTGATTTTAAAATCAGGTGTGAATGCGGTCAGGTTGGCCACTTTACCTGCGGCGAGAGTGCCGAGACGTTTCTCAACGCCAATTGCACGCGCCGGATAGAGCGACGCCATACGCAGCACTTCATCCAGTGCGATACCACAATGTTCGACCAGATTACGCACGCCTTCAATCATGGTTAAGGATGAACCACTTAACGTACCGTTCTCATCCACACAAAGTCCGTTGCGGTAGTATATTGTTTTACCCGCAAAAATGAACTGTTCAATATTGGCACCTGCTGGCGCAGTCGCATCGGTAACCAGACACAGTTTGTCGCCTTTCAGACGTTTGGCGTTGCGAATGTTAGCGTAATCAACGTGCAGGCCATCGGCAATAATACCGCAATAAATGTCAGCTTCGTCGAGGATCGCGCCCGCCAGACCCGGCTCACGCCCCGTAATATACGGCATCGCATTGTACAGATGGGTGGCAAAGGTAATCCCCGCGCGGAAACCGGCTTTCGCTTCTTTCAATGTGGCGTTGGAGTGACCGGCTGAAACCACAATACCAGCATTTGCCAGTTTACTGATCACTTCCGTTGGCACCATTTCCGGCGCTAGTGTGACTTTGGTAATAACATCGGCATTTTCACAAAGGAAATCGACCAGCGCGGCATCGGGCTTACGCACGAAATTCGGATTATGAGTGCCTTTTTTTACCAGATTCAGCCACGGACCTTCCAGATGCAGACCTAATGCCTGATTCGGATGTTTTGCCAGGTATTCGCGCATTACGCGCACACCCTGTTTCATCAGCTCATCGCTGGTGGTGATAAGCGTCGGCAGGTAGTTAGTACAGCCTGATTTCTCATTGGCTTTCTGCATGATTTCCAGCGTTTCCACGCTGACCGCTTCAGCAGTATCGTTGAACTGTACGCCACCGCAGCCGTTTAACTGCACATCGATAAAACCGGGGGAGAGAATGGCCCCGTTCAGTGAACGTTGTTCAATCTCTGGCGGCAGTTCCGCTACTGGACAGACGCTTTTAATCAGGCCATCAGCGATAACAACCGCATGGTCATCAAGAAATTCGTGGCCGGTAAAGATCCGGCCCAGGGTTAATGCATACATTCCGACCCCCGATATCAAAAATAATACAGCCCTGAACGAAACGTCAGGGCAGGGATAACAATTACAGACCTTTGATGTTTTCTGCTTCTAATTCATTGAAATATCTTAAAGTCTTAACTTTCAGCTCCATGGTCGAAGGTTCATCACACACCATGATCGCTTTCGGATGCAGTTGCAGACAGCTAATAGTCCACATGTGGTTAACGCAACCTTCAACGGCCGCCTGCAGTGCCAGTGCTTTCTGGCTACCCAGCACCAGAATCATCACTTCTTCGGCATCCAGCAGTGTACCCACACCGACGGTCAGCGCATATTTTGGCACCTGATTAACATCATTATCAAAGAAACGAGAGTTTGCGACGCGAGTGTCATGTGTCAGGGTTTTGATACGGGTGCGAGAGGCGAGAGAAGAGGCTGGTTCGTTAAATGCAATATGACCGTCGTTACCTACACCGCCCATAAACAGATGAATTTTACCGTAAGAGCGGATTTTTTCTTCATACTGGCGGCATTCGGCGTCGATATCCGGGGCGTTGCCATTGAGAAGGTTGATATTTTCTGCTGGAATATCAACGTGATCGAAGAAATTACGGTGCATAAAGCTGTAGTAGCTTTCCGGATGCTCTTTCGGCAGACCGACATACTCGTCCATGTTGAAAGTGACAACGTGCTTAAAGCTGACCTGGCCTGCTTTATGCATTTCGACTAACGCTTTATAGGTGGTCATCGGTGTGCCACCGGTCGGCAAGCCAAGCACGAACGGGCGATCGGCAGTCGGTTTGAACGCATTGATGCGATTGACGATATGGCGCGCAGCCCATTTGCCGACCTGTTCAGCAGTAGTCAGGGGGATCAGTCTCATTATTCACCTCGATAAGAAAAATTAAGCCGTTGGCGGATTTGGCATCTTTAAGCGTAACCTGGATTTGCGCAGACAGGCGTCAATCCGACCTGATTTTTTGAATGATAAAATAAGTTTTCTGGTTTAGCCAGTAAAAGGGAGTGATGATAACGATATTTGGTGACAAAACTCACAAAAGACACGCGTTTAATTTGCGGTACGAATTAATTTTTTACACACTCTGTAGCAGATGATCTAACAACCTGATTACAGAACATCGGCAGTACAGTTTGCAGCAAAATAAAAATACGGCTTTAAACAAGCCAAATAGGGTTCTCGTAGGGGGAATAAGATGAATATTTTAGGGTTTTTCCAGCGACTCGGTAGGGCGTTACAGCTCCCTATCGCGGTGCTGCCGGTGGCGGCACTGTTGCTGCGATTCGGCCAGCCAGATTTACTTAACGTTGCGTTTATTGCCCAGGCGGGCGGTGCGATTTTTGACAACCTTGCGCTTATCTTCGCGATCGGTGTGGCATCCAGTTGGTCAAAAGACAGCGCGGGCGCGGCGGCGCTGGCGGGGGCGGTCGGGTATTTTGTACTGACCAAAGCGATGGTAACCATCAACCCGGAAATTAACATGGGTGTTCTGGCGGGTATCATTACCGGTCTGGTCGGTGGTGCAGCCTATAACCGTTGGTCCGCGATTAAACTGCCTGACTTCCTGAGCTTCTTCGGCGGTAAACGCTTTGTGCCGATTGCCACTGGCTTCTTCTGTCTGGTGCTGGCAGCCATTTTTGGTTATGTCTGGCCGCCGGTGCAGCACGCTATTCATGCAGGTGGCGAATGGATCGTTTCTGCAGGCGCGCTGGGTTCTGGTATCTTTGGTTTCATCAACCGTCTGCTGATCCCAACGGGTCTGCATCAGGTGCTGAACACTATCGCCTGGTTCCAGATTGGTGAATTCACCAACGCGGCGGGTGCTGTATTCCACGGCGATATCAACCGCTTCTATGCGGGTGACGGCACGGCGGGGATGTTTATGTCCGGCTTCTTCCCGATCATGATGTTCGGTTTGCCGGGTGCAGCGCTGGCGATGTATTTTGCCGCGCCGAAAGAGCGTCGTCCGATGGTGGGTGGGATGCTGCTTTCCGTGGCTATCACCGCGTTCCTGACCGGTGTGACTGAGCCGCTGGAATTCCTGTTCATGTTCCTCGCTCCGCTGCTGTACCTCCTGCACGCACTGCTGACCGGCATCAGCCTGTTTGTCGCAACGTTGCTGGGTATCCACGCGGGCTTCTCCTTCTCTGCGGGTGCCATCGACTATGCGTTGATGTATAACCTGCCGGCCGCCAGCCAGAACGTCTGGATGCTGTTGGTGATGGGCGTTGTTTTCTTCGCTATCTACTTCGTGGTGTTCAGTGTGGTTATCCGCCTGTTCAACCTGAAAACGCCAGGTCGTGAAGATAAAGAAGACGAAATTGTTACTGAAGAAGCCAACAGCAACACTGAAGAAGGTCTGACTCAACTGGCGACCAACTATATTGCTGCGGTTGGCGGTAGTGACAACCTGAAAGCGATTGACGCCTGTATTACCCGTCTGCGCCTGACGGTGGCTGACTCAGCTCTCGTCAACGATGCGATGTGTAAACGTCTGGGTGCTTCTGGTGTGGTGAAACTGAACAAGCAGACTATTCAGGTGATTGTCGGTGCGAAAGCCGAATCTATCGGTGATGCAATGAAGAAAGTCGTTGCCCGTGGGCCGGTAGCAGCAGCGTCTGCTGAAGCCGCTCCGGCAACCGCTGCTCCGGCAGCAAAACCACAGGCTGTACCAAACGCAGTGTCTATCGTTGAACTGGTATCACCGATTACTGGTGATGTTGTGGCGCTGGATCAGGTGCCAGACGAAGCATTCGCCAGCAAAGCGGTGGGTGACGGTGTGGCGGTGAAACCGACGGATAAAATCGTTGTATCACCAGCCGCAGGGACTATCGTGAAAATCTTCAACACCAACCACGCGTTCTGCCTGGAAACCGAAAAAGGCGCGGAAATCGTAGTCCACATGGGTATCGATACTGTGGCGCTGGAAGGTAAAGGTTTTAAACGTCTGGTGGAAGAGGGTGTGCAGGTAAGCGCAGGGCAACCGATTCTGGAAATGGATCTGGATTACCTGAACGCTAACGCTCGCTCGATGATCAGTCCGGTTGTTTGCAGCAATATCGACGATTTCAGCGGCCTGGTTATTAAAGCCCAGGGGCACGTCGTAGCGGGTCAAACACCGCTGTTTGAAATCAAAAAGTAATCGGCTTTATGCCTGATGCGACGCTTGACGCGTCTTATCAGGCCCGTAGGTTGGATAAGACGCGTCAAGCGTCGCATCCAACAATGACAAGCGGTGGGGATCTTCTCTACCGCTTTTTTTTTCATCAATCATCCCCATAATCTTTGTTAGATTTTTCGATTTTCTCTAACTAACAGTTGTCAGCCTGTCTCGCTTATAAGATCATACGCCGTTATACGTTGTTTACGCTTTGAGGAATCCACGATGAGTGAGGCTGAAGCCCGCCCGACTAACTTTATTCGTCAGATCATCGATGAAGATCTGGCCAGTGGTAAGCACACCACAGTACACACCCGTTTCCCGCCGGAGCCGAATGGCTATCTGCATATTGGCCATGCGAAATCTATCTGCCTGAACTTCGGGATCGCCCAGGACTATAAAGGCCAGTGCAACCTGCGTTTCGACGACACCAACCCGGTAAAAGAAGATATCGAGTACGTCGAGTCGATCAAAAACGACGTTGAGTGGTTAGGTTTTCACTGGTCAGGTAACGTCCGTTACTCCTCCGATTATTTTGATCAACTCCACGCCTATGCTGTTGAACTGATCAATAAAGGCCTGGCATATGTTGATGAACTGACGCCAGAGCAAATCCGCGAATATCGTGGCACTCTGACGCAGCCGGGTAAAAACAGCCCATACCGCGACCGCAGCGTTGAAGAGAACCTGGCGCTGTTCGAGAAGATGCGTACCGGCGGTTTTGAAGAAGGTAAAGCCTGCCTGCGTGCGAAAATCGACATGGCATCGCCGTTTATCGTGATGCGCGATCCGGTGCTGTATCGCATTAAGTTTGCTGAACATCATCAGACCGGCAACAAGTGGTGCATCTACCCGATGTACGACTTCACCCACTGCATCAGCGATGCGTTGGAAGGTATTACCCACTCTCTGTGTACGCTGGAGTTCCAGGACAACCGTCGTCTGTACGACTGGGTTCTGGACAACATCACTATTCCTGTTCATCCGCGCCAGTACGAATTCTCGCGTCTGAATCTGGAATACACCGTGATGTCCAAGCGTAAACTGAACCAGTTGGTGACCGACAAGCACGTAGAAGGCTGGGACGATCCGCGTATGCCGACCATTTCCGGTCTGCGTCGTCGTGGTTATACCGCGGCTTCTATTCGTGAGTTCTGCAAACGCATTGGCGTGACCAAGCAGGACAACACTATTGAGATGGCGTCGCTGGAATCCTGCATCCGTGAAGATCTTAACGAAAACGCCCCTCGCGCAATGGCAGTTATCGATCCAGTAAAACTGGTTATCGAAAACTATCAGGGCGAAGGCGAAATGGTTACCATGCCGAACCATCCGAACAAACCGGAAATGGGTAGCCGCCAGGTGCCGTTTAGTGCTGAGATTTGGATCGATCGTGCCGATTTCCGCGAAGAAGCCAACAAACAGTACAAACGTCTGGTGCTGGGTAAAGAAGTGCGTCTGCGTAATGCTTACGTGATTAAAGCGGAACGCGTGGAGAAAGATGCCGAAGGCAATATCACCACTATCTTCTGTACTTACGATGCTGACACCCTGAGCAAAGATCCGGCTGATGGTCGTAAGGTCAAAGGCGTTATCCACTGGGTAAGTGCGGCACATGCGCTACCGGTTGAAATCCGTCTGTATGACCGTCTGTTCAGCGTGCCGAATCCAGGCGCTGCGGATGATTTCCTGTCGGTGATTAACCCGGAATCGCTGGTGATCAAACAGGGCTTTGCTGAACCGTCGCTGAAAGATGCGGTAGCAGGTAAAGCGTTCCAGTTTGAGCGTGAAGGCTATTTCTGTCTCGACAGTCGCCATTCCACTGCGGAAAAACCAGTATTTAACCGCACCGTTGGGCTGCGTGATACCTGGGCGAAGGTTGGCGAGTAACGTTAAGTTCCACTTTGCCGGATAAGGCGTCCACGCCGCATCCGGCATGAACAAAGTGCACTTCGTCAACAATCCCAAACGCCGCACTCTGCGGCGTTTTTTCTGCTTTTCTTCGCGAATTAATTCCGCTTTGTAATTTATCCATAAAACAAATTTAAAATCACCAGCCATAATTTAATAGAATGCGACTGCCTTCATCCCACTGGAAAGCCGCATATTTTTCTTCTACGCGCTCTCCTGGTACAAATTTAAACCTTGTAACAAAAATCATCAAAATATGTGCGGTTGCTCATGTTCTTACATTCTCGTTACAGAAAGAGATTGATAATTCGCGGCGCGAAAAATAGTCTGTTCCTGTAGTCAGCGAGACTTTTCTCAACGCTACTTTTTTAATTTTTTATTTTTTCGCTGTTCACCCTTGGTGCAGCAATTTATACGTCAAAGAGGATTAACCCATGCGTACGTTTAGTGGTAAACGTAGTACGCTGGCGCTGGCTATCGCCGGTGTTACAGCAATGTCGGGCTTTATGGCAATGCCGGAGGCTCACGCCGAAGGATTTATCGACGATTCAACCTTAACCGGCGGTATCTATTACTGGCAGCGTGAACGTGACCGTAAAGATGTTACCGACGGCGACAAATACAAAACCAACCTTTCTCACTCCACCTGGAACGCCAACCTCGATTTTCAGTCTGGTTATGCCGCGGATATGTTCGGCCTTGATATTGCTGCGTTTACGGCGATTGAAATGGCGGAAAATGGCGACAGTTCACACCCGAACGAAATCGCTTTTTCGAAAAGTAATAAAGCCTATGACGAAGACTGGTCAGGCGATAAAAGCGGTATAAGCCTGTATAAAGCAGCGGCCAAATTTAAATACGGTCCGGCGTGGGCGAGAGCAGGTTATATTCAGCCAACCGGTCAGACGCTGTTAGCGCCGCACTGGAGCTTTATGCCGGGTACTTATCAGGGCGCGGAAGCCGGGGCTAATTTTGATTACGGTGATGCTGGTGCGTTGAGCTTCTCCTACATGTGGACCAACGAATATAAAGCGCCGTGGCATCTGGAAATGGATGAGTTTTATCAGAACGATAAAACCACCAAAGTTGATTACCTGCACTCCCTCGGGGCGAAGTACGATTTCAAAAATAACCTCGTGCTGGAAGCGGCATTTGGTCAGGCTGAAGGGTATATCGATCAGTATTTTGCTAAAGCCAGCTACAAATTTGATATCGCCGGTAGCCCGCTAACTACCAGCTACCAGTTCTACGGTACGCGCGATAAAGTTGACGATCGCAGCGTCAACGATCTTTACGACGGCACCGCCTGGCTACAGGCGTTGACCTTTGGCTACCGGGCGGCTGACGTAGTGGATTTGCGCCTGGAAGGCACCTGGGTGAAAGCTGACGGTCAGCAGGGGTACTTCTTACAGCGTATGACCCCAACCTACGCTTCCTCTAACGGCCGCCTGGATATCTGGTGGGATAACCGTTCTGATTTTAACGCCAACGGCGAAAAAGCGGTCTTCTTCGGCGCGATGTATGATCTGAAAAACTGGAATCTTCCAGGTTTCGCCATCGGCGCTTCTTACGTTTACGCCTGGGATGCCAAACCCGCTACCTGGCAGAGCAACCCGGATGCGTTCTACGACAAGAACCGGACTATTGAAGAGTCTGCATACAGCCTGGATGCGGTCTACACCCTTCAGGATGGGCGCGCCAAAGGTACGATGTTCAAGCTGCACTTCACCGAATACGATAACCACTCCGATATCCCGAGCTGGGGCGGCGGTTACGGCAACATCTTCCAGGATGAGCGTGACGTGAAGTTTATGGTTATCGCGCCATTCACTATCTTCTGATGTCCGACGCGGCAGGTTTTTCGCCTGCCGCACGTTTGAGGAATTTGCTATGAAGAAACTGATTCTCATCGCCATGATGGCATCGGGGTTGGTGGCCTGTGCGCAATCAACCGCGCCACAGGAAGATAGTCGTTTGAAAGAGGCGTACAGCGCCTGTATTAATACCGCACAAGGCTCGCCGGAAAAAATTGAAGCCTGCCAGAGCGTGTTAAACGTGCTGAAGAAAGAGAAACAACATCAGCAGTTTGCCGAGCAGGAAAGTGTGCGCGTGCTGGATTATCAGCAGTGTATTCAGGCAACGCAAACCGGTAATGATCAGGCGGTGAAAGCCGATTGTGATAAGGTCTGGCAGGAAATTCGCAGTAATAACGCTACGCAGTAAAAAACAAAAAGCGAGAGCTGTAACTCTCGCTTTTCTTATTTCTCTTTATAAAAAAGCCAACCCGCAGGTTGGCTTTTTCTCGTTCAGGCTGACTTAATTGCCTTCGTGCGCGTGCTCATCTTCGCGGCAATCGCCTTCGGCGCAGTGACCGTAAAGATAGAGACTATGGTTAGTCAGGCGAATGCCGTGTTTTGCGGCAATTTCACGCTGACGCGCTTCGATAGATTCATCACTAAATTCGATAACCTTGCCGCAATCGAGGCAGATCAGGTGATCGTGGTGATGTTGCTGGGTCAGTTCAAATACGGATTTACCGCCTTCAAAATTGTGGCGGGTGACGATACCGGCGTCGTCAAACTGGTTCAGTACGCGATATACGGTAGCCAGACCAATTTCTTCACCCATATCGATCAGACGTTTATACAAATCTTCCGCACTGACGTGATGGTTGTCCGGCTCCTGAAGAACTTCCAGGATTTTTAAGCGTGGAAGCGTTACTTTCAGGCCAGCTTTCTTTAGGGCGGTATTGTTATCAGTCATGCGGAATCTGTCCTGTTACTAAGCGATTCACTTCATTAAAAGAAGTGACAGAATTTGCTCTTGAGATAATGCGTATCATTATAGAATTGCCATGCCTAAATGAAAACTACAAGTCCCTGGCAAATATTGTTAATAAAAACGTGGCTTAGCTTACATTTACATCGGTAAGGCCACTTCAACACTGGAACATTGTACAGGTACAACGGCAAAAGTTACAAATTTGTAGCAATTATTTTGATTGGCATTATCTATTAATACGGCGTAGACATGAGTCTACGCCGCATCACATCAGGCGTTGATAATTTCGTCGAGATGCAGCTCTTCAGAAATTTGTTTCACCCATTTTTCCACGCGTTCGGCGGTCAGTTCCGGCTGACGGTCTTCGTCGATAGCCAGACCGACAAAGTGGTTGTCATCCGCCAGACCTTTTGAGGCTTCGAAATGGTAGCCCGCAGTTGGCCAGTGACCAACGATGGTAGCACCACGTGGTTCGATGATGTCACGGATAGTGCCTAACGCGTCGCAGAAATATTCTGCGTAATCTTCCTGGTCGCCACAGCCAAACAGTGCAACCAGTTTACCATTGAAATCAATCTCTTCGAGAGTCGGGAAGAAGTCGTCCCAGTCACACTGCGCTTCGCCGTAGTACCAGGTTGGGATGCCCAGCAGCAGAATGTCATAAGCTTCCAGATCTTCTTTGCTGCTTTTTGCAATGTCATGGACATCGGCAACGTCTTTACCAAGCTGTTTTTGAATCATTTTTGCGATATTTTCGGTATTACCGGTGTCGCTGCCGAAAAAGATGCCAGTGATAGCCATGAGTGAAATAACCTCTTGAAACTTATTGAAATGGGGGTGGCAAATTGCCCACGGATAAAGGCAATCATAGCAGAACAGGCAGTCTTGCGGAATCAGCAAACTCGCAGGACTGCACACTGTGCTACACGATTTTTTTGTCCAACTTCAAGTTACATGGGCTGTAACCCGAATTATTTGAGTAAAGGATGGGATCAGACGATGCCCTGACTACGCAGCGCCGCGAGTTGTTGCATCAACATCTCTTCGATCAGTTCGCTACGGCTCATATTACGCGACTCTGCCAGCTCGTTCAGCGCCTCGACAGCTTCTGCATTCAGCTTCAGTTCGACACGCTTAAGACCACGTACTTTGTCGCGTTTTAGCTGGTTGCGTTTATTAATACGCAGCTGTTCATCGCGCGAAAGCGGATTGGTTTTCGGTCGTCCCGGTCGACGCTCGTGCGCGAACAGATCTAATGTCGTACGGTCCGTTTGTTCTTTGGCCATGATCTTGGTGACTTCGGGGGAAACAATCAGCCAGGCGTCTGCCCGGATGGATAGCGCGCCATAATACATCAGCGCGATGAGTCACGCCAACGCCCACGCGCGGAAAGCGACGCAGACGCTGGGTTTTTAATCAGTTGCATTAATCATTGAGATAGCGGCGGATGGCGCGCAGCACTGCATCAGGTTTTTCTGCGTGTACCCAGTGACCCGCACCTGCAATCACATGCGCCCGTGCCTGCGGAAATTGCGCCAGTAAATCATCACGATATTGTTCAGTAACATACGGCGAATTACCACCGGGGATAAATAGGGCGGGGTGATCCCACGCCGGGATTTTCTCCCAACCCACAATATGCGGATACTGATCCCACAACACCGGCACGTTAAAACGCCATTCGCCGTCAACGTAGGATTTCAACAGAAACTGAATCACCCCTTCTTCATTCAGATGCTGACGCATCACCGTCGCTGCCTGTTGACGTGTTTGGGCGTCAGATTCGCTGACCGCGTTGATGGCCGCGAAAATCTCATCATGACGGCGCACGTGATAATCGACGGGCGCAATATCGATTGCCACCAGTTTATCGATGCGATCGGGGGCCAGCGCGGTGAGCGCCATTACTGCTTTGCCGCCCATTGAGTGGCCAATAAATGTCGCCTTATCGATCTGCTGCGCATCCAGCGTATCCAGCAGATCCTGCGCCATCGCCGGATAATTCATCACAGGATCGCGCGGTGAAAGTCCGTGGTTACGCATATCCACCTGGATGATATCGTGGTCGCTCACCAGGTCGCGTGCCAGCACGCCGAGGTTGTCGAGACTACCAAACAGACCATGAACAAGGACGATGGGAGAATTATTGTGCTGATTTTGTGTAGATTGCGCGCGGATATTCAATTTCATGGCAAAGTTCTTTTTTTCGCGAAGTCGGGTTAGGGTATTATGTTGACCATTGTGCCACAGGGCTGCAACAAATAAGGTTTAATCCGAGTTTTTCTGCAAGCCAGGCTTGACGCTATCCGCTGCCGGGATTTATTCATATACTCCTGGCGACTTGTATTCAGCTAAGACACCGCACTGGATTAAGATGAAAACGATTGAAGTTGATGATGAACTCTACAGCTATATTGCCAGCCACACTAAGCATATCGGCGAGAGCGCATCCGACATTTTACGGCGTATGTTGAAGTTTTCCGCCGCATCACAGCCTGCTGCTCCGGTGACGAAAGAGGTTCGCATTGCGTCGCCTGCTATCGTCGAAGCGAAGCCGATCAAAACGATTAAAGACAAAGTACGCGCAATGCGTGAACTTCTGCTTTCCGATGAATACGCAGAGCAGAAGCGTGCGGTCAACCGCTTTATGCTGCTGTTGTCTACACTATATTCTCTTGACGCCCAGGCGTTTGCCGAAGCAACGGAATCGTTGCACGGTCGCACGCGCGTTTACTTTGCGGCAGATGAACAGACGCTGCTGAAAAATGGTAATCAGACCAAGCCGAAACACGTGCCAGGCACGCCGTATTGGGTGATCACCAACACTAACACTGGCCGTAAATGCAGCATGATTGAACACATCATGCAGTCGATGCAATTCCCGGCGGAATTGATTGAGAAGGTTTGCGGGACAATTTAAAACAACGTTGCAGATAAAGGACAAAGCAATGGCAATCCACAATCGTGCAGGCCAGCCTGCACAACAGAGTGATTTGATTAATGTCGCCCAACTGACGGCGCAATATTATGTACTGAAACCAGAAGCAGGGAATGCGGAGCACGCGGTGAAATTCGGTACTTCCGGTCACCGTGGCAGTGCAGCGCGCCACAGCTTTAACGAGCCGCACATTCTGGCGATCGCTCAAGCGATTGCCGAAGAACGTGCGAAAAACGGCATCACTGGCCCTTGCTATGTGGGTAAAGATACTCACGCCTTGTCCGAACCTGCATTCATTTCCGTGCTGGAAGTGCTGGCAGCAAACGGGGTTGATGTCATTGTGCAGGAAAATAATGGCTTCACTCCGACACCTGCCGTTTCCAATGCCATTCTGGTTCACAACAAAAAAGGTGGCCCGCTGGCAGATGGTATCGTGATTACGCCGTCCCATAACCCGCCGGAAGATGGTGGTATCAAATACAATCCGCCAAATGGTGGCCCGGCTGATACCAACGTCACCAAAGTGGTGGAAGACAGGGCCAACGCACTGCTGGCCGATGGCCTGAAAGATGTGAAGCGTATCTCCCTTGACGAAGCGATGGCATCCGGTCATGTGAAAGAACAAGATCTGGTGCAACCGTTCGTGGAAGGCCTGGCCGATATCGTCGATATGGCGGCGATTCAGAAGGCTGGCCTGACGCTGGGTGTCGATCCGTTGGGTGGTTCCGGTATCGAATACTGGAAGCGCATTGGCGAGTATTACAATCTCAACCTGACCATCGTTAACGATCAGGTCGATCAGACTTTCCGCTTTATGCACCTCGACAAAGACGGCGCGATCCGTATGGACTGCTCCTCTGAGTGTGCGATGGCGGGTCTGCTGGCACTGCGTGATAAGTTCGATCTGGCGTTTGCTAACGATCCGGATTATGACCGTCACGGCATCGTTACTCCGGCAGGTTTGATGAATCCGAACCACTACCTGGCAGTAGCGATCAATTACTTGTTCCAGCATCGTCCGCAGTGGGGCAAAGATGTTGCCGTCGGTAAAACGCTGGTTTCTTCTGCGATGATCGACCGTGTGGTCAATGACCTGGGTCGCAAGCTGGTAGAAGTACCGGTAGGTTTCAAATGGTTTGTGGATGGTCTGTTTGACGGCAGCTTCGGCTTTGGCGGCGAAGAGAGCGCGGGCGCTTCGTTCCTGCGTTTCGACGGTACGCCGTGGTCAACTGATAAAGACGGCATCATTATGTGTCTGCTGGCGGCGGAAATTACTGCCGTCACCGGCAAAAACCCGCAGGAACACTACAACGAGCTGGCAAAACGCTTTGGTGCGCCGAGCTACAACCGTTTGCAGGCAGCAGCAACCTCCGCACAGAAAGCGGCGCTGTCTAAGCTGTCTCCGGAAATGGTGAGCGCCAGCACTCTGGCAGGCGACCCAATCACCGCGCGTCTGACCGCTGCGCCGGGCAACGGTGCTTCTATCGGTGGTTTGAAAGTGATGACCGACAACGGCTGGTTCGCCGCGCGTCCGTCAGGCACGGAAGACGCATACAAGATCTACTGCGAAAGCTTCCTTGGCGAAGCACATCGTAAGCAGATCGAGAAAGAGGCGGTTGAGATTGTTAGCGAAGTTCTGAAAAACGCGTAATCATATAAAGTAAAAAAAAGGGCGGTCGGAAGATCGCCCTTTTTTACTTATGACCGCCTGATGCGCTACGCTTATCAGGCCTACGAGAATGGTGCAATATATTGAATTTTCACTATTTTGTAGGCTGGACAAGGCGTTTTCGCCGCATCAGACAAATAACACCCTAAAGCATAAACCGATACCCAATACCGGTTTCAGTAATGAAATGGCGAGGTCGGGCCGGGTCTTGTTCCAGTTTTTGTCGCAGATGCCCCATATAAATCCGCAAATAGTGACTGTGTTCGACCGCATTTGGCCCCCATACCTGGTTGAGTAACTGGCGCTGGGTAAGCACTTTCCCGGCGTTGTTGAGCAACACAGCCAGCAGGCGGAACTCTATCGGCGTCAAATGCACTTCTTCCTCGCCGCGATGGATCACGCGGGCGGCCAAATCAACGGTCACATCGGAAAATGTCACCACCGGATCGGGCGCGGCGGTGGCGGAGTGGCGGCGTAACGCGACGCGTAGACGAGCCTGCAATTCACCAATGCCAAACGGTTTACTCAGGTAATCATCAGCTCCGGCATCCAGCGCGGCGATTTTGTCGCTCTCTTCGCTACGTGCGGAAAGCACAATTACCGGCACCGCGCTCCACTGGCGCAGGTCGCGGATAAACTCAATTCCATCGCCATCGGGCAGGCCGAGATCGAGAATAATCAAATCCGGCTTACGGGTTGCCGCCTCCAGCAGCCCACGTTGCAGTGTTTCGGCCTCAAAGACGCGCATACCGTCGCCCTCCAGCGCTGTGCGCAGAAAGCGACGAATAGCCTGTTCATCTTCAACAATCAGAACGTTTGTCACATATCCTCATGAAATTCTTCAAGTTCAGGAGCGGTTTGCTGAGGAAGTGTAACACGAAAACAAGCGCCACCTTCCGGTCGGTTGAATGCGATGATCGTACCACCGTGTATTTCTACAATCGCCCGACAAATTGCCAACCCAAGCCCGACGCCCGGCACTGCTGACTCTTTATTCCCGCGGGCAAATTTATCAAAAATCGTCCGTTCCTGACCTTGTGGAATACCGGAGCCGTTATCCCAGACATCCAGTTGTAGTTGCTCTCCCTCGACATGGGCATCAATACCAATTTCAGCCTGCGTTCCCGCGTACTTCACCGCATTCTCCAGCAGATTAATCAGCACCCGCTCAAACAGTGGCCCGTCGACGTGGATCAAGGTCAGCGGTTCAGGCAGAGAGAGGTTGATGGGTGACGATAAACCTGGCTCCAGCATTTGCAGCGCACTGCCGACGACTTCTTCCAGCGTTAACCACTCTTTCTTCAAATTAAAGCCGCCGGACTGAATTCGCGCCATATCCAGCAAGTTATTTACCAGTCGGGTCGTGTTCAGCACATGCTGGCGAATTTCGCTGGCCTGGCGAGCGTGCGGAGAACCTTCGCTTGCCAGATCAAGCGTTAAGATTTCTGCCTGACCAAACAGCACCGTAAGCGGGGTGCGTAAATCGTGAGACAGCGCCGCCAGCAGCGCGTTGCGGATCTGTTCACGCTCGCTGGCCATCCGCGCCTGTTCTTCGCTGGCGGTCAGCATCAGGCGCTCAAGAGCATTGGCCACTAACAGCGTAAACGTTTCCAGCAGGCGCTGTTGTTCCGGGATCATCAACTGGCGCAAATTTCCCGGTTCCACCACCACCAGTCCGTAGGTTTTCTCGCCGCTTTTTAACGGCAAAATCTGGTACGGCACGCCGGGTAAAGTGTCGGTGCCCGCACCCGCAGGCAGACCTTTATCAAAGCTCCAGCGGGCGATAGCATCGTCCCACGGCGTCATCCCCTGCGGATGTGTTAGCGGCAGTAATATACCGTTGTCATCAGGTAACAACACCTGACTGCGGGCATGAAAAGTAGAAGCAATAAACTGCTCGCTGGTGGCGGCGATATCCTGGGGACTGCGGCCTACCGCCAGCGTTTTTGACATTTCATATAAGTGTCGCGTGCGTTGCTCGCGGTAACGGGCTACCCGCGCCTGGTAACGCACGCCAGCGGTAAGGTTCCCGATCACCAGCCCGACGGTTAACATCACCGTGAAGGTCAGCAGATACTGCACATCAGAGACGGCGAGCGTGCCGCGTGGGGCGATAAAAAAGAGATCGAAACTCACCACGTTAATGACGGTGGCAACCACCGAAGGCCAGCGACCATAAAAAAGTGCCACCACCACCACGCCCAACAGATACAGCATCACCAGGTTAGCGGCATCGAAGGCCATCAGCCACTGCATGGCAATTAAAGTGATAACGGCGCATAACGCGGCGGCAACCACGCAGCCCTGAATTTGCACCCGCCATTTGTCTTTAAAAGAGCGGCTATCCGGCGCGTTATTAATTGTGCGCGCAGGTGGTTCATCAAGCGCGACCAGTACCTGATCGAGGTCGGGGGCGATGCGCGCCAGTCGGTCGGCAAAGGTTTCCCGACGCCACCAGCGGCGCGAGGCCGGGCGACCGAGAATTATCTTGCCGAGATTATGCTCCCGGGCATAACGCACTACGGCTTTTTCTTCTGCCGGATCAGAAAGTGTTGCTGTCTCTGCGCCTAACTCCTGCGCCAGACGCAAGGCGCTGAGAATGGCTCGACGTTTTTTCTCCGGTAAGCGGTGCAGGGCAGGGGTTTCAACATATACAGCGTGCCAGACGCTCCCCAGCCTTGACGCCAGCCGCGCCGCCGCCCGAACCAGTTTTTCGCTGCCCGTATTATGCCCAATACATAAAAGGATCGCGTCGCGCGTGTGCCAGACTTTCTCTTCGCCAGGACTCCCCCGCCAGGCGCGCATTTGCTCATCTACGCGATCGGCAGTACGGCGCAGCGCCAGTTCGCGCAGGGCAATCAAATTGCCTTTGCGGAAAAAATGTTCAATGGCGCGCTCAGCCTGCCCGGCAATATAGACTTTGCCTTCTTTCAGTCGCTGGCGCAGATCGTCCGGAGGCAGGTCCACCAGCACCACGTCGTCGGCGGCATCGAAAAAAGGATCGGGCACGGTTTCCCGTACCTGAATTCCGGTGACGCCACTGACCACATCGTTCAGACTTTCCAGATGCTGAACGTTGACGGTAGTGAAAACATCAATGCCTGCTTCCAGTAGCTCTTCGATATCCTGCCAGCGTTTAGGATGACGGGAACCTGGCGCATTACTGTGCGCCAGTTCATCCATTAATATCAGCGCCGGACGGCGGGCGAGGGCGGCATCGAGATCAAACTCGCTGATATGCCGCCCACGGTACGCCTGGCGTTTCAGTGGCAGAACAGCCAGACCTTCCAGCATTGCGGCGGTATCTTTCCGCCCGTGGGTTTCTACCACGCCAACCACAATATCCAGCCCTTGCGCCCGCAGTCGCTGGGCTTCCGCCAGCATCGCCCAGGTTTTCCCGACGCCCGCACAGGCACCGAAGAAAACTTTTAGCTTTCCGCGATGCGGCGCGGCAGTTTGTTCCAGCAGACGGTCGGGGTCGGGACGTAAGGGTTCGTTATTCATCAAGCTTATCCAGCGCCAGATTGAGTTCGACAATGTTGACGACCGGCTGGCCGATATATTTCACCAGCGGTTGTTGGCTGTATTTTGCGACCAGTTGTGTGAGCTGTTCAACGCTGAGATTACGCGCTTTCGCCACCCGTGGGATCTGCCAGGTCGCCGCTTGCGGGGTAATGTTATTGTCCAGCCCGCTTGCCGAAGCCGTGACCAGTTCAACCGGAACGCTCGCGCTGGCATCCGGGTTAGCGGCTCGTAAAGCAGCAACGCGTGCAGCTATTTGTTTATTCAGCGCCGGATTACTGACCGCCAGATTGCTCCCGCCAGAAGCCTGTGGATTATAGGGCATTTCTGCCGTTGCCGACGGGCGGCCATGAAAATAGCCGTTATCGGTAAAATTCTGCCCGATTAATGCCGAACCGCGCACTGTATCACCTTCACGGATCAACGAACCGTTGGCCTGCCAGGGAAACCACCATTGCCCAAGCAGGGTGGTTAGCAGCGGGTAAACGCCGCCAGTAATCAATAACAGAAAGAGAAAAGTCGAGAATGCCGGACGTAATCCACGCATGGTAAACCTCACACCAGACCGCAAACGGTCAGCAGTAAATCAATGACTTTGATACCGATAAACGGCACCAGCAGCCCACCCATACCGTAAATCCATAAGTTACGGCGCAACATGGCAGAAGCGGTAAGCGGTTTATAACTCACGCCTTTTAATGCCAGGGGAATCAAAAAGACGATAATCAAGGCATTGAAAATAACTGCACTGAGAATGGCGGAGTCGGGCGAATGCAGGCGCATGATGTTCAGCGCATTCAACTGCGGATACGTTGCCGCGAACGCCGCCGGAATAATGGCGAAGTATTTCGCCACATCGTTGGCAATGCTGAAGGTCGTAAGCGAACCACGGGTCATCAGCATCTGTTTGCCAATATGCACCACCTCGATCAACTTGGTCGGATTGGAGTCGAGATCCACCATATTGCCCGCTTCTTTCGCCGCCTGAGTGCCGGAGTTCATCGCCACCGCGACGTCGGCTTGCGCCAGCGCTGGGGCATCGTTGGTACCGTCGCCAGTCATTGCCACCAAACGGCCTTCCGCCTGGTACTGACGAATCAACGCCAGCTTGGCCTCTGGTGTCGCTTCGGCAAGGAAATCGTCGACGCCCGCTTCCGCTGCAATGGCGGCGGCGGTCAGACGGTTATCGCCGGTAATCATCACCGTTTTAATGCCCATTTGGCGCAGTTGGGCGAAACGCTCTTTAATGCCACCTTTGATGATATCTTTCAGCGCAATAACGCCCAGCACGCGAGAACCTTCCACCACTACCAGCGGCGTGGCACCCTGACGCGCAACCTGATCGACTTTTTGGTCGACATCGGCAGGGAAGTGGCTACCGTTAGCCTCGACATGACGGCGAATGGCATCGACAGAACCTTTACGGATCATGCGGTTATCAATGTTGATCCCACTCATCCGGCTTTGCGCAGTAAAGGGTACAAAGGTGGCATGGAGCGACTGCACATCGCGCTCGCGCAGGTTAAAACGCTGCTTGGCGAGGATCACAATACTGCGGCCTTCCGGCGTTTCATCGGCCAGCGAAGCCAGTTGTGCGGCGTCGGCCAGCGTTTTTTCCTCCACGCCCTGCGCGGGGATAAACTCTGATGCCTGGCGGTTACCGAGGGTGATGGTGCCGGTTTTATCCAGCAGCAGGACGTCCACGTCGCCCGCAGCTTCAACTGCACGTCCGCTGGTGGCGATCACATTCGCGCCCAGCATCCGGCTCATCCCGGCGACGCCGATAGCTGACAGCAAGCCGCCGATAGTTGTTGGGATCAGACAGACCAGCAGCGCTACCAGTACCGTCACGCTGACTGCGTTACCGCCCCAGGCGGTAAATGGCCATAGCGTTGCGGTTGCCAGTAAAAAGACGATGGTCAGGGCAATCAGGAGAATGGTCAGGGCAATCTCGTTCGGCGTTTTGCGTCGTTGTGCGCCTTCCACCATCGCGATCATCCGATCCAGAAACGTCTCGCCGGGGTTAACGCTGCACTCAATTACCAGCCAGTCAGAAAGAATACGCGTGCCGCCAGTGACGGAGGCAAAATCGCCGCCGGACTCACGGATCACCGGTGCTGATTCCCCGGTGATGGCGCTCTCATCGACCGATGCGCCACCTTCAATAACTTCACCATCGCAAGGGATAATATCGCCCGCTTCTACCAGCACGATGTCGCCTTTACGCAGTTGATCGGCCGGAACTTTGTCTACCACAGCACCATATTTCGGCTCGCGCAGCTTGCGAGCAAAGGCGGTTTTTTTCACCCCTTTCAGACTGTTGGCCTGCGCTTTACTGCGGCCTTCCGCCAGCGCCTCTGCGAAATTGGCGAACAGCACGGTGACCCAAAGCCAGCCACTAATTGCCGCGCTAAATAGCGCATTGCCGGGCATCGCACCGCTCACCATCGCGATACTAATAAAGGTGGTCAGCAGACTGCCGATCCAGACGATAAACATCACCGGATTGCGCCATTGCGCCTGCGGACTTAATTTTTTCACCGCTTCTTTCAGCGCCTGGGCGACAAGTGTTGGTTCGAATAGCGCCAGTTGTTTACGACTCATATTCAGTGCTCACTCAATATCATCAGGAGAGATATTCCGCCACCGGCCCAAGCGCCAGGGCAGGGATAAAGGTCAGTGCGCCAACCAGCAACACGGTGCCGATTAACAGGCCAATAAACAGCGGGCCGTGCGTTGGCAGTGTACCGGAGCTGGCGGGTTGGCTCTTTTTACTCACCAGCGAACCGGCAATCGCCATCACCGGGATAATCACCCCGAAGCGCCCGACAAACATGCAGAACGCCAGTAAGCAGTTCCAGAACGGTGAGTTGGCGCTTAATCCGGCAAAGGCACTGCCGTTGTTGTTGGCGGCGGACGACACGGCGTACAGCACTTCGCTAAAACCATGCGGGCCAGGGTTGAGCATGGCGCTACGTCCGGCATCGGTCATCATCGCCAGCGCCGCGCCCATCAGCACCAGCGTTGGGGTAACCAGAATCGCCAGCGCGGTCAGTTTCATCTCGCGCACGTCGATTTTTTTACCCAGATATTCCGGCGTGCGGCCAATCATCAGCCCGGCAATAAACACCGCCAGCAGGACGAACAGCATCATGCCGTAAAGGCCAGAACCCACGCCGCCGAATACCACTTCACCAATTTGCATCAACCACATCGGCACCATGCCGCCGAGAGCGGTAAACGAATCATGCATCGCAATCACTGCGCCGCAGGAAGCCGCCGTAGTCACGACCGCAAACAGGCTACTGACCAGTACGCCAAAACGGCTCTCTTTACCTTCCATATTGATGCTGCTGTCTGCGCCCAGTGCCAACAGATGAGGATTACCCTGAATTTCTGCCCACATCACCACGGCCACGCAGATGACAAAAATCACCGACATTGCCCACAGCAACATGCGCCCCTGACGACGATCGCCCGCCACTTCGCCAAAGGCAAAGCAAAGCGCCGTTGGGATCAAGAAGATCGCCAGCATTTGCACGAAGTTGGTCAGTGCGGTCGGGTTTTCAAACGGATGCGACGAGTTGGCATTAAAGAAACCACCGCCATTAGTACCGAGCATCTTGATCGCTTCCTGAGAAGCCACCGGCCCCATCGGTAACAATTGCTGTGCCCCTTCAACGGTTGTCACAGCCTGATAAGGCAGAAAGTTTTGCAGCGCACCTTGTTGAATAAAAAACAGGGCGATCAACAACGCCACTGGGGCTAACACCCATAACGTGATGCGTAACAGATCGACCCAGGCATTGCCCAGTGTGCTCATGCTCTGGCGGGTAAACGCGCGGATGAGGGCGAAAATCACCGTAATCCCGCTGGCGGCAGAAAGAAAGTTTTGTACCGTTAAGCCCGTCATCTGACTGAAATAGCTCAACGTTGTTTCGCCGCTGTAAGACTGCCAGTTGGTGTTGGTGACAAAGCTGACAGCAGTATTCAGCGCCAGATCCCACGACAAACCCGGCAGTTGCTGCGGATTAAGCGGCAGATAGTGCTGACCGACCAGCATGAAAAACAGCACCGCCAGTCCCAGCAGGTTCAGGCAGAGAATGGCAGACAGATACTGCTTCCAGTTCATCTCACGGTCAGAGACGCCAAGTGCGCGAAAGAGTACGCGTTCAACGCCTGCCGTACCGGGAAGAGGAATATCATTAATCAGCCGTGCCAGCCCGCTGCCTAAAGGGCGCGCCAGCACCATCAGCACCAGTAAAAACGTGGCGATCAGTAAGAACCCTTGCGCAGCCATCAGAACGCCTCCGCATTGATCAGGGCATAAACCAGATAACCCAGTAATAAAAACACCAGCAACACGCCGGTTATCACGCCTGCACTCACAGTGCACCTCCAGTGGCCTAAAAGTGATACCGGAAGGGTAGAATTGTGGCTGCAAAGATTTCGCAAAAATCTGCGGGCGGGGTGTAAAAAAAGTATAAAAATGGCAAAAGCCATGATTTAACTAATGGTTAGTATAATTTTAACTTTTATGTAACTCAATTACACGGTGAATGTAAATAAACCATCAATAAGCAAAAATAAGTGGTCGGATGAGTAGTAAAATTACACAAAAGGCGGTACTATTTTCATCAGATAAACGAATTCATTTTTCCGGTGTCATTCACCGGGTAGATACAAAAAAGGGGGAGAAAAGTATGGAACTCTATAAAGAATATCCTGCATGGCTTATCTTTTTACGCCGTACTTATGCGGTTGCAGCGGGCGTTCTGGCGCTGCCTTTCATGCTTTTCTGGAAAGACCGCGCCCGCTTTTACAGCTACCTGCACCGCGTCTGGTCGAAAACCAGCGATAAACCGGTGTGGATGGATCAAGCCGAAAAGGCAACCGGTGATTTTTACTGATTGCTAGCACATTTAAGCCAGCCTTGTATACGGGGCTGGCTTAGGCGTTCTGTATCAACGGATCTCATGACGCCTTCATTTCATCACTGTTTTATCTTCAAGTTTCGCTAGTACCCTTTTAAAAGGGTAACTCAGAATGCGGTTATCCTCATTGTCTCTCTAAGCGGCTCTATCGTCAGAAATCTCTGGTTAGGTTGGATACCCCATTACACTCTTTCCTGTAACTTCAGTGTAAAGTGAGAAAGTCGCTATCACTTTTGCTCACTCCAGCATCTAAATAAATTCCGAATTTTGCTATTAATATCGCTACTTCAATAAAAGTAGATAGTAAAGAGAGTAATATATACTTTATTGATATATTAAGAATAATTCATTGTTAATGAATCTAATGCGATAAGGTGTATTGGTGTTAATAAAAAGATATTGTATTTTTAGTTGATAATTAAAAACACACAATATTTCAGCCTTTTCTATGTAAGAACTCAATTTTATAAGGTATCCATTTTTATATGGAGGCGGTAGCGTGTCTGTTGTTGGTGGTTTTATTTACACGCTGAATATAATTGAATTATCGAATATATAACTATGTATCCGTTCCAGTCGTCATAACTATTGATAATTATTTGATATTATTATTGATTATTGCTGGAAAGATAAAAATGAGCGACAAAGCAGCAATAGACGTCACCTTCATGACTAAAAAATAAATAAAAACCCATCAAAAAATAATTCGTTTATTAAAAAGGACTCATGCCATTATGTCGGAATATTACCTCAATGAGACAGTTATAACTTTCACCGGGAATATTATTCAGGACAGTACCATTAATATGTTGCGGCTCAGCAATCCCGACGCCGCACTCATTATCAGCCGGGGTCAGATGCAGGAAGGAGACGAATTAGCCTCTCAGGTTGAACAGCAAATGAAAAAGTTAGAAAAGCAGGTCAGGGAACTGCACCACACGCCCGTGCAGGTGACCCGCGTGGGGATTAATGACGCTGAGG
>NZ_PTSB01000024.1:0-67061 GCF_002965125.1 Escherichia sp. MOD1-EC6162
TGAACGTCTGCGCCTGCGCGGCTGGCAGGTTCCAGCCTTCACCCTTGGCGGTGAAGCCACTGACATCGTGGTGATGCGTATTATGTGTCGTCGTGGCTTCGAAATGGACTTCGCTGAACTGTTGCTGAAAGACTACAAAGCCTCCCTGAAATACCTCAGCGATCACCCGAAACTGCAGGGTATTGCCCAGCAGAACAGCTTTAAACATACCTGATAACAGGGCGTTATAATAATCTTTGCCCCGGTTTGAAAACCGGGGCATACGTTCATTAGCGCAATATTAATATTATATTGATTTTGTATTCATGGCGTTGTTAAGTTGTATCTAATATAAATCTTTCTAAAATCAAACAAAATGACGCCAGTAGATCATTTGTTTTGTATTAATCTCCTTACGTTGGTACTTTCGATTTTTTTATTATAAATTCAATGCTCTTACACAATTTTCCTTCACATTTAATCAATTCCCCTGTCAAAATTGTTTAAATTTATTTGCCAATAAATTTGACTTAAGATGGCGGCGTGCTACATTAATAATCAGTAATATATTTATGTTATATTAAGTCAACTATGCAATCACAATATGGGAATTGTTTAATTGCGTACGCAAAACATAAATTTATTCTCACTATGTTGAATGGTGAATATCGCTGCTTTAATGGCGGTGATGTGGTTTTTGCGGATGCAAGCCAGATCTTGATTGATAAGTGTGTAGGTAACGTCGTATTAGTCACGAAGGACACACTTTCACTATTTCTCCCGATGCTCAAGGAGGAGACGCTAAATCTTTATACCTATAAAAAAGCTCCTTCGTTAGTTGTTCATCATTGTTCCAGAGAGATCCCTGTTTTTCAGGAAGTTGTACATCTTTCGCAAAATCAAGATCTCCGCTATGGTGAGATATTACGTAAAAGAGCATTAACATTTGCGTTATTGTCTATTTTTCTTGAAGATAAACAGTTTATACCACTGCTTATGAATATTTTGCGACCGAATATGCGAACGCGGGTTTGCACGGTCATCAATAATAATATTGCTCATGAATGGTCATTAGCACAGATTGCCAGTGAGTTATTGGTGAGTCCGAGTTTGTTAAAGAAAAAATTGCGTGAAGAAGAGACATCGTATTCACAGTTACTGACTGAATGTAGAATGCAGCGGGCGTTGCAACTGATTGTTGTTCATGGTTTTCCAATAAAACGAGTAGCCGTATCCTGCGGTTATAACAGTGCGTCGTATTTTATTTATGTCTTTCGAAACTATTATGGTATGACGCCGACAGAGTATCAGGAGCGAATAGCGCAGGGAATACTGAATGGTGACCCGATAGCAAGTTTTGTTGGGCAGGGAAATTTTTACAGTTCTGAACGCCATGCTGAAGGGATAAGACTCTGATTCTTTACTCAGACATAAAAAAAACCCGGCATAGGGGACCGGGAAGAGGATAGTCTGCCGTCTCCAGACTAATAAACCGTTATAACGCTCCTTGTTGACACGGGAAACTTTGTGCTCTCAGTAAATAAAATATAACTTTAATTGTCGATAATATCAGCCATTTTTTTATAAACATAAGCTATACGCTTTCTTAAAATATATTGCTGACGCATTTACTTATTAGTAATTAGCTGTTATGTACACTGCGCTATGGCTAGCTTTTGGTCCTACCAATTTTGGCAGTTTTGGCTCACGGAGTGAATCATTCATCATTTCATTTGTATACTGAAATTGTAATGTTCGTGGTAATGGAATATAAGGGCTTGTCATGGCACATGTTTGTTCGGTGATCCTCACCTGTCGCTCATTTGATATATACCATGAGCAGCAAAAACTATCTTTGTATAAAGATAGTATTCTACTGATAGAAAAAAATATGGCGGAGAGTTTTGACTTTAATGAATCAAATGTCCGCAGGCTGGATATTGATGAACGAATAATTACTCATTACTTACACAATGTCCGTCCACCGTTCCGGTGTTTAGGATTGCACAATAAAAAAAAGCTGTTAGTTAACATGACCCCACCGATGCCGTTGGTTACAGCAATATTCGATAGTTTTACTAAAGAGGACATTGCTTCAACGACATTAAATAATATGCTCTATTTCTCCTGCCTTTCGATGTTTTCACGAAATAAAGAGCTGATTCCATTCCTTTTTAATAGTATTAGTACCATTGCAGGAAAAGTTGAACGCATTATTAGCTTTGATATTGCCAGACGCTGGTATCTGCGTGATATCGCAGAAAAGATGTATACCAGTGAAAGCCTAATCAAAAAGAAGCTACAGGATGAAAACACCTGCTTTAGTAAAATATTACTGGCCTCGCGAATGTCGATGGCCAGACAATTGCTCGAGTTACGACAATTCCCGCTACCGATGATCGCAGAAAAATGTGGCTATAGCAGTACGTCGTACTTTATTAACACTTTCCGCCAGTATTATGGCGTAACACCACACCAGTTTGCGCAACAGTCAACAGGGACTTTTTCCTGACTTCATCTATCATTCGAAAGTCGGTCAGGATCTGCTTTACGCTTCATGTAAAAATCTTTTCCCATCCATATTTGCCGGGGGCACCGGCAAGTTCTCTTTGGCAGTTCGCAAACGGATATTAGTATTTTCAGGAGGAAAAGGTGCAGCATGTTTGGAGTTATTAAGCTGATTATTCATATAATTACGGGAATGCTGGTTTGTGTCGTACTGTTCAAGTTGATGACCAATGGCTGGAGTGGTTTCTACTTTCAATGCTGTTTGCTAAGTCTGGTATTCCTGATGGTTAGCTGGTTGTTGAGTAGTGAATGGTTGTCAGGAAAGAGTAAGGCAGAACATTCACGTTCAGCCTTACTCTCATTCATACGTTACGCTTTTTTAAAGCGGGCAAAGAGATGTTCCACAACGACGAAAAAGACGGGAACGAAGTAAATCGCCAGCACGGTTGCTGCAAACATCCCCCCCATAACGCCTGTACCGACCGCATTTTGTGCGCCGGAACCTGCGCCATGACTGATAACCAGTGGCAGTACGCCAAGAATAAAGGCCAGAGAGGTCATCAGGATCGGGCGTAAACGCATCCGCGCCGCTTCGATAATCGCCTCTACCGGTGTCTTCCCTTCTTTCTGCATCATCTCAACCGCAAATTCGACGATCAGGATGGCGTTCTTGGCTGAAAGCCCGATGGTGGTCAGCAAACCGACCTGGAAGTAGACGTCATTGCTCAGGCCGCGCAGGTCAGTTGCCAGTAATGCGCCAATAACGCCCAACGGAACAACCAACATCACCGAGAATGGAATTGACCAGCTTTCATACAACGCGGCGAGGGCGAGGAACACCACGACCAGTGAAATGGCATACAGCGCGGGTGCCTGGTTGGACGATAACGCTTCCTGATACGACAGCCCAGTCCAGGAGTAGCCGACGCCCGCCGGAAGTTTAGCCACCAGTTCTGCCATAAACTTCATCGCGTCACCGGTACTTTTTCCAGCAGCGGCCTCCCCTAAAATCTCCATCGACGGAATGCCGTTGTAGCGTTCCAGTCGCGGCGAACCGTAGGTCCATTCTGTTGAAGAATAAGCGGAAAGCGGTGCCATCGTGCCGGAGGCGTTGCGTACATACCACTGGTTGATGTTGTCCGGCAGCATACGGAACGGTGTTCCTGCCTGGACATACACTTTTTTCACACGCCCCTGGTTGAGGAAGTCGTTCACGTAGCTACTGCCGAAGGCGGTAGAGAGGGTCTGGTTGATATCAGACAGCTCCACGCCCATCGCTTCGGCTTTCGCGGCGTTGACGTTCACTTTGAACATTGGCGTATCTTCCAGGCCGTTCGGGCGAACCGCCGTTACCTGGTCAGGCGATTGTGCTGCCAGTGACAGCAACTCGTTTCTCGCCTGAGTCAGCTTTTCGTGCCCCAGGTTGCCGTTGTCCAGTAGTTCCATATCAAAACCTGATGCTGTACCCAGCTCCGCTACCGCAGGTAAGTTGAACGGGAAAATCACCGCTTTATTGATACTGCTCAGAGCCACCATCGCCCGCTGAATGATTGCGGTCACCGAGTTTTCCTCACCGACGCGTTCAGACCACGGTTTCAGGCTGATAAATGCCAGACCGTTGTTTTGCCCCTGGCCGCTAAAGCCGAAGCCGCCAACGGTAAACACCGACTGGACATTATTTTTCTCTTTTGTCAGATAGTAATCGGTTACTTGTTGCAGCACTTTAGTGGTGTTAACCATTGTGGAACCTGACGGTAACTGCGCCGTGGTCATAAATACCCCCTGATCCTCTTCCGGTAAGAAAGAGGTCGGTGTACGCAGGAACAGCACCGCCATCCCAGCACAAATCAGCAGGTATACCACCATATAGCGACCAGTGCAGCGCAACAGTGAGCGGGTACTGTCGGTATAGTGCTGAGTCGATTTCTCAAACAGATGGTTGAAGCGTTCGAACAAGGCGTTCGGTTTGTGACCGCCTTCCGGTGTGGCTTTCAAAATGGTGGCGCAAAGGGCTGGGGTCAGACTCATTGCCACAAACACCGAAAGCAACATAGAGGAGATCAGCGTAATGGAGAACTGGCGATAAATTTCCCCGGTTGCGCCGCTCATAAAGGCCATCGGCATAAATACCGCAGAAAGAACAACGGCAATCCCGACCAGCGCACGCTGGATTTGCCCCATCGATTTATGCGTCGCTTCTTTCGGTGGCAGTTTATCTTCCGCTATCACGCGTTCAACGTTTTCTACCACCACGATGGCATCATCCACCAAAAGCCCTATAGCTAACACCATCCCAAACATGGTGAGGGTGTTGATGGTAAAACCGACCGCCGACAAAATCGCAAATGTGCCGAGAATAACGACCGGCACGGCGATAGTTGGGATAATCGTAGCGCGAATATTTTGTAAAAACAGATACATGACCAGGAAGACGAGGATGATAGCTTCAACCAGCGTTTTGAAAACTTCCTGAATTGAAATTTTGATAAATGGTGTGGTGTCGTAAGGGTAAACCGTTTTCAGGCTGGCGGGGAAATAGGCTGATAATCGGTTTAACTCCGCTTTTACCGCCCGCGAGGTATCAAGGGCATTCGCTCCGGCAGCCAGCTTGATAGCAATCCCGGCAGCAGGTTTGCCGTTATAACGCGCCACAGTGGAATAATCTTCTGCTCCCAACTCGATGCGGGCAACGTCGCGCAGCAATACTTGCGAACCATCTTGCTGCACTTTCAGCAGGATTTTGCCAAATTCTTCCGGCGTTTGTAGACGCGTCTGCACAATGATTGAGGCGTTCAGTTGCTGGTCTGCCGCCTGTGGCATCCCCCCCAGTTGACCACCGGAAATCTGGTTGTTCTGTACCTTGATTTGGGAAATAACATCAGAAGGAACGAGACTGTATTTATTGAGTTTTTGTGGGTCCAGCCAGATACGCATGGCGTACTCTGACCCAAAGAGCTGCACGCTACCGACGCCCGCGGTACGGCTTAGTGGATCCTGGAGGTTAGAAGCCACATAGTCCGCGATATCGTATTGGTTGAGACTACCGTTATCAGAAATAAACGCCGCTACCATCAGGATGTTGCTGCTCGACTTATTAACGCTGATCCCTTGTTGCTGCACCGCTTCTGGTAACGAAGGCATCGCGAGTTGCAGTTTATTCTGCACCTGAACCTGCGCAATATCGGGCGATGTTCCCGTTTCAAAGGTCAGGGTGATGGAAGCATTGCCTGCCGCATCGCTGGTTGATGACATATACATCAGGCCATCCAGCCCATTCATATTTTGTTCGATCACTTGAGTGACCGAGTCTTCTACCGTTTGCGCATCAGCCCCCGGATAGGTAGCGCTGATGGTGATGGTCGGCGGCGCAATCTGCGGATACTGCGCAACCGGTAGGTTCATGATCGCCAGCCCACCCGCGAGCATCATAATAATGGCAAGTACCCAGGCAAAAACCGGGCGATCAATAAAATAGTTAGCCATGAAAGTCCCCTTAAGCCTGCAACGTTACTGTTTCGATTCGGTGCTGGCGTTTTCCTGGCTGGAGGAAATTGCGCGTGCTTTGATACCTGGATGAATGCGTTGCAAACCGGAAACGATCACCCGATCGCCAGCTTGCAAACCAGAGGTAACAACCCACTGATTTCCGATGGCTTTGGTTGCGTCAATTTCGCGTAACTGTACAACATCGTCTTTATCCAGAATGAGCGCCGTTGCTTTGCCCTGGGAGTTATGGGTAACGCCTTCTTGCGGTACTAACAACACATTCTGCCGACTACCTTCATCCACTAAAGCCGTGACGTACATACCAGGCAGCAAGTCACCATTCGGGTTGGGGAAAATTGCACGCAACGTGACGGAGCCGGTGGTTTCATCCACTGTCGGGTCGGAGAATTTCAGCGTGCCGGTCTGGCTGTAACGTTTGCCATTTTCCAGGTTAAGCTGCACTGGCGTACTGCCCTGAACCTGTTTGATTTGCCCACTGGCGACTTCCTCTTTCATGCGCAAAAAATCCTGCACTGATTGGGTGAGGTCGACATAAATCGGGTCCAGACGCTGCACGGTTACCAGAGAGTCTCCCTGATTAGCGGTGACTAATGCGCCGACGGTCACCGACGATTTTCCGCTGACGCCAGTAATGGGCGAGGTGACATTAGCGTATTGCAGATTGATGGTTGCCTGCTCAACAGCCGCTTTGGCGACGGCGACATTGGCTTCCGCTTCATTCAGTTGGGTGCGCGCGGTGTCGTAATCCTGGCGGCTGACATAGTTGGTTTTCAGCAACGATGCCTGGCGATTGAAGGTGATGCGGGCATTGCTGGCGGTGGAGAGGGCTTTCGCCAGCGAACCTTTCGCGGAGTTCAGCTCTGCCTGCAATGGAGCAGGGTCAATCTGATAAAGTGAATCCCCCTGGTTGACCTTATCACCCTCGATAAAGTTGCGTTTAATGATAATGCCACCCACCTGGGGGCGTATCTCGGCAACTTCATAAGGAACGGTTCTGCCGGGCAGTTCGCTCATCACATTGACCGAACCGGGGGAGAGCGTCACTACCCCCACTTCAGGCGTCATAGCGGCGGCATTTTCCGCCGATTTGTCATCGCAGGCGGTGAGCATCGCGCCGCAGAATAACAACGGTATTAACAGTTTTCTTTTTCTGTTCATTTTAGTCCCTGAAAATTCGTGAGAAATAACGGTTCTTTGAATTACGCGCGGGGAGAGGTATGAGGGATTTACAGACCAGCGGCATAATGCAAGCCATGGGGTTGTAAGCCAGCGAGGGAGCATGTAGGCAGAGCGACCAATATAGTGACGCGAATGGCAAAAAAAATGTTGCCGTTCTGCCGACAGTCTCTGCCTGCATCCGGGCAACGAAGGTTTCTACTGGTGGATACACATACCAGGGGAATAAGCTCGTTTTTGCTTCTCCTTTGGTTATCACCGGGAGTAATGGAGTCAGCATTTGCATCCCTCGTCATGCCAGCCATTAATTTCAGGCAATTATCGCTGGGCCACATCGACTCCTTATTTAGAAATAAGAAGAGATCCCCAGAGTCACGATGTCGCTCATACGTCTAAGTTTCAGCTTGTACATGATATTGAATTTCTGGATCTTTAATGTTTGTTGAGAAATATTCAGTGTTGACGTGATATTACTTTCATTTTTATTTTTCAGAATCAGTTGCATGATTTTGAATTGATTATGCGAGAAACATAATTGAGAATTCTTATGGGGCAAGTGTTTTCCATAGGTAATATCAAGCAGAGTGTTAATGCTTTCTTTGCGGCTGATAAAATAAATAGGTGACTGACTTTTAAGTTTACTGATGTGATAAGGTGCCAGAACAATGATTCTTTCGGCATCTAATTTCTCAAGAAACTTAATCGCTTCTTCATCAAGGATATGATTATGATAGGTATCAATGATCACCTTGAATGGTTTGTTGCCTATGCTTTTTATCTCTGACAGGGAGTTGATTTTTATCATTTCGTGATTATCTTTCAACTGCAAAAAGCCCTGTAAAAGAAAAGAATCCTTCGTCATGAGAAAAATCATAACTTGCTCCTTAGCCGTTATCGTTTCGAACATGTTGTCCTTTTCATTATTTACATCCATGTCCGAATATGGTGTTCAATATAGTAAACGCCTATAAGAACTTTGCCCTTCGTGAACTAATACGTCTATTAACACTAATCAAAACTTCAGATTTATCCATTACGTACTCCATATATTGATCCTAGGTAATATTCCTGGTTGTTATCAATTTGTGATTAGTAAACAGAATATTAACAGTTTGCAGGAATCTACCCAAGAATAAGTTATAATTTATCCGTTTGTGATCTCTGAAGAATATTACTAAAGTTAAAGCGTAATCCGATTTAAATATTGAGTCTCCTTGTTTCTATTTAAGCTGGCAATTGGATTGCCAGCTTTCTTTTAGTGCATTGATAGTGCAAAAACAAACCCCAGACTGTACCCATAGTATCGACGTTTATGGAACCTTCAGTTCACTTTCTCACAGCACTTCTAAAACATTAAACCTGACAACGAAAAATATCAGCCATGATAATGTTTGAAATGGCTAATTTGCTGCAAAATAAAGAAAAATATAAAATTTTCAAATGGTTGGTTTAATCGTTGTGTGATAGTTATTTCAACAATAGTACGTAATTTATCAAAGGAGTAATGCGGTGATGTGAATATTGCCAGGATCATAGTCATTATACGTAACTATGATCCAGGCTAAAAAATGGAGCAGAGATAGGTCTGCTAGTTATTATTTTTTACGAACAAACTAGCAAAGCTGAACAGGCTGGCAGCGCTAAATATCAGTTCGATCCCTACCAGGGTTGACACCAATGTCACAGAAACCATTGGCGTTGCGCCAAGGAAGATCCAGGCAATGACGATATCCAGCACGCCAATAACGAGTTGTAACCAACTGCCTTTCATTGAGCGCTGGCGATACCAACTCATCAGGCGAATAACCCCTGCGACACAGAACAATCCTGCAATAAACGCCGCAATGGCGAAAATCCCCAGTTCTGGTGCACGGATGAAGAAATAGCCGATCAATAAATAGGCTATCGCCACGAGGAAACCCGATAATACAGGCCAGAAATTATGACTGCGGTTGCTGAATAATCCAACAATAAGCGCAATACCCGAACAGATTAATAATACGCCAACGACTGTGCTTAGAATGTCGCCAGAAACAAACGGGAAACTGATACATAACAAACCGACGATAAACAGCAGCACGGCAATAAACTGGATCGCTCTGCGGTGCTTTTTAAGCATCTCCAGATCAAATTTTAAAATTGTTGCCTTATCTATATATAACATAGAACCACCCTATAAATTTAAGAAGGAAAACCCCTGCTATCAATCTATGCCAAAAATGCATCAGAGAATGCAGTTGATTTAATAAAAATTTCCTAATTACTGTGCTTGATGACTATGTAACCTATTGTATTATAATAAAAATATCTGATTTTGATATTTTGTCTCAACATGACATACCCAGAAAACCAGGTTATAACCTCAATGTCGAAATTGATTCGTGACGGCTCTTTCACTTTATAGTTGAGGATATTACGATGAAAAAAGTATTAGGCGTTATTCTAGGTGGTCTGCTTCTTCTGCCTGTAGTGAGCAATGCAGCCGATGCGCAAAAAGCAGCCGACAATAAAAAACCGGTCAACTCCTGGACCTGTGAAGATTTCCTGGCTGTAGACGAATCCTTCCAGCCGACTGCAGTCGGTTTTGCTGAGGCTCTGAATAATAAAGACAAACCAGAAGATGCGGTTTTAGATGTTCAGGGTATTGCAACCGTAACGCCTGCTATCGTTCAGGCTTGTACCCAGGATAAAAAAGCCAGCTTTAAAGATAAAGTTAAAGGCGAATGGGACAAAATCAAGAAAGATATGTAATTAAGGGAATGCGTTACATCGTATTTCCTTAAATATTGAACAGGCCGGAATACCTTGCGTTAAAAGCAGGTGATCCTCCTGTTCATATGTAAATTATTTATTGAATGGGTTGTAAAATGAATATTTCATCTCTACGTAAAGCCATTGTTTTTGTTGGCGCTGTAGCAGCTCTGTCACTGGTGAATGCGCAATCTGCACTGGCTGCTAATGAATCTGCTAAGGATATGACTTGTCAGGAATTTATTGACCTGAATCCAAAAGCAATGACACCTGTTGCATGGTGGATGCTGCATGAAGAAACAGTTTATAAAGGCGGTGATACTGTAACCTTAAACGAAACTGACCTGACTCAGATCCCTAAAGTGATTGAATACTGTAAGAAAAATCCGCAGAAAAATTTGTATACCTTCAAAGATAAATTGGCAAATGTCCTGCCGAATTAACAGGAATAAAGCAAAAAGGAGTAGCAAGTTGAGCCATCTTGCTGCTCCTTTTTGCGTTTTTATATGACTAGCGAATTCATTATTCGTTTGATCCTGGCCGCAATTGTTTGTGGTGCTATTGGCATAGAAAGGCAAATACGCGGCAAAGGTGCTGGTTTACGTACCCATGTCTTGATTGGTATGGGCAGTGCGCTGTTTATGATTGTGTCGAAATATGGTTTTGCTGATGTGCTGGCGTTCGACCATGTCGGGCTTGATCCCAGCCGTATTGCCGCTCAGGTCGTCACTGGCGTCGGGTTTATCGGCGCGGGGAACATCCTCGTTCGTAATCAAAATATTGTCGGTTTAACTACCGCTGCGGATATTTGGGTAACAGCAGCGATCGGTATGGTGATTGGCAGCGGCATGTATGAACTGGGGATTTACGGTTCTGTAATGACCTTATTGGTGCTGGAAGTCTTCCATCAATTAACCTTCCGCCTGATGAGCAAAAATTATCATTTGCAGCTTACGTTGGTGAACGGTAATACAGTGTCGATGCTCGACTGGTTTAAGCAGAAAAAAATAAAAACAGATTTAGTTTCGTTGCAGGAAAATGAAGATCATGAGGTGGTTGCTATTGATATCCAGCTTCATGCTACGACGCCGATAGAAGACCTGTTGCGATTACTAAAAGGAATGGCAGGGGTGAAAGGTGTTTCAATTAGCTGATGTTCATAATAGTTAATTCGACAGGAGTACCAGACTGGCACTCCCGTCGTATTTAATGATCGAGGACGATCAGTGGCGAATGATTAGCGGGATCGCTTAATACTGTAATATCCGCGCCGTAGAGCGTAGTTAGCGCCTGCTGCGTCAACACATCTTGCGGTTTGCCATTTGCGACAACTCTGCCTTTTTGCATTAATACGACACGGTCAGCATAACGGGCAGCAAGATTAAGATCGTGCAATACGCAGCAGACGTTAAATTGCCGTTCTCGAACTAACTGACGTAATAAACGAAATAGATGTTGTTGATGGTGAATATCCAACGCCGAAGTTGGTTCATCAAGAAATAACCATTTTGGCGAGGGTATTGCTTCCCAGAGTTGCACCAGCAGGCGAGCCAATTGCACACGCTGTTGTTCGCCGCCGGATAATTGCCGGTAGTCGCGGTTAGCTAACGACTGACAGTCACATAACGCCAGTATTTGTGCCGTTTCATCACCCTGATTACCGGTACGATAAGGATGTCGCCCCATCTGGATCACTTCTTGTACGCTGAATGGAAACGCCATATGGCTATTCTGACGCATCACGGCCCGGTGTTTCGCCAGTTCGGTAATTGACCATTCATTTAATGGCTTATTAAATAACCGGCATTCGCCGCTATCAGGTTGAAGATAGCCGGTTAGCTGGCGAAGCAGCGTGGATTTTCCCGCACCGTTAGGGCCGAGAATGGCAACAATTTCTCCGCCGGGAAAAGTCAGCGAGACATTGTCAGTCAGACGTCGCCCATGAAGGCTATAAACCAGGTTTTTGGCGCTGATCATGCGATCCTCCGGTTACGCAGAATCAACCACATAAAATAAGGCCCACCAAGCAGACTGGTTAATAATCCTACGGGCATTTCTGCTGGCTGTACCAGCGTGCGGGCAAGTGTGTCTGCCATCAGTAACAAACAGGCTCCGGCGAGGGCAGAGCAAGGGATTAGCCAGCGGTGATTCGCCCCGGTCGTCATGCGAATCAGATGCGGGATCACCAGGCCAATAAAACCGATAATGCCGCTTACCGATACCGCAGCACCAACCAGCAGCGAGCTAATCAACAGTAATTGTTGGCGTTTGCGCTTTACGTTCACGCCGAGGTAATGGGCTTCTTCATCACCAAGTTGCAGCAAATTCAGCGTCCCGGCGAGACAGGTTGTTGCCATAATGGCTGGCAGAATGAATGAACTGGCGACCAATAATGTCGGCCATTGCGCCTGACCGAGATTGCCCATCATCCACAACGTGAGTTGTCGTAGCTGCTGCTCATCGCCTATATAGCTCAGTATGCCGATCGCCGCACCGCACAGGGCGTTGATGGCGATCCCGGCGAGTAACAATTGCATCATGCTGCCATCGCGATGGCGCTGTGTGATGAGAAAAATGACGGTGCAGACCACTAAACTTCCGGCGATGGCAAACACCATTTGCTCATAGAGCACCAGCACCACAGGGAAGGAAAAGGGCAGGACAATTGCCACGCCAACCATTAATGCTGAACCGCTACTGACGCCGAGCAATCCTGGGTCAGCCATGGGGTTGCGAAAAAGCCCCTGCATAATTACCCCAGCGGTTGCCAACGCTGCGCCTACCAGCACTGCCAGTAAAACGCGTGGCAGGCGAATATTCAGCCAGATATCGCGGTATTCCTCATCAAGAAGGGCGCTAAAGCTGATTTTTAACGCTCCCTGACTGGCACCGAACAGCACCAGGGCAAGCAATAATAGTGATAGCCCCATAAAGACACTGGCGGAAGAAAATGAATCCTTGAGCACGTAAAACTCCGTTATGACGTTGCGGCGCGGAGAGCCTGCGCCGCATGGGATTACGCCGGTTTCAGGCCCGGTTCAATCAGACTGTAGATCTGCTTATTGAGTGCTGGCGCGTTTGCCAGTTCATGAATGTGTGCGGCAACATCGGCACGGTGGACAAAACCATGACACTCCTGATTTTGTATCCGTTGTGCTTTGCCTGTTGCTGCGCCGTCAAGCAGTCCGCCAGGGCGGAGAATGGCGTAGTCAAGCCGGCTGGTTTGTAGCCAGCTTTCCGCCAGTGTTTTTTCCCGTACCGCCTGACCAAACGCGGCTTTTGCCCGCTCCGATAAGAACGGCCAGCTATCGCCGCATCCCAAAGAAGTCACCAGAATCATGCGTCTGATGTCTGCTTTTTCGGCTTCATCAATCACTGTTCTGTGCGCCAGATAATCCTGTGTGCCACCCATTGATGAGATGACAAGCGCATCCGGACCCGCAGCGCGACAGGCGGCTGCGACTATGCTGGCGTCACAAGCGTCACCAGTAAAAACCTGTACGCCTTGTTGCGCCAGCCTCGTGGCGGCATCGGCATGACGAACGACAGCGACGACCGGACGTTGTTCCGCCAGTGCCAGTTCGAGCGTTCTGGCTCCAACCCCCTTTCCGCCTGCGCCAAAGAGTAGCCAGGGCGTCATCAGGCGTGTTCCTTCAGAGATGCCGCCAGAGTATGGAAGGCGCTGACTTGTTCACTCAGGAGCTGACGATGCTCATCCCGACCGAGGAAAATTTTCAGCATGGCGTTGCCTTCTTTATTGAAAAAGAGAATAGAGGCGGTATCCATGCCCATAAATTTACGTTCGATCAAGGCAATATGCGTGCAGTTTTCTGCTTTGATATGCCCGGACATGCCCTGTTTTCCGCGCAGGTTGAAATAGCCGTGGCGATGGAAACCGGAAGGTAGTTCGCCGCTAAATTCGAGGATCACATCAGCGGTATGCACCAGCGTGGTGACCTTGCCCCATTCGCAGACGGTATCCCAGACAGTATCGAATTTATCGCCTGGCACGATTGTCGGGGAGGGGAGGTTTTTCACCACTTCCAGCAGTGAGGTATTGTATTGTTCGGCAATAGCCTCCAGCGTACCGTCTGGCTCCGTTTTCAAAAATTCCTGTAACGAGACATGGCTCATAAGTCACTCCTGTTATGGTTTTTCAAGCGCAATCGCTGGCGCATTAAGTATCTGAATTAGCTCATTAAGAGACTGCAAAATGTTGCTTGCCCAGAAACGACCTTCATTGGTCAACCGCAGGCAAGTTGAAGCATCGCGGCTTAAGCCTTTTTGGTGCCACTGAGCCAGTAACGGTGCGAGTTTTTCGGCATGTGGCGTAAGTTCGTCCAGCGGTACACGCGCCGTTTCAATACCCGACTGCAAGGTATGACGCCACTGCGCGTTACGTTCGGCGTTACGCATGAGCATCATCAACGGTTTTTTGCCTGCCGCGACGGATTCATGCCAGGTCTGAAGATTGCGTTCGTTCATCCAGGAGTAACCATTAATCGAACCGCCTGCGCCGGAACCAAAGGCCAGACAATCGGCACCTTGCTTAATCAGCAAGTTATAGAGATTGCGTTCGCGTGTGGTGCGGCCCCAGTGGCTGTTACTGATGCAGCGCCAGCCCGCGTCT
The DNA here is from genome assembly GCF_002965125.1 of Escherichia sp. MOD1-EC6162. Classification (NCBI taxonomy): domain Bacteria; kingdom Pseudomonadati; phylum Pseudomonadota; class Gammaproteobacteria; order Enterobacterales; family Enterobacteriaceae; genus Escherichia; species Escherichia sp. MOD1-EC6162. Next base: position 14,552 of record NZ_PTSB01000024.1, read on the forward strand.
TCCATAAAATCACATCCTTGCAGGTAAAGATCGCGACGTTCTGCCGGAGAGGGCACGGTAGTGCGCCCGTTTTCCACGGCTTTGCCCAGCGGCGTGTTGGGAAGGACGTTGAGCGCATAGAGATCGACGCCGTCGAGGCCGATATCACGGGCAATAGCCAGATCTTCTCCCCAGGTTTGTGCATCCTGACCAGGCAGGCCAAACAGCAGGTCGCAGACCACCGCAGCACGGTCGCGTTTGACCAGGCTTTCCATAAACGCAATGGCAGTTGGGCCATCTGAGGTGCGTGCCATCTTCTTGCGGATTTTGCTGTTAAATGACTGAATGCCAATCGAGAAGCGGTTTGCTCCCGCATCAAGGCAAGCGTCGATTCGGTCAGCGTCAAAATTCAGCACCCGGCCTTCAATCGTGATTTCGCAATCAGGTGCCAATGGCAGCTTTTCTCGTAATGTGGTGATGATTCTGGCCAAATCGCGTGCCGAAAGCGCGGAAGGCGTACCGCCACCGAAATAGACCGCATGGATGGGCGCGGACTGATGCAATACGTTGTCTGACTCCAGTTCGATTTCTCGAATCAGGGCGTTGGTATAATGAGCACACGCATCTTCATTAAAACGATTCTGATAAAAACCGCAAAACGTGCAGTGTGTCGCACAAAATGGAATGTGCAGATAAACCAGTCGTTTACGTGGTGCTGCTGTTTGGTTGATCATCGCTTGCCAGGTTTGCGCCAGTTGCTCTTTGGCGACCGGAATAGCCCCGCGAAATGGCATCATGGCGCGTCTGTCTTTAAATGGCTGCGCACCGTCTAAAGCAAAATGTGGCTTGAGATCTAACGTAGTATTCGTATTCATATGTCTGATTCAAATCCATTTATTGCGGCCAAAGTTGCTGGTGTAACGACTCAACGACATCAGCAATACGCGGGCCCATTCCCAGAATCAGGTTTTGATCAACGGTGATAATACGCTGGTTCTTCCAGGCGGCAGTGTGGGTAATTCCGGCAATAGAACGCAGACGATTAATATCGCCATCGACCATTTGTGAGGTTACGACAATCACTTCAGGGTTAGCCGCAATCAGCGATTCCGCGCTGTAGCTTTTGTATTGCTGGTGGGTAGCGACGTTTTCTGCTCCGGCAAGCGACAAAATGGCGTCTGCGACGCTGCCTTTACCGGCAACCTGTGGCGCACTGCCGCCAGCAGAGAGAATAAACATCGCTTTAACCGGGGCTTTTTTTGCCGCCACGCTTTGCTGTACTCGCTCCAGGCGTTGATTGATTTGTGTCACCAGCGCGTCACCTTGTTCAGGAACCTGTAACGTTTTTGCCAGTTGATGAATGTTGGCGTACATCTGCTCAAGGGTGGCGGGTACACGCGGCAGAGTGACGACATTGACCTTTTGCGCCCGTAGCTGGTCGAGCACAATTTGCGGTCCTGCATCCTGCCAGGTAATTACGCTATCCGGGCGAAGTGACAAAATGCCTTCGCTGCTTAGCTGTTTCCAGTAGCCAATATGCGGCAGTTTGGCGGTTTCTGGTGGATAAGATGTCGTTTCATCGACACCAACCACGCGGTCGCCAGCGCCCATCGCGTAGATCAGCTCCGTCAGTGATCCTCCTGCGACCACAATGCGTTCGGCAGCCGTTGCACTAAAGGCCCAACTAAGTGCCAACACTGCCGTAAACAGTTTTTTCATGGGGATACGTTTTACAGTGGTCTTCGCGGTGGAGGCCATAACTGAAATACATAACGTTAGTGGGGAAAAAAGAAACAGCCTGTTGGTGATCCTTGGCATCATATGAGAACTCGTATCAAATTGAGAATGATCATGATTATCATTTGAGTTATATATGAAACACAACCATCGATTCAATACACAAGGTGTTACAAGCGTATTTATTTTTGATTTTTATCAAGATGCTTCGTCAGCTAACGTTATTGTTGCCGACTAAATTTCAGGGCGGGAAAAAGCGGAGATCTCAGGGATATTGCGGCTTACAGAGCGAAGAGATGGGGAAATTATTGCCGTTAACGACAAAGCTTCGTGATGACGCCGTGAGGAATTACCACAAGAACAGGATGGTTTCCAGGAGACAAGATAGATTTCATAACCCCCTGTTTATTGTGCTAATAGCGGTTAAAAAAAAGCTTGATCATAAAAAATTGATCGATAATAATTCTCATTATCACGCTTGGTTTTAACAAAATATGACTATATGGATAACAAATTCATAGCTTTTGCGAAGGATAACGCACAGCACTCTTCACTTCAGACGTGGTGTACCACTTTGCCTGACAAAGAGGGCGTGCTTTTGCGCAATGGTCAGAAATACCAGGTAATTTCACGGGATATAAACGCCAATTAACTCACCCGGCTAATACTATCGCGTTGAATCACAAATAAATTTATTTTTCGCCAGCCACCCCGGTTTTTACCCAGGCAGCCAGCATTTTTTATTTTCCTCATGGAGAATCGCTATGTCACGTCCGCAATTTACCTCGTTGCGCTTGAGTTTGTTGGCTTTGGCTGTTTCTGCCAGCTTGCCGACGATTGCTTTTGCTACTGAAACCATGACCGTTACGGCAACAGGGAATGCACGCAGTTCCTTCGAAGCGCCAATGATGGTCAGCGTTATCGACACTTCCGCCCCTGAAAACCAAACGGCTACGTCAGCCACCGATCTACTGCGTCATGTTCCAGGGATTACCCTTGATGGTACTGGGCGTACAAATGGACAGGATGTGAATATGCGTGGCTATGACCATCGCGGCGTGTTGATCCTTGTTGATGGTGTTCGTCAGGGAACCGATACCGGGCACCTGAATGGGACTTTCCTCGATCCGGCGCTGATCAAACGTGTTGAGATTGTCCGTGGACCTTTGGCATTACTGTATGGCAGTGGCGCATTGGGAGGGGTTATCTCCTACGATACGGTCGATGCAAAAGATTTATTGCAGGAAGGACAAAGCAGCGGTTTTCGTGTCTTTGGCACTGGCGGCACGGGAGATCATAGCCTGGGGTTAGGCGCGAGTGCTTTTGGGCGAACGGAAAATCTGGATGGTATTGTGGCCTGGTCCAGCCGCGATCGTGGTGATTTACGCCAGAGCAATGGCGAAACCGCGCCGAATGATGAGGCCATTAATAACATGTTGGCGAAAGGGACCTGGCAAATTGATTCTGCCCAGGCTCTGAGTGGATTAGTGCGTTATTACAATAACGACGCGCGCGAACCAAAAAATCCGCAGACCGTTGAAGCTTCTGACAGCAGTAATCCGATGGTTGATCGTTCAACGATTCAACGTGATGCGCAACTTGCTTATAAATTCGCGCCAGTGGGCAACGACTGGTTAAATGCCGATGCAAAAGTTTACTGGTCGGAAGTCCGTATTAATGCCCAGAACACGGGGAGTTCCGGCGAATATCGTGAACAGACAACAAAAGGTGCCAAACTGGAGAACCGTTCCACGCTGTTTGCCGATAGTTTTGCTTCTCACCTGCTGACATATGGCGGTGAGTATTATCGTCAGGAACAGCATCCGGGCGGTGCGACAACGGGCTTCCCGCAAGCGAAAATCGATTTCAGCTCCGGCTGGCTACAGGATGAGATCACCTTACGCGATCTGCCGATTACCCTGCTCGGCGGAACCCGCTATGACAGCTATCGCGGCAGCAGTGATGGTTACAAAGATGTTGATGCCGACAAATGGTCGTCTCGCGCGGGGATGACTATCAACCCGACCAACTGGCTAATGTTATTTGGTTCGTATGCCCAGGCATTCCGCGCGCCGACGATGGGTGAAATGTACAACGATTCTAAGCACTTCTCGATTGGTCGCTTCTATACCAACTATTGGGTGCCGAACCCGAACTTACGTCCGGAAACCAACGAAACTCAGGAATACGGCTTTGGGCTGCGTTTTGATGACCTGATGTTGTCCAATGATGCCCTGGAATTTAAAGCCAGCTACTTTGATACCAAAGCGAAGGATTACATCTCCACAACCGTCGATTTCGCGGCGGCGACAACCATGTCTTATAACGTCCCGAACGCCAAAATCTGGGGTTGGGATGTAATGACGAAATATACCACTGACCTGTTTAGCCTTGATGTGGCCTATAACCGTACCCGCGGCAAAGACACCGATACCGGAGAATATATCTCCAGCATTAACCCGGATACCGTTACCAGCACCCTGAATATTCCGATCGCCCACAGTGGCTTCTCTGTCGGCTGGGTTGGTACGTTTGCCGATCGCTCAACACATGTCAGCAGCAGTTACAGCAAACAACCAGGCTACGGCGTGAATGATTTCTACGTTAGTTATCAAGGACAGCAGGCGCTCAAAGGCATGACCACCACTCTGGTACTGGGCAACGCCTTCGATAAAGAGTACTGGTCACCGCAGGGTATCCCGCAGGATGGTCGTAACGGAAAAATTTTCGTGAGTTATCAATGGTAATCATCAGCCCCGATATTTCGGGGCATTTATCTGGAAGGAAGAGAGACAATGAACCACTACACACGCTGGCTTGAGTTAAAAGAACAAAATCCCGGAAAGTACGCGCGTGACATCGCAGGTTTAATGAATATCAGCGAAGCAGAACTGGCATTTGCCCGTGTCACGCACGATGCGTGGCGGATGCGCGGCGATATTCGTGAAATTCTCGCGGCGCTGGAAAGCGTTGGCGAAACCAAATGTATCTGTCGTAATGAATATGCTGTTCATGAGCAAGTTGGGGCATTTACCAACCAGCATTTGAACGGCCATGCCGGATTAATACTCAATCCGCGCGCGCTGGATCTGCGTCTGTTTCTCAACCAGTGGGCCAGTGTTTTCCATATAAAAGAAACCACGGCTCGCGGCGAACGTCAGAGTGTTCAGTTCTTTGATCATCAGGGCGATGCGTTACTGAAAGTTTATGCCACCGACAATACCGATATGGCGGCATGGAGCGAGCTTCTGGCGCGTTTTATTGTCGAGGAAAATACGCCGCTTGAGTTAACAACGGTTGATGCACCTGCTGCGCATAGCAACGTCGATGCCAGTGCTGTAGAGCAAGAGTGGCGTGCGATGACGGATGTTCATCAGTTTTTTACGCTGCTCAAGCGGCATAACCTGACGCGCCAACAGGCGTTTAAACTGGTGGCAGACGATCTGGCCTGCAAAGTCGCCAATAGTGCGCTGGCGCAGATTCTGGAATCCGCCCAGCGAGATGGCAATGAGATCATGGTGTTTGTTGGCAACCGTGGCTGCGTACAAATTTTCACGGGTGTGGTAGAAAAAGTGGTGCCAATGAAAGGCTGGCTGAATATTTTCAACCCAACATTTACTCTTCATCTATTAGAAGAGAGCATCGCTGAAACCTGGGTTACCCGTAAACCGACCAGCGATGGCTACGTGACCAGCCTGGAATTGTTTGCCCATGATGGTACGCAGATTGCGCAACTTTATGGTCAACGTACAGAAGGCGAACAAGAGCAAGCGCAATGGCGTAAACAGATTGCGGCACTGACGCAAGAAGGCGTTGCTGCGTAACGTGTCATTGTCCGGAGGTCTGGCTGTCGCCGGGCCTCTTTATAAATATCGGCTGGAGAATTCAGACCAGATAATCAATATGTTGATGCCGTACCAGTTCGTTGATCCGCCTGAGGTTGAGGATCATCATAATATTGTGTTTATGACAGTAGAATGTTTTTAACGAGATTTTTAGTTTTCCCAGAATATCTTCTGTCGTCATTTGATTTGCAATGCAGGTCAGAACCTGATGCTGTTTGCGCGAGAGTGACACATCCGCTTCTGGCGCAGAACAGTAACTGCCATTGAGCAGCGCGACAAAGTCAATAATCGTAATATTTCTCTGAACAAAAGTTACCGGGACTTTCCCCAGACAGCGTTTAATATTAAACGGCGAGAAAACAATGACATGGACAGGTTGCAGACGTTCAATTTTGTTGAGCATTGATGAGTGGAATACATTATTCATTAATGTATCAATAATCACCAAAGCACCCTGATGCAACGTTAAGTCAATCTCTTCTTCGTTCTGTATATGAACGACATTACCCTTACTCAAAATATTTTTCATTGCGGTGAAAAACATGATGTCTTTGGTAATTATAAGAAACATAACCGACTCCTGTTGCGAGCATTAACTTCATAATCAGGTTGCCAAAGGTAATAAACAGGGCAGGACTTATAATTATAGTTGTATATTAATATTCATATTAAAGATGCAGATATTTGGAAAATATCTGCATCTTTAAACTAAATTATTTCACCAGTTCTGGCGTTACCTGGCTAACCGCATTGGTGTAATAAGGTGCGCCCCAGCCGGGTTCTGGCCAGAATGCGCCGTAGCCGTAATCCCACAGGTTGTAGGTGGTGTTGACCACTTCTCTCAAATGCCACACCTGAATCCCCTGTACATTCACGTCAACGAAGTTATACGGGACTTTATTGATAAAACCTGGCTGTTCGCCCTGAATCGTGCCGAGAACGGTGACAAAGTGGTTACGGTAGTTCACTGGGTCAAGGAAGCCATTTTGTCTGGCGAGCAGGCGACCCTGATAGTTGGCTTCAATTTCAGGTTTGGCATAGCTATCCAGCGGTAATACGGCGATTTCTAACAACGTATCTGTTTTGCCGTTAATAACGTTGATAACCTTACCGCCAAAGCGTGCCTGTTGACCAACATACAAATTTGGTTGGTTATGAACAGCAACAAAACTTTTTTGAATATCAGGTTGGTTATTGCCTTTGATATTTTGCGGAATCGAACTACATGCGGCAAGAAAAAATGAAAGGCTGAAGATGAGTGCACCTTTTGTCTTGTTCATGTTACTATCCTTATCAACAAATGTTAAAACCATAATAGATATTTCTTTATGGTTTTCATCTAATTCTCAGGTGATATGCCTGATAGTAATGTAAACCTGTCTGATATTTATATCTTGAACATTAGTCCCAGAGAGAGCATTGCTGTGTGATGTTATTACCCGTCTATTTATAATACTAGTCCTTTATTTAACTATTTTAATTAAATTGTTTTTTCTCTTATGGAACATAGAGTGCTAATTATTATCATTATGGTGATAACTGTTTATTAAAAGGGAAACTATTTATCTGTGAGGGCAGGAAGCGCAATTTACTGAAATTGCACGATCTCGCATCCGCTAAGAAATGATACGCGCTGCGTCAACGATTAGGGGCACAGTCGCCCCCTTTGTTTATTTTAATCGTTTACCTGAATCATCAACCACTTTCTCACCGTCTTCTTTGGTGAACGCCCCTTTCTGAGCATCCGGCAGGATCTCCAGCACTACTTCCGAAGGGCGGCACAGCCGGGTTCCCAACTGTGTTACCACAATTGGACGGTTAATCAGAATCGGGTGTTGCAACATAAAGTCGATTAACTGATCGTCAGTAAATTTATCGTCTGCAAGACTCAGTTCCTCATATGGTTCAACGTTTTTACGCAGCAGCGCGCGTACCGAAATTCCCATATCGGCAATGAGTTTGACCAGCTCGTCACGAGCCGGTGGGGTTTCCAGATAGTGGATAATAGTCGGTTCTGTACCGCTGTTGCGGATCATCTCCAGTGTATTACGCGACGTGCCGCAGGCCGGGTTGTGATAAATGGTAATGTTGCTCATATCAGTATCTCATTACAAAGTGAAAGAGAGACGTAGCGCCAGCGTGACCAGCGTTACAAACAGCACCGGCAGGGTCATAATAATTCCTGTACGGAAGTAATCCCCCCAGCTAATCGTCATATTCTTCTGCGAAAGTACGTGCAACCAGAGCAGTGTTGCCAGGCTACCAATTGGCGTAATTTTCGGCCCCAGATCGCAGCCAATAACGTTGGCGTAAACCATCGCTTCTTTGATCACGCCAGACGCCGTGCTGCCATCAATAGACAACGCACCAACCAGTACCGTAGGCATATTGTTCATAATAGAAGAGAGGAAGGCGGTCAGAAATCCGGTGCCCAGCGTCGCGGCCCACAGACCGTTATCTGCCAATACATTAAGTACGCCAGAAAGGTATTCTGTTAGCCCCGCATTGCGCAGGCCATAAACCACCAGATACATGCCGAGTGAGAAGATGACAATCTGCCAGGGTGCGCCGCGTAGCACTTTACCCGTATTGATAGCATGGCCGCGTTTAGCGATTACAAACAAAATTAGCGCGCCCACTGCCGCAATGGCGCTTACCGGGATACCGAGCGGTTCCAGAACGAAAAATCCCGCCAGCAAAAGCAATAAAACAACCCAGCCCGTTTTGAAGGTGGCAGGATCTTTAATTGCTTCGGCGGGAGGTTTCAGCAATGCCATATCGTAGTTCTGTGGAATATCTTTGCGAAAGTAGAGATGCAACATCACCAGCGTGGCCAGTATTGCGGCGATGTCCACCGGCACCATGACCGAGGCATATTCGCTAAAGCCGAGGCCAAAGAAATCTGCCGAAACGATATTTACCAGGTTGGATACGATAAGCGGCAGGCTGGCGGTATCGGCAATGAATCCAGCCGCCATGACGAATGCAAGCGTTGTGCCTTTACTGAAACCTAAAGCCAGCAACATGGCGATAACGATCGGCGTCAAAATAAGTGCCGCGCCATCATTGGCAAACAGAGCCGCAACGGTCGCACCGAGCAGGACTATCCAGGTAAACAGCAAGCGGCCACGCCCATGACCCCAACGTGAAACATGCAGCGCCGCCCATTCGAAAAAACCGGATTCGTCCAGCAGCAGGCTGATGATAATAACGGCAATAAATGCAGTAGTCGCATTCCAGACAATATTCCACACCACAGGAATATCGCCCGGATGTACCACACCCGTAACTAACGCCAGTCCCGCGCCCAACGCCGCACTCCAGCCGATGCCTAAACCTTTCGGCTGCCAGATAACCAATATGATGGTCAGGACAAAAATAGCGCCTGCCAGTAACATAATGCCTCCCTGAAATAACATATGCGAAAATTCATATATGTGTGGGTAAATTTTTTAGCTGCAAATGGTCTTACTGTCTGCGGAACAATTTTGTCGGGCCAGGTTACGGACAATTGCCTGAACATTTTCCTGTTCACATCTCCAGGTCTGCTCAATAATTTTCGCAGCCCAGGAAGGAATATGCGGAGATAAACGGTAATGAACCCACTTACCTTGTTTGCGATCCAGCAATAAGCCGCTTTCACGCAGCAATGCCAGGTGGCGTGAGATCTTGGGCTGCGACTGATTCAGGGCAGTACAGAGATCACAGACGCATAACTCACCCATCTCGCTGAGCAGTAAAACGATACTCAAACGCGTTTCATCGGCAAGAATTTTGAACAGTTGGATGGGTAACAGAATTGACATATTGCGCTCCTGATTGTTGCAGGTAGTGTCTCTCTTCGAAATGAATAAGTCAAAAACATATATGATTTAACGGATGTATAGGTGCAAAGGAAGGTAATGGGTGTGAATTAAGAGTTGGGTATTTATTTGAAAAGGGGTCTGAATCAGGACGTAAAAAAACCGACTTTGCGTCGGTTTTTTACTTTCCAGCCCAGAGTTGGTGGCCCTGGTCGGAGTGAGATAGTCATCATCTAACGCATCAATGCTAATACCATACTGAAACTATTGCAAGGACATGCTGGTTTTATAAACTATAAGCACTGTATAATTATCCAGTTAGCTCTGAGGCATTTTCACTCTGGTAATGCGCATAAACGCTTTCAAAGTCCTGATCAGTGGTACGGGTGGTGCCGTTAACTGATGCTCTGGCCGGAGTGAGATAGTCGTTATCTAACAATGAGACATGCACCGTGACAGGCAATGGATGAGTAAGCGGATGCATTCTCACTCCATAGCATGGAGAAAACGGGTGATTGATAAAGCAATCATTGTTCTTGGGGCGTTAATTGCGTTGCTGGAACTGATCCGCTTCCTGCTTCAGCTTCTGAACTGATAGCGGAAACGTAGCTAAGGGCAAAGAGCACACCACTCTTTGCCCTTTAACATTTAACGCATAGTAACGAACTCTTCTGCCGCCGTCGGGTGAATAGCGACGGTGTTGTCGAAGTCTTTCTTGGTTGCGCCCATCTTCAGCGCTACCGCGAAGCCCTGCAACATTTCATCCATACCAAAACCAATACCATGAATACCGACAATCTTCTCTTCTGGCCCAACGCATACCAGCTTCATGCGGCACGGCTGGCGGTGAGTGGTGACAGCGGTATACATGGCGGTGAAAGAGGATTTATACACTTTCACCTGATCGTCGCCGTACTGCTCACGCGCCTGCGGTTCTGTTAAACCAACAGTACCAATCGGCGGATGGCTGAAAACGACGGTCGGAATATTGCTGTAATCCAGATGTTCATCCGGCTTGTTATTAAACAGGCGTTCAGAGAGACGACGACCCGCTGCTACTGCAACCGGCGTCAGTTCCACCGCGCCAGTGTTATCGCCCACCGCGTAAATACCTTCAACGTTAGTATTTTGATATTTATCGACGACGATATAACCTTTTTCGTTGGTTTTAACGCCAGCAGCTTCGAGGTTGATGTTGTCATTGGCAGGTTCACGCCCAATCGCCCAAATCAGGCAATCCACCGTTTCACTGCGACCATCTTCCAGCTCCAGCGTCAGGCTGCCATCGGCATTTTTCACCACCGCTTTCGGGATTGCATTGGTGTGCAGTTGTGGGCCTTCGGCGTTCATCACCTCGACCAGTGTTTCAGTGATCATCGGATCAAAGCTGCGCAGTGGTGCGTGTTTACGCACAAACAGATGCGTTTTCGCGCCGAGGCCGTTAATCACGCCAGCCAGTTCAACGGCGATGTAACCTGCGCCAACAACCGCCACGCGCTCTGGTAAAGCGGGAAGGGCGAAGAAACCATCGGAATCAATGCCGTATTCCACGCCCGGAATATCCGGATGGCTCGGACGGCCACCGGTGGCGATCAGAATATGATCAGCAGTGATGGTTTCACCGTTAACTTCCAGCGTTTTGGCATCAACGAAGCGAGCAAAACCTTTGATTACATCAACGTTATTTTTACCGAGTACGTTTTCATAGGAGGTATGGATACGGTCGATATAGGCGGTACGGCTGGCGATCAATGTATCCCAGTTGAACTTATTAATGGTGGTATCAAAGCCATAATCCGGGCCGTACATGTGGATGGCTTCACGGATTTGCGCCGCGTGCCACATCACTTTTTTCGGCACGCAGCCGACGTTCACGCAGGTGCCGCCCAGTTCTTTGGCTTCAATCAGCGCGCATTTCTGGCCGTACATAGCCGCGCGGTTGATGGAGGCGATACCGCCGCTGCCGCCGCCGATGGCGATGTAATCATAGTGTTTAGTCATGACAGAGTGTCCTTATCGTTGATTACCGCGATTGTAGCGCGAGACGTAAAAGGTGCCAGCAATGGCTGCAATTACTCCGGTACGATCCAGTTTACGGTAGCGTGCCCGGTGCCTGCCGGAACCAGTTTGCTGTGTAGCCACGGCAGCACGTTATTCATTTGCTGTTCCAGCTTCCACGGAGGGTTAATGACAATCATGCCAGAAGCGGTCATGCCACGGCGATCGCTGTCTGGCAGCACCGCCAGTTCAATTTGCAGAATTTTGCGAATACCGGTCGCTTCCAGATCGTGGATCATGCGCTTAATTTGCTGACGCAGCACTACCGGATACCACAATGCGTAAGTGCCAGTGGCGAAACGTTTGTAGCCTTCTGCTATCCCACTGACCACCGCCTGATAGTCTGTTTTCATTTCATACGGCGGGTCGATAAGGATCAGGCCACGGCGGGAGACCGGCGGCAGTTTAGCTTTAAGCTGCAGGAAGCCGTCGGCTTTTTCTACGCGCGCACGGCTGTCTTTCTGAAATTCAGAACGCAGTAACGGATAATCGCTGGGGTGCAACTCGGTCAGTTGCAGGCTGTCTTGTTCACGCAGTAACTGACGGGCAATCAACGGCGAACCAGGGTAATAACGTAGCTGCCCACTACGGTTGAAGTGTTTTACCACATTGATGTACGACTCCAATTCTGCGGGCAGGTCATCCTGCTGCCAGATACGGGCGATGCCTTCGAGATATTCGCCTGTACGCTCGGCATGTTCGCTACTTAACTGATAACGCCCCGCACCCGCGTGGGTATCGAGATAGAGAAACGGTTTATCTTTCTCTTTCAGCGACTCGATGATCAGGCTCTGAACGGTATGTTTAAGGACGTCGGCGTGGTTGCCAGCGTGAAAGCTGTGGCGATAACTGAGCATGGGTAAAGGTGTTCCGGTAAGTAAAAATCGGCCCGTATTCGGGGCGCACAAAAGCGTATCAGAACAGTATACCGAAAAGAGGCCGCCGCCGCGAAAGCGTAACGTTTCTCATTGAAATTCACTACACTTAACCCCATGCTATTACCCATTACGCGTCGGATGGCATCGGCCTACCAAAGTAGGTCGGATAAGACGCCTGCGTCGCATCCGGCGAAAGCGCCTGCGAGCGTTTCGTTCCCCCTATTTAACCAGGACTGTACCTATGACGAATCCGTTACTGACTCCCTTTGAACTCCCGCCGTTTTCAAAAATCCTCCCGGAACATGTGGTTCCAGCCGTCACTAAGGCGTTGAACGACTGCCGCGAAAATGTAGAGCGCGTGGTAGCGCAAGGGGCACCGTACACCTGGGAAAATCTCTGCCAGCCGCTTGCAGAAGTCGATGATGTACTGGGACGTATTTTCTCCCCGGTTAGCCACCTGAACTCGGTGAAAAATAGCCCGGAACTGCGTGAAGCTTACGAACAAACGCTGCCGCTGCTGTCGGAATACAGCACCTGGGTAGGGCAACATGAAGGGCTATATAAAGCGTACCGTGACCTGCGCGATGGCGATTACTACGCCACGCTGAACACAGCGCAGAAAAAAGCGGTTGATAACGCACTGCGTGATTTTGAACTTTCTGGCATCGGCCTGCCGAAAGAAAAACAGCAGCGTTACGGTGAGATTGCTACCCGTCTTTCCGAACTGGGCAACCAGTACAGCAACAACGTCCTCGATGCGACGATGGGCTGGACTAAACTCGTCACCGACGAAGCGGAACTGGCGGGTATGCCAGAAAGTGCATTGGCTGCGGCAAAAGCTCAGGCCGAAGCGAAAGAACTGGAAGGTTACCTGCTGACGTTGGATATCCCAAGCTATCTGCCGGTAATGACCTACTGCGACAACCAGGCCCTGCGTGAAGAGATGTATCGCGCTTACAGCACCCGCGCCTCCGATCAAGGCCCGAACGCTGGTAAGTGGGACAACAGTAAAGTGATGGAAGAGATCCTCACCTTGCGTCATGAACTGGCGCAATTGCTGGGTTTTGAAAACTACGCCTTTAAATCACTCGCCACTAAAATGGCAGAAAATCCGCAGCAGGTGCTTGATTTCTTAACCGATCTGGCAAAACGCGCACGTCCACAAGGTGAAAAAGAACTGGCGCAACTGCGCGCCTTCGCCAAAGCCGAATTTGGCGTCGATGAGTTGCAGCCGTGGGATATTGCGTACTACAGCGAAAAACAAAAACAGCATCTTTATAGCATCAGCGACGAACAACTGCGTCCGTACTTTCCGGAAAACAAAGCGGTTAACGGCCTGTTTGAAGTGGTTAAACGTATTTACGGCATCACCGCCAAAGAGCGTAAGGATGTCGATGTCTGGCATCCGGATGTACGTTTCTTCGAACTCTATGACGAGAACAACGAACTGCGCGGCAGCTTCTACCTCGATCTGTATGCCCGTGAAAACAAGCGCGGCGGGGCGTGGATGGATGACTGCGTAGGCCAGATGCGTAAAGCCGACGGTTCGCTGCAAAAACCGGTCGCTTACCTGACCTGTAACTTCAACCGTCCGGTGAATGGTAAACCGGCGCTGTTTACCCACGACGAAGTGATCACCCTGTTCCATGAGTTCGGTCACGGCCTGCATCATATGCTGACCCGCATCGAGACCGCAGGCGTTTCCGGTATCAACGGGGTGCCGTGGGATGCAGTCGAACTGCCGAGTCAGTTTATGGAAAACTGGTGCTGGGAGCCGGAGGCGCTGGCGTTTATCTCTGGTCATTATGAAACCGGCGAACCGCTGCCGAAAGAGCTGCTGGATAAAATGCTGGCGGCGAAAAACTACCAGGCAGCGCTGTTTATTCTGCGTCAACTGGAGTTCGGCCTGTTCGATTTCCGTCTGCACGCGGAGTTCCGTCCTGAACAAGGCGCGAAGATCCTCGAAACGCTGGCAGAAATCAAAAAACTGGTTGCCGTGGTGCCGTCTCCGTCCTGGGGGCGTTTCCCACATGCTTTCAGCCACATTTTTGCCGGAGGTTATGCAGCAGGTTACTACAGCTACCTGTGGGCCGACGTGCTGGCAGCGGATGCCTTCTCACGCTTTGAAGAAGAGGGTATTTTCAACCGTGAAACCGGACAGTCATTCCTCGACAATATTCTGAGCCGTGGCGGTTCAGAAGAGCCGATGGAGCTGTTCAAACGCTTCCGTGGTCGTGAACCGCAACTGGATGCGATGCTGGAGCATTACGGCATTAAGGGCTGATCAGTCAGTGAAAATCTGCTTAATTGATGAATCGGGCACCGGAGACGGTGCCTTATCTGTTCTGGCGACCCGCTGGGGGCTGGAGCACGATGAAGACAACCTGATGGCCTTAGTGTTAACGCCGGAGCATCTGGAACTGCGCAAGCGCGATGAGCCGAAACTTGGCGGTATTTTTGTTGATTTTGTTGGCGGAGCGATGGCACACCGACGCAGATTCGGCGGCGGACGCGGTGAGGCGGTAGCAAAAGCGGTGGGCATTAAGGGTGATTATCTGCCGGATGTAGTCGATGCCACTGCAGGTTTGGGGCGCGATGCCTTTGTGCTGGCTTCGGTGGGCTGCCGCGTGCGGATGCTGGAGCGTAATCCGGTGGTTGCCGCGCTGCTCGATGATGGCCTGACGCGTGGCTATGCCGATGCGGAAATCGGCGGCTGGTTACAGGAACGTTTGCAGTTAATTCACGCCTCCAGCCTGACGGCGCTGACCGATATTACCCCGCGCCCACAGGTGGTCTATCTCGACCCGATGTTCCCGCATAAGCAGAAAAGTGCGTTAGTGAAAAAAGAGATGCGCGTGTTTCAGTCGCTGGTTGGGCCGGATCTCGATGCGGATGGGTTGCTGGAGCCTGCTCGCCAGTTAGCGACAAAACGCGTGGTGGTCAAACGGCCGGACTACGCCCCGCCGCTGGCGAATGTCGCCACGCCTAACGCGGTCGTTACCAAAGGGCATCGCTTTGATATTTATGCCGGGACACCAGCGTAAAAGTAAACCGGGTAGCGTTACTGCTACCCGGTTTGCTGCAGGAAAAATTAATTGCTTTCTGGCGTCTCAATCATCCGTTTCAGCCACGGCACCATCAGCAGCATTACCACCGCAACGCCCAGCGTGACCAGACCAATTTTGCTAAACACATCGATGTAGACCGGTAATGTCTGTAGCGGATCGGTAATGTTGTCCGGCACGGCGGTAAATGTCGCTACATAGCCGCCCAGCAAGAATGCGGCTGCCTGCGTCAGGAACCACATCCCGAGAATAAATCCCATCAAATGCTGCGGCACCAGCGCAGCAATCATCGCCAGACCCAGGGCGCTAATAAACAGTTCACCCAGGCTCTGGAACAAGTAAACCAGGACGATAAACCACGGCGATGTCAGTCCCTGGGCATCAGCAAACCACATCCCCGCAGCGGCGGCAGTCAGAAAACCCAATGAACACATAAACATACCAAGGGTGAATTTCATCGGCATCGAGAGATCTTTGCCTTTGCTGCCCAGACGGGTATAGATAGTCGCCAGTACCGGGCTGGCAATGACCACCCAGAACGGATTGAGCGCCTGGAAGCTGACCGGGTTGATGGAAAAGCCGAGGATTTCATGATGCACGTTGTTGATGGCAAAGAAGTTCAGTGATGTTGGCATCTGGGCGTAGAGGATGTAAAACACCACCGCTTCGAGCATCAGCACAAAGGCGACAAACATCTTGTTGCGCCCGGTTTTATCCAGCTTGAATGCCTGACGGAAGAAAATAATGGTGACGACGATGGAGAGGACAATCAGCACCAGGTTGGCAACTTCCACGTTGTGCATCAGCCATGCGCAGACGAAGATCATCACCACGCTGCCAATCAACACGTACAACAGTTTGCTGAAGCTCATTGGTCGAAAGTCTGGCGCAGAACCAATATCTTTTACCATTCCACGACAGGCGATGTAGACCAGTAACGCGACAATTAACCCCGCACCGCACAGATTATAGGTGACGGAATAACCAAATCTGTCAGCGATAACTGGTGCCAGCGATAATGCTATCAACGAGCCGATGTTGATTGACATGTAAAACAGGGTGAAAGCGCCATCGAGCCGCGGATCTTTTGGCGGATAGCACTTAGAAAGCAAGCTGGCAGGGTTGGCTTTAAACAAGCCGTTGCCGACGGCGATAGTCCCCAGCGCGATGAAGATCAGGTCAGGTTTGAGTAACGACATCCCGGTCATAAAGTAGCCAATCGCCAGCACAATTGCCCCGAGAACAATGGTGCGTTTGGTTCCCAATAGATGGTCGCCAACATAACCGCCGATCGAGATAAGGCCATAGACCAGCGCCGCAAAGGCACCAAAGGTGACAAAGGCTTGCTCTTGTGAAAATCCGAGCTGTTTAACGAAGAAAACCGCCAGCACGCCTTGCACGCCGTAGTAGCCGAATCGTTCCCATAATTCGACAAAAAAGATCATAAAAAATGGGCGAGGTTGCTGCAGCATCCCAGTGGGTGTTGTTGTATTCATATTTATTAACCTTCCAATACCGTCCTGAAAAGTATGAACGCGTAAGTGATTGCGCGCGAAAGATTTTACACGCGTCTAAAATTCTTAATATTGATGTAATGAATGCATTAATGCACTATCACAGCAAAAATAACCAGCCAATCATGCTGATGTTTTTATGTGTAATGGCGTTACATGCTTTTTTATGGGGTGTAAATTTGAATTGCTCGCTACGCAGTGAGCTTTCTGACTGCAGATTAACATCGGCTCAAAACAAAAAGCAGAACGCCCGCATGAGCGGGCGTTCAGGAGCAAGTAGAGGGGAATGATTATTCTTCTTCGTCACGCAGTGGAACAATCAGCATATCAACGTGAACGGTGTTGATTAGCTGGCGTGCGGAAGACATCAGTTTGCTCCAGAAGTCCTGGTGATGACCACAAACCACCAGATCCATATCGTATTTCTTGATCGCATCAACCAGAACCTGACCCAGATCGCCGCTGCCGCTCAGAGTTTCAGTAATTGGGTAGCCTGCGTTAGTGGAAAGCTCAGTCAGCGCGTGATGAGTCTCTTCGGAAATGCGTTTCTGCATATCACCCAGATTCACATCAATAAGTCCGGTGTATAGGTCAGAGTAGTTTACATCTACGTGGATCAGAGAAACCTTCGCATTGTAGGGGCGGGCCATAGAGACCGCTTTCTCTACCAGAACTTTGCTTTCCGGGGAGAGATCGACCGCGATGAGAATGTGTTTATAAGCCATAGTGTTACTCCTTCCATAAAGTTGTCGATGACTGGCCAGCTAGCGTTTCTTGTGCCGTTACGTCACCCGCGTCCTGCGAACTACGTGCGCGGGGCTAACCCAGCCGTAAAGATTCAGTGTTAAGACCATCCTTACCTTATAGCGACCTGGATGATCCGTCAATCCGCCTTGCTTACCAATCAGATAATCAAATTTTCGACATGAATATATTGATAGTGGTTAACCTTATGGAAAAAAAACAACCTGATCTCCTACACTATCTATAGAGCCGCTCGGATGTTCGTTACGACAAAAGCGGTTTCTCCAGGACCTGGTGTTAACTGATTGGCAGCGTATCGGGAGCGGTAGCCCCGGGGTGGAACTCCGTGGGCAGGTCGCCGGGGAGGAGGTATGATAAGCACCGTCGCATTATTTTGGGCTTTATGTGTCGTTTGCATTGTTAACATGGCGCGCTATTTCTCATCACTACGCGCGTTGTTAGTGGTACTGCGTAATTGCGATCCATTGCTCTATCAATATGTTGATGGAGGGGGCTTTTTTACCTCACATGGCCAACCCAACAAACAGGTTCGTCTCGTTTGGTATATCTATGCTCAGAGGTATCGTGATCATCACGATGATGAGTTTATTCGTCGCTGCGAGCGTGTGCGTCGGCAGTTTATCCTGACCAGCGCATTGTGTGGTCTGGTGGTGATAAGCCTGATTGCATTGATGATTTGGCATTAAGTACCACGGCAATAAGGCATAAAAAAAGCGGGCCAGAAAACTGACCCGCTCGTTTTTATGCGTGCGATTACAGGAACTGCAAAGAGATCCAGTACAACCCGCCGGAGAGCAGCACTGCAGCCGGGAGGGTAAACACCCAGGCCATCAGAATGCTGGTTACCGTTTTACGCTGCAAGCCACCGCCATCAACGACCATCGTCCCCGCTACGGAAGAGGAGAGTACGTGAGTGGTGGAAACAGGCATCCCGGTATAACTCGCCAGACCGATAGACACCGCCGCCGTCATCTGGGCAGACATCCCCTGAGCGTAGGTCATGCCTTTCTTACCGATTTTCTCACCGATAGTCGTCGCCACACGACGCCAGCCAATCATCGTCCCGATACCTAACGCCAGCGCGACCGCCATGATGATCCATACCGGAGCATACTCGATGGTGCTAAGCATATCGGACTTCAATTTCTTCAACAGACGCTGATCATCCGCAGTGACGCCAGGCATTTTCACCACTTTGTCGATAGTGTCAGAAACGCACAGCATAATGCGGCGCATCTGGCTACGCTGGTCAAGCGACAGCTTGTCGTAGCTTTCCACATCGGCGGTCAACATGCCCTTCAGGCGGTTGAGCGCGTTAATGGTATTCGACGGATGGCAATGGAACTCCGCAGGCTGTGTTGCGCCTGCTTCCGGAGTCGGCACTAACTGATCAGCACCGGTCGCCTGTTTGAGCAGCGCAGGGTGTTGCTCAAAGTAAGCTTCCACGTTGTTGATAGCATCGCGGGTACGAGTGATTTCGTAACCTGTGGCATTCATATTAACCACGAAGCCTGCTGGTGCGACGCCAATCAGTACCAACATAACCAGACCAATGCCTTTCTGACCATCGTTCGCACCGTGAGAAAACGCCACGCCGACAGCGGAAAGGATCAGTGCGATACGTGTCCAGAACGGCGGCTTTTTCTTACCGTCTTTCTTTTCACGCTCCGCTGGGGTCAGGTGGATACGGGCGCGTTTCTTGGTGCCGCTCCAGTAGCGACGCAGCAAGAAAATCAGACCACCAGCAAACACCAGGCCGACAATAGGGGAAACGATCAGAGATGCGAAAATACTTAATACTTTCGGGATATTGAGTGCATCCACCACTGACGTACCGGTCATCAACGCATTGGTTAAACCAATACCGATAATCGCGCCAATCAGCGTATGGGAGCTGGATGCAGGCAAACCAAAGTACCACGTACCAAGGTTCCAGATAATCGCCGCCAGCAACATAGAGAACACCATAGCAAGGCCATGAGACGATCCCATATTAAGCAGCAGATCTGTCGGCAGCATATGCACAATGGCATAGGCAACACTAAGACCACCCAGCAAAACACCCAGGAAGTTGAACACTGCCGCCATAACCACTGCGAGCTGAGAACGCATCGCGCGGGTATAGATGACAGTTGCCACGGCGTTGGCGGTGTCATGGAAACCATTGATGGCTTCGTAGAACAGCACAAAAGCCAGTGCAAGCAATAATAACAGCCCGGTATGCAAATCCAGGCCAGCAAACAAATGTAGCATAGGACGTTACGCCATTTTGAGGACATGAACGCGGCGCATTATCAGTGACTTTCGCGGCGCGGGCAAAGTGAAATATAGATTTTTTTGATTTGCCTCCTGTATGAATTTCACTCAAAAAATAATTATCTTATATAATTCAGATAAATACTTCCCCTAAGTAATATTGATGCTGGTGCGGCCACTGAGGAATCTTTACAATTCACGCCCATTTTTTCTAAGAGGAGCGCAACGTGGAAAGGTTTGATGCCATTATTATAGGCGCTGGTGCGGCTGGTATGTTCTGTTCTGCGCTGGCAGGTCAGGCAGGGCGCAGAGTTTTGCTGATCGATAATGGTAAAAAACCGGGGCGCAAAATCCTCATGTCTGGTGGTGGGCGCTGCAACTTTACCAACCTTTATGTCGAGCCTGGTGCCTATCTGAGCCAGAATCCGCATTTTTGTAAGTCTGCCCTCGCCCGATTTACGCAGTGGGATTTTATTGATCTGGTCAATAAACACGGCATCGCCTGGCACGAGAAAACGTTAGGGCAACTCTTTTGCGATGACTCCGCACAGCAGATTGTTGACATGCTGGTGGCAGAGTGTGAGAAGGGTAATGTGACCTTCAGATTGCGTAGCGAAGTGCTGAGTGTGGCAAAGGATGAAACGGGTTTTACGCTTGAACTGAATGGTATGACCGTCGGCTGCGATAAACTGGTCATTGCGACCGGAGGCCTCTCGATGCCGGGTCTGGGCGCGTCGCCGTTCGGTTATAAGATTGCCGAACAATTTGGCCTCAACGTGTTGCCGACGCGCGCTGGTCTGGTGCCATTCACACTGCATAAACCGTTGCTGGAAGAGTTACAGGTGCTGGCAGGCGTTGCAGTACCTTCAGTGATCACCGCTGAAAACGGCACGGTGTTCCGTGAAAATTTACTCTTCACGCATCGTGGCTTATCTGGTCCGGCGGTGTTGCAGATATCCAGCTACTGGCAACCGGGTGAATTTGTCAGCATCAATCTGCTACCGGATGTCGACCTGGAAGCCTTCCTTAACGAGCAGCGCAGTGCACATCCGAATCAGAGCCTGAAGAACACGTTGGCGGTTCATCTGCCGAAACGGTTGGTTGAACGGTTGCAACAACTTGGGCAAATCCCGGACGTCCCGCTAAAACAGCTCAACGTGCGTGACCAACAGGCGCTGATTACCACATTGACCGAGTGGCGCGTACAACCCAACGGCACCGAAGGCTATCGCACCGCCGAAGTGACTCTCGGCGGCGTGGACACCAATGAACTCTCATCACGGACGATGGAAGCGCGCAAAGTGTCTGGGCTGTACTTTATTGGTGAAGTGATGGACGTCACAGGCTGGCTGGGAGGCTATAACTTCCAGTGGGCGTGGTCCAGCGCGTGGGCTTGTGCGCAGGATTTGGCGGCAGAATAAGACGTAAAGTACCCCCTCGTTTTCGCAGTGAAATCAGGGGGAATCAACCTGAATAAAGCCCAGATAAGACGCTCAGCGTCTTATCTGAAGTCTTTTCTATTATTTTTTTGCAGACCCTGCTTCTAATATAGAAACGATTGAAAATAGCGTAAAACACACTGCACCTAAGCCAACCAGAACCCGCGAGGGAATAAAGTAAGCCATATCGGTTTGCGCAATCTCTGCAAGGAATGCCGCGAGGAACAGGCAAAACAGACAGGTAAATACGGGTATCATGGGTATTCTGTTGGTTAACGAACAGGCGCGTCTCCAGACCAGCGCCAGCAACCACACTTTGGAGAAAATACTGTAGCAGATCATCCCCAGACAAATGAGAATAATACCCGGAGCCAGACGGGCATTTTCATCTGAACTGATTAATACGTAGATGCCCTGAATAACGGTAAGTGAGCCGAGTAAAATAACCCAATAACACCAGAGCCAATGTTCTTTCGCTGAGAACGTATTCCGCGTTTGATGGATGATGGTAGCAACCAGACCAATAAGACAAGCGCAAATTGCTGTTAGCCCCAGGAGCACATGGCCTGCAACATAATGTGGTGTGATATTTGCGTTGCGTAACAGCACTATTGACCAAATAAAACCGAAGAGAGTGAGCAGAACGGGGATAGCAATTAAGTAATTACCGATAGTTGAAGAATACGCCTGCAATGGTGTTCCATCACTCTTACTACCCGCTGCGTTTTTCGGGATCAGCAGAAAATGCCCGGAAGAGGCCGCCACGGTTGATACGCAGGCGGCAATCATGCCAACACCGAAAATCACATGCCCGGCGACAAATTCATCTGCCATCACATTATCGCTGGCCAGAAATGACCATCCCCAAATCATAGTTGCAATGGAGCCAGCATAACCAATAACAGGGAATAATGTGTTGTAGAGTTTATTCACGCCATGATTTAACTGAGAGATAATAATAAATGCGGTAGTGAACAATGCCAGACATATTGCAGAGAGAGAAATCAGAACATGCCCTGCAACGAAGTATTCACTTTGTCCAGAACCTGCTAATACAAACTCACCTAATGCGATGCATATTACCCCCATTAGCAAAGGGATTAATTTAAATAACCATCCAATATAGATATTCATCTCTATCTCCATATGTTTTTCTGCTAATATCAGAAAACGTATAAGTAGTATTTTCAGCTAATTAAATATAACAATGAGATACCACTAATTGTAAAAAGTAACTTTACTATAGCTGGATTTATTGTTGTAAGTATCGGCTTTTAGAGATGGATTAAAGCTGGTAATTAAATATTTATCCTACGATGAATTCTGAATTAATATATTTTTCTTATTTTCATCGTTGCGTAAGGTGCAGTCTTTTCTCATTCATCACCTTTTCGTAAAAAACGTATTCACATTCGGGAAATATTCGTACTCAAGGGGATAATAACTCTGTGTGATAGTTACATTATTTCCTGTTGTGAAAATTTATGTCGCACAACCTGAGAACCTGTAAAAAGGATTTTTGGTTAAGAACGTAATCGAAATGTAGAACATCGTGGTGTATCACAAGCTGATAGTAATCAAATAGACAACATGAATATAACTGTTAGTATTTAATTGATTTCAATTATGAGTATGCGTGTTTCATTTACGGCCAGGAATGCTGATGATGACAACATTACTACCCGTTTTCACTAAGCCTTCCCCGTTGGTGCTCATCTTGCAGCGCCCTGGCCGCATATGCCGTTTCCTTCTTATCCCGGATGGAAGAATCCGCTGAACGTCGTTCAGTGGCAGTTGTAACACGTTTCGTTTGCTTACAGGGATTATGGCGGATCGATTATGGATAAGAGTAAACGCCATCTGGCGTGGTGGGTTGTCGGGGTTCTGGCGGTTGCTACCGTCGTGGCATGGTGGTTGTTGCGCCCGACAGGTGTGCCGGAAGGTTTTGCCGTCAGTAATGGGCGCATTGAAGCGACGGAAGTGGATATCGCCAGCAAAATCGCCGGGCGTATCGACACTATTCTGGTGAAAGAAGGCCAGTTTGTCCGCGAAGGTGAAGTGCTGGCGAAAATGGATACCCGCGTGTTGCAGGAGCAGCGGCTGGAAGCCATCGCACAAATCAAAGAAGCACAAAGCGCCGTTGCTGCCGCCCGGGCCTTGCTGGAGCAGAGGCAAAGTGAAACTCGCGCCGCGCAGTCGCTGGTCAATCAACGCCAGGCTGAACTGGACTCCGTTGCCAAACGTCATACCCGTTCCCGCTCGCTCGCCCATAGTGGGGCTATTTCTGCGCAACAACTGGATGATGACCGCGCCGCTGCCGAAAGCGCCCGTGCTGCGCTGGAATCGGCAAAAGCCCAGGTTTCTGCCTCTAAAGCCGCTATAGAAGCGGCACGCACCAATATCATTCAGGCGCAAACGCGTGTCGAAGCCGCACAAGCCACTGAACGGCGTATCGCGGCAGATATCGACGATAGTGAACTGAAAGCCCCGCGCGACGGACGTGTGCAGTATCGGGTTGCTGAGCCTGGTGAAGTGTTGGCGGCAGGCGGTCGGGTGCTGAATATGGTCGACCTGAGCGATGTCTATATGACCTTCTTCCTGCCAACCGAACAGGCTGGCACGCTGAAACTGGGCGGGGAAGCGCGTCTGATCCTTGATGCCGCGCCAGATCTGCGTATTCCGGCGACCATCAGCTTTGTCGCCAGCGTTGCCCAGTTCACGCCAAAAACCGTCGAAACCAGCGATGAACGGCTGAAACTGATGTTCCGCGTCAAAGCGCGTATCCCACCGGAATTACTCCAGCAGCATCTGGAATATGTCAAAACTGGCTTGCCGGGCGTGGCGTGGGTGCGGGTGAATGAAGAACTTCCGTGGCCTGAAGACCTGGCGGTGAGGTTGCCGCAATGACGCATCTGGAACTGGTTCCCGTCCCGCCTGTCGCGCAACTGGCGGGCGTGAGCCAGCATTATGGAAAAACCGTTGCGCTGAACAATATCACTCTCGATATTCCGGCCCGCTGTATGGTCGGGCTGATTGGCCCTGACGGTGTCGGGAAGTCGAGTTTGTTGTCGTTGATTTCTGGTGCCCGCGTCATTGAGCAGGGCAGCGTGATGGTATTGGGCGGCGATATGCGCGACCCGAAGCATCGCCGCGACGTCTGCCCGCGCATCGCCTGGATGCCACAAGGACTGGGCAAAAACCTCTACCACACCTTGTCGGTGTATGAAAACGTCGATTTTTTCGCCCGCTTGTTCGGTCACGACAAAGCGGAGCGGGAAGTGCGAATTAATGAACTACTGACCAGTACCGGGTTAGCACCTTTTCGCGATCGTCCGGCGGGTAAACTCTCCGGCGGCATGAAGCAAAAACTTGGGTTGTGTTGTGCGTTAATCCACGATCCGGAATTGTTGATTCTTGATGAGCCTACGACGGGGGTTGACCCGCTCTCCCGCGCCCAGTTCTGGGATCTGATCGACAGCATCCGCCAGCGGCAGAGTAATATGAGCGTGCTGGTTGCCACCGCCTATATGGAAGAGGCCGAACGCTTCGACTGGCTGGTAGCGATGAATGCCGGAGAAGTGCTGGCAACCGGAAGTGCCGAAGAGCTGCGGCAGCAAACGCAAAGCGCCACGCTGGAGGAAGCATTTATAAATCTGTTGCCGCAAGCGCAACGCCAGGCGCATCAGGCGGTAGTCATCCCACCGTATCAACCTGAAAACGCAGAGATTGCCATCGAAGCGCGCGATCTGACCATGCGTTTTGGTTCCTTTGTCGCTGTTGATCACGTTAATTTTCGCATTCCACGCGGGGAGATTTTTGGGTTTCTCGGTTCGAACGGCTGCGGTAAATCCACCACCATGAAAATGCTCACCGGGCTGCTGCCTGCCAGCGAAGGTGAAGCGTGGTTGTTTGGGCAACCAGTCGATCCAAAAGATATCGATACCCGCCGGCGGGTGGGTTATATGTCGCAGGCGTTTTCGCTTTATAACGAACTCACCGTGCGGCAAAACCTTGAGTTACATGCCCGCTTGTTTCACATTCCGGAAGTGGACATTCCTGCGCGAGTTGCTGAGATGAGCGAGCGTTTTAAGCTCAACGATGTTGAAGATGCACTGCCGGAATCCCTGCCGCTCGGTATTCGTCAGCGACTTTCGCTGGCTGTGGCGGTGATTCATCGCCCGGAGATGTTAATCCTCGATGAGCCTACTTCTGGCGTCGATCCAGTGGCGAGGGATATGTTCTGGCAGTTGATGGTGGATCTCTCGCGCCAGGACAAAGTGACCATTTTCATCTCCACCCACTTTATGAACGAAGCGGAACGCTGTGACCGCATCTCGCTGATGCACGCCGGAAAAGTACTCGCCAGCGGCACGCCGCAGGAGCTGGTTGAGAAACGCAGGGCTGCCAGCCTGGAAGAGGCATTTATCGCCTATTTGCAGGAAGCGGCAGGGCAGAGCAACGAAGTTGAAGCACCGCCCGTGGGACATGACACCACTCACGCGCCGCGTCAGGGATTTAGCCTGCGTCGTCTGTTTAGCTACAGCCGCCGCGAAGCACTGGAACTGCGACGCGATCCGGTACGTTCAACGCTGGCGCTGATGGGGACGGTGATCCTGATGCTGATAATGGGTTACGGCATCAGTATGGATGTGGAAAACCTGCGCTTTGCGGTGCTTGACCGCGACCAGACTGTCAGCAGCCAGGCGTGGACACTCAATCTCTCCGGTTCCCGTTACTTTATCGAACAGCCGCCGCTCACCAGTTACGACGAGCTTGAGCGCCGGATGCGTGCAGGAGATGTGACGGTAGCGATTGAGATCCCACCCAATTTTGGCCGCGATATTGCACGCGGTACGCCGGTGGAAATCGGCGTCTGGATCGACGGCGCGATGCCCAGCCGCGCTGAAACGGTAAAAGGTTACGTGCAGGCGATGCATCAGAACTGGCTACAGAACGAGGCAAGCCAACAATCGACACCAGCCAGTCAAAGCGGTCTGATGAACATTGAGACGCGCTATCGCTATAACCCGGACGTAAAAAGTCTGCCAGCGATTGTTCCGGCGGTGATCCCGCTTCTGTTGATGATGATTCCGTCAATGCTAAGCGCCCTTAGCGTGGTACGGGAAAAAGAGTTGGGGTCGATTATCAATCTCTACGTTACGCCTACTACCCGCAGCGAATTTTTGCTCGGTAAACAGCTACCGTACATCGCGCTGGGAATGCTGAACTTTTTCCTGCTCTGCGGCCTGTCGGTGTTTGTGTTTGGCGTGCCGCATAAAGGCAGTTTCCTGACGCTCACCCTGGCGGCACTGCTGTATATCATCATCGCCACCGGAATGGGGCTGCTGATCTCCACCTTTATGAAAAGCCAGATAGCCGCCATTTTCGGTACTGCCATAATCACGTTGATTCCGGCGACGCAGTTTTCCGGGATGATCGATCCGGTAGCTTCACTGGAAGGGCCGGGACGTTGGATTGGCGAGGTTTATCCGACCAGCCATTTTCTGACTATCGCCCGTGGGACATTCTCGAAGGCGCTGGATCTGACTGATTTGTGGCAACTTTTCATCCCGTTGCTGATAGCCATACCGCTGGTGATGGGCTTAAGCATCCTGCTACTGAAAAAACAGGAGGGATGATGCGCCATTTACGCAATATTTTTAATCTGGGTATCAAAGAGTTGCGCAGTCTGCTCGGTGATAAAGCGATGCTGACGCTGATTGTCTTCTCGTTTACGGTGTCGGTGTACTCGTCGGCAACCGTTACGCCAGGATCGTTGAACCTCGCGCCGATCGCTATTGCCGATATGGATCAATCGCAATTGTCGAACCGGATCGTTAACAGCTTCTATCGCCCGTGGTTTTTGCCACCGGAGATGATCACCGCCGATGAGATGGATGCCGGACTGGACGCCGGACGCTATACCTTCGCGATAAATATTCCGCCAAATTTTCAGCGTGATGTCCTCGCCGGACGCCAGCCAGATATTCAGGTGAACGTCGATGCCACGCGCATGAGCCAGGCATTCACTGGCAACGGTTATATCCAGAATATTATCAACGGTGAAGTGAATAGCTTTGTCGCGCGCTACCGTGATAACAGCGAACCGTTGGTATCGCTGGAAACCCGCATGCGCTTTAACCCGAACCTCGACCCCGCGTGGTTTGGCGGGGTGATGGCGATCATCAACAACATTACCATGCTGGCGATTGTGCTCACCGGATCGGCACTGATCCGTGAGCGTGAACACGGCACGGTGGAACACTTGTTGGTGATGCCGATAACGCCGTTTGAGATCATGATGGCGAAGGTCTGGTCGATGGGGCTGGTGGTGTTGGTGGTGTCGGGATTATCGCTGGTGCTGATGGTGAAAGGTGTGCTGGGCGTACCGATTGAAGGCTCGATCCCGCTGTTTATGCTGGGTGTAGCGCTCAGTTTGTTTGCCACCACGTCAATCGGCATTTTTATGGGGACGATAGCACGTTCGATGCCACAGCTTGGGCTGCTGGTGATTCTGGTGTTGCTACCGTTACAAATGCTTTCCGGTGGCTCTACCCCGCGCGAAAGTATGCCGCAGATGGTGCAGGATATTATGCTGACCATGCCGACGACACACTTTGTTAGCCTCGCGCAAGCCATTCTCTACCGTGGTGCCGGATTCGAAATCGTCTGGCCGCAGTTCCTGACGCTGATGGCAATTGGCGGCGCGTTTTTCACCATCGCGCTACTGCGATTCAGGAAGACGATTGGGACAATGGCGTAAGGAAGGGAAACCTGGCTTCATATTGTGATGTCATAAAGCGAAGTCATAAATTTTAGCTGCGTTCATTACGCAGAACATCTGCCTTTACAGGATCTATCTATGCAACTGAACTTAATTTTATAAATTAAGTTCAGTTAATATCTTTTCTTTCCTCGTTTCAGAAATAAATCAATCTTCCTTCGGCAAGCACTGCAAATGCCCGTGCCGCACGCCGCGCTGGGCGATAACATCATCGGCAAAATGCTGTATATCGCCCATGTCACCTTTCAGCACGGCGATTTCCAGACAGTCGTCGTGATTGATATGTACATGCAGTGTGGCGACCGAGAGGTCGTGGTGGTGATGCTGGGTGGAGACAATACGGCTGGCTAAGTCGCGTTTTTCGTGTTCATACACATACGACAGCACCGCGAAACCTTGTGTGCCGTGCTGCTGGGTAGCCTCCTGTGCCAGAGCGCTACGCAGAATATCGCGGATAGCTTCGGAACGGTTGTTATAGCCGCGACGCTGGCTCAGGCTGTCCAGCGTCTCCAGTAAATCGTCATCAAGCGTGATGGTGACTCGTTGCATTTGCGTTAAACCTTTTCTGTGGCGCGACGGCGCACGGGGAATGCGGGTAATACCGCGTTTTGTAGCACACGTCCGGCGTCAGAGGAAAAGGTTAATTTCTCTCCCACCACCTGGGTTTCGACGATTTGCCCGTTGTCCATCACCATTACCCGCTGGCAAAAACGTTCTACCAGGCGTAAGTCGTGGGTGATGAACAGGCAGGCGGTGCCAAATTGTTGTTGCAGCTTTTTCAGTAGACGAATGACGCCCGCCTGTAACACGAGATCAAGGTTAGAAACGGCTTCATCCAGAATCAGCAGTTTCGGTTCGACCGCCAGCGCGCGCGCCAGGCAGACGCGCTGGAGTTGACCGCCGCTTAACTGCGGTGGGCGCTTGTCGAGCACGCTGTCGTCGAGATCTACCGCATTCAGCATTTCGCTGGCGCGCGCCAGTTGCTCCGATTTTTTCAGCGATAACAGGTGACGCATCGGCTCACGCAGGATCTCGCGCACGGTTTTGCGTGGGTTAACGGCGCTGATGGAGTCCTGAAACACCATCTGAATATCACGGCGGAACGCTTTACGCTGGGCGCGATTGAGCTTCGCCAGCGGTTCACCGCGCCAGCTAATCGTGCCCTGCGACGGCGACTCTAAACCCACCAGCAGCCGTGCGAGAGTACTTTTCCCACAGCCGCTGCGCCCCAGCAAGGCGACAGTTTCACCGCTTTTCAGGGTCAGAGAAACGTTATTCAGTACCGCCTGATGCTGGTGCTTACCGCTAAATCCACCGTGCGCATAGTGATGTGAAAGGCCGGAAACGTTAAGTAAAGTCATGATGCCAGCTCCATACCGTAAAGCGCGAGATGAGCGGAAACCAGGCTGCGCGTCACCGGATGTTGCGGCGCGTTAAACAGCGTTTCGACATCGCCCTGTTCGACAATCTTACCGTGTGACATCACTGCTACATCGTCCGCCAGACGCGCCACTACGCCCATATCATGAGTGACCAGCAACATTCCCGGAGCCTGCTTTTGCATAATGCTTTCCAGCAGCTCAAGGATGCGCGCCTGCGCCACCACATCAAGGTCGGTAGTCGGTTCATCAGCGATGATAAACGGTGATTCACACAGCACTGCCATCGCAATCATCATGCGCTGCAACATGCCGCCGCTCATCTCGAACGGGTACAGCTTCAGCACGCGCGCAGCGTTTTCCAGCCCCACTGCTTCTATGGCTGCGATAAGCGTGGCGTCATCGGCGGGTTTCCCTAACGCCTGGCAGGTTTCCCGCGCGTGGGTGTGCATGGTGTGCAGCGGATTAAAGGCGCTGCGTGGGTTTTGCATGATGGTAGCAATTTTGACACCGCGCAGGGTGCAGGGAGAAACCGGTTTGCCATCGGCTAAAATTTCCCCAGCCGTCTGGCGAACGCCTGCGGGTAGAATGCCCAGCGTCGCGGCGCAGGTTAATGATTTCCCGCAGCCGCTACCGCCAACTAACGCCAGCACGCGCCCGCGTTGCAGGGTTAACGATACACCGTGCACCAGCGGCTTTGCGGCCTGTAGCGCGATATCGCGCAGTTCAATCTGTTGCGGCATTAGTGTGCGTGCTCCGTCACCAGATGAGGATCCAGATGATCGCGCAGTGCGTCACCCACCAGGTTAAAGGCCATCACGCTGATAAACAGCGCCAGCCCCGGCCAGAACATTTGCAGCGGCTGAGTCCAGATATACTGGCGCGCGTCGTTAATCATCACGCCCCATTCGGCGGTCGGCGCGGTCACGCCGAGGCCGAGGAAGGACATTCCCGCCACGTGCAGCATCATATGGCCGATATCCAGCGTTGCCAGTACCAGCAGCGAAGGGATCACCGCGCCTGCCAGATGGTCGACAAACACCCGCACATGGCCCGCGCCAGAAAGCCGTGACGCCAGCACAAACTCGCGTTGGCGCAGTGAAATCACCAGGCTGCGCACCATACGTGCGTACCACGCCCAGTGCGACAGGGCGATGGCGATAATCACGTTGGTTAGCCCGGTGCCGAGTACGCCGACCATAAAGAACGACAGAATCGAGGTCGGGAAGGTCATAAACATATCCGCAACGCGCATGGTGGCCTGATCGACGCGCCCGCCAATCAGCCCGGCACTACCGCCAATAATCAACCCTAACGTCAGTACCAGCAGCAGGCAGGCCATTACTGAGCCGAGCGACACGCGAGTCGCCGCCATCAGCCGCGAGAAAATATCGCGGCCTAAATGATCAGTGCCCAACCAGTGCTGCGCATCTGGCGAAAGCAGGCGAGAAGGCAGATCAATCGCCTGTGGATCATACGGTAGCCACCACTGGCTGGTGAGCGCAATCAGCGCCAGCAGGGCGATAATGATCAGCGCCAGACGTACCGACCAGCGGGAAGAGAGGAAAAAGTTCACGCGTGCGCTCCTTCATGACGACGAATACGCGGGTCCAGCGCAGCATTGATCAAATCAACAATCAAATTACAGACCACAAAAACCACCACCATCATCAGCGTAAAACACTGAATGACCGGATAGTCACGGTTAAAAATTGCCGACACGGCGTAACGGCCGACGCCCGGCCAGGCAAAGATATTTTCGATAATCATTGTCCCGCCGATCAGTTCGCCAATGTGCATCCCCACGGCGGTGATCATCGGCAGCGAGGCATTGCGCAGGATGTGACGGCGTTCGGTCTGTTTGTCGTTCAGACCGCGTAGCCGCGCCCAGGTCACGTGACGCTGACCGGCGACGTCGAGCATACTGGCGCGCAGCAGACGTGCGTTTATCGCCAGCGACATAAAGGCGATGGATACCGCAGGTAAAATGAGGTGCTGCCAGCCGCCGTAGCCCATCGCGGGCAGCCATTGCAGATACACCGAAAACCCCATCACCAGCAAAAATGCCAGCCAGAAGTTAGGCATCGACACGCCGAGAAACGCGATAAAACGCACGGCGAAATCGGGCAGGCGATCGCGATGGCGCGCCGCCCAGATACCGAGTGGCACGGAAGTGAGCAGAATTAACACCAGCGCCGCGCCTGCCAGTTCCAGCGTGGCGGGCAGGAAATTCAGCATATCGTCCAGCACCGGGCGTTGGCTGGCGAATGAGACACCAAAATCAAGATGTAGCGCCTTCCACAGCCAGGTGCCGTATTGCACGTACAGCGGCTGATCCAGACCGAGCATTGTGCGGGTAGAAGCCAGCATTTCCGGCGTCGGCGGCAGGTTGGACAGACGCAGATAATCGAGCGCTGGATCGCCGGTGCCGAGGCGTAGCATCAGAAAAATGATCACCGAGGCGGCAAGCACCATCGGGATCAGCAGCAGAAAGCGGCGCAATACATAACGCAACATTAAGGTTTCACCGGTTTAATCTGTTCGAACGGAATTTCAGTGGCAATCGGCGCGTAGGGGATGTTGCCCAGTTCCGGTTTTGCCACCACCATCATCGAGATATAGCTGATTGGCAGATAAACCGCCTCGTCGTGCAGACGGGTCAGAATGTCGCGATATAGTGCCTGACGTTGTGTTTCGTCATGGGTCGCCAGCACTTCGCCAATCTCTTTATCAATCAGCGGCTTGTCGGCTAATCCTTGCTGTGCCTGGAAGTCAGCGTGCGACGGTACGCGCATCGAACTCAGGAAAGCGTGTGGATCGTATGGCGCGCCCCAGGTGCGGTGGAAAATCATGCCAAATCGACCGTCACGCTGGCGGGCGTAGATACTGCTCTCTTCTTCTCCAATTAATGTGATATCAGCGCCAATCTGGTGCATATCGGCCTGAATGATTTCTGCCATTGATTTGCTTAACGCATCGGTGCCGATGAACGACAGTTCAATGCGCAGCGGCTGACCGTTTTTCTCGCGGATATCTTTGCCCGCAGGCAGCGTCCAGCCTGCTTTTTCCAGCAAATCTTTCGCTTTCTGTGGATCGTACTGGCGCGGCTTCAGGCCGAGATTAGCGTAAGGCACAGAAGGGGCAAACAGAGTGTCGGCAACCTGCTGGGTGCCATACAATGCGTTATCAATCAGCGATTTTTTGTTTACGGCGTAATTGAGCGCTTCCCGCACTGCCAGCTCGTTGGTAGGGGCTTTGGCGGTATTAAGCGCCAGCATCACAGTTTCGATCGGTTGTGACAGTTGAGTGTGGTAAGCCGGGGTCTGGCTAAAGCGGGCGAAGGTATCGAGTGGCAGCAGCCCTTCATTACCGTACAGCAGGTCGATATCACCGGTTTCGAAAGCTACCGCGCGAGTAGTCGGGTCGGGGATCACGTTGAAGGTGATCTTTTTAATTGCCGGTTTTTCACCCCAGTAGTTTTCGTTACGGACGAAGATATCGTATTGATTCAGTTTCGATTCCTGCAAAACCCACGGCCCGGTGCCAATCGGGGCTTTAATCCCGTTCATGGTTTCGTGGTTTTTAAATTGTGACGGAGCGATAAAGCGGAAAGGGCGCGGCAGAGCCAGTTCTTGCAGGAAAGGATAGTAGGCGCTTTTCAGGGTGATTTGTAGCTCGGTTTTGCTGAGTGCTTTGACACCAACAATCTGATTTGCCAGCTCCAGCCAGGCGTGACGTTGACGGTTATCGAGCACTGCGCGGAAGTTTTCTGCTGCGGCCTCTGCATCGAACGGTTCACCATTAGAGAATTTCACGTCATCACGCAGGGTGAAGGTCCAGGTTTTGCCATCTTCCGAATGGGTCCAGCTTTTTGCCAGCCACGGGGTCACCGAACCGTCTGCCTGATATTTCACCAATGGTTCATAAACCATGCTCTGGGCGAACATCTGGTTAGGCGTGTAAAGGTGCGGGTTTAGTGGCCCGACGTTCACCGGCCAGGCGGTGGTGATTTCATCTGGCGCGGCGGCATGGACGATAAAAGACGCACAAGCCAGCAGCGCAAACAGAGTGCGGCGGAGTGTGGAGAACATGGTAACCCCAATGGATTAAAATAGATGGCGGAAATAAGTATGACGATTTTAAGTATTCGTCATACTGATAACCTGTTCTGGATCAAGATATAGGCAGTCGGACGGGCGGATCAGTTAAGTGAATCGATCCATTGCACACTGTCGGCGGCGAGCGTAAAGGGAGTAGGGGTGCAGATTGCCAGGCTTAAATTGTCGAGCTGGCAATGGCTGACTGACAGCGATGACTGGTAGGTGCTGTCTACGCTGACGATTTGCCAGGCGCTGCCGCCA
The DNA here is from genome assembly GCF_002965125.1 of Escherichia sp. MOD1-EC6162. Lineage (NCBI taxonomy): Bacteria > Pseudomonadati > Pseudomonadota > Gammaproteobacteria > Enterobacterales > Enterobacteriaceae > Escherichia > Escherichia sp. MOD1-EC6162. The sequence goes on from NZ_PTSB01000024.1 coordinate 48,415, forward strand.
CGCTGTTTAACGATGGCTTCTTTGCGTGTCCAGATACGCCAGAACACTTCCAGTTGTTGGTCAGGATGCACAGCGTCCATTTCGGCATGTTCTCCGAGGCTGAACACCGCGTTCGCCAGCCAACGCCAGTTGGCGCGCGGGCGAATCACTTCGATATCACAGCCGACTTCACCTTCATCGCTCAACAGCAGGGCGATATCGTCACCGCTATGACTTAAGTTGAACCAGAGCGGCGTTTCCGGGGGGAAGGCGGGTTTCCCTTGTTCACCGTAGATGATGTCCGGTAGTGGAGAAAGCGTGTGCGAAAGCAATGCACGCCCCGCCAGCCAGCGTTCTCGCCGTGGGCCTTGCGGTGCTTGATCGCGCAAAGCCGGTGGCAGTGGAGCTGCGCTTAAGGTCGAAACTTTCCCCAGAACTATCCGATACATATCAGGGCCAACGTTTAATTATGATGGAAAGTGCGTATCGTATCACTTGTCGCCTCATCCCGGTAACCGACTTTTCGGTCTGCCTGGTCCCAGTAAAATCGCCAGTTTGCTGCCGCCTTCCGTGGTTTCCATCCAGATTTTACACACGCTGGTTAGTGGTACTGAAAGTAGCATGCCAATCGGGCCGAGCAGCCATCCCCAGACTAACAATGAAAGAAACACCACCATGGTGGACATTCCAAGGCGATGGCCCATCATCCGTGGTTCTAAAATATTGCCGATGATCATATGGACGATTAAAAACAGTGCGCCGACCAGGATGCATTCGTAAACGCCATTAAACAGCAGCACTTGAATCATCGGCGGCACGGCGGAGATCACCGCGCCGATATTGGGCACGTAGTTGAGCAAAAACGCCAGAACTGCCCACATCAGTGCAAACTGTACGTCCAGCAGCGCCAGCCCTAACCAGACGATCACGCCCGTCCATAAACTTAACAGCGTCTTCAAGGCCAGATAATGCGAAACGCCTTTAAGTGCGCGGTGTAATCCCGCGATGTGAATCTGTGGGTTATTCAGCGCAAAGCGCATTTTGTAAGGCACGTGGCGCACTTCAAACAGCATGAAAACCACGGTCATCACCAGCAAAAGCACGCTCGCCATTGCCCCGGAAAGTCCGGTCATTAGCGCAGTGGTGAATGTTACGAGTTTTTCTGAGTCCATCCGCTGAAGCATCCGTTCCGGCGACATATGCAGATTAAGAAATGGCAACATTTCTTGTAATTTAAAGAGTTTACGCGTCAGTTCCTTGTTAAATTTCGGCAACATGGAGATAAATTCGTTAAACGATGCCGCCAGCACGCCGACCAGCGCGGTAAGTGCGATCAGCATTACTACCACCACAATCGTAATGGCAACGGGACGCTGGACTCCGCGACGAATAAACCAGGTGACCAGCGGGTTGAGGACAATGGCGAAAAACAGCGCCAGCAACAGTTGCACTATGATATCTGCTGCTGCGTGAATACCCGCGAGGATCACCACCAGTGAGGCCAGCTTCAGCAGGATGTGCATACCCGTTTTATCGGGTTGAGGGGTTTCCATTGGGGCTTCCTTGTGACTTTTTGTATTAAGTGTAGCGGGAGTCACGCCAGCAATATTCTGATTCTTACTGCTGATTTCCACGTCAGCACGTGGTAAAAATGAAACACTGTTGTAAAAACGTGGTGATCCTCATGCCCGAACCCGTTGCCGAACCGGCATTTAACGGATTGCGCCTGAATTTGCGCATTGTCTCCATTGTCATGTTTAACTTCGCCAGCTACCTTACCATCGGGTTGCCGCTCGCTGTATTGCCGGGCTATGTCCATGATGTGATGGGTTTTAGCGCCTTCTGGGCGGGGCTGGTTATCAGCCTGCAATATTTCGCCACCTTGCTGAGTCGTCCTCATGCCGGCCGTTACGCCGATTTGCTGGGGCCAAAAAAGATAGTCATCTTTGGTCTGTGCGGCTGCTTTTTGAGTGGTCTGGGGTATCTGACGGCAGGATTAACCGCCAGTCTGCCCGTCATCAGCCTGTTATTACTGTGTCTGGGGCGTGTAATTCTCGGCATTGGACAAAGTTTTGCCGGAACCGGCTCGACACTGTGGGGCGTTGGCGTGGTTGGTTCGCTGCATATCGGGCGAGTCATTTCCTGGAACGGCATTGTCACTTACGGGGCGATGGCTATGGGCGCGCCGTTGGGCGTGCTGTTTTATCACTGGGGCGGTTTGCAGGCGCTGGCGTTAATCATTATGGGCGTGGCACTGGTGGCAATTCTGTTGGCGATCCCGCGTCCTTCAGTGAAAGCCAACAAAGGCAAGCCGCTGCCGTTTCGCGCGGTGCTTGGGCGCGTCTGGCTATACGGCATGGCACTGGCGTTAGCTTCCGCCGGATTTGGTGTCATCGCCACTTTTATCACACTGTTTTATGACGCTAAAGGTTGGGACGGCGCAGCTTTCGCGCTGACGCTGTTTAGCTGTGCATTTGTCGGTACGCGGCTGTTATTCCCTAACGGTATTAATCGTATTGGCGGCTTAAACGTGGCGATGATCTGCTTTAGCGTTGAGATTATCGGCCTGCTATTGGTTGGCGTGGCGACCATGCCGTGGATGGCGAAAATCGGCGTCCTACTGGCGGGGGCGGGATTTTCGCTGGTGTTCCCGGCGTTGGGCGTGGTGGCGGTAAAAGCGGTGCCTCAGCAGAATCAGGGGGCGGCGCTGGCAACCTATACTGTGTTTATGGATTTATCGCTGGGCGTGACCGGGCCGCTGGCTGGGCTGGTGATGAGTTGGGCAGGTGTGCCAGTGATTTATCTGGCGGCGGCGGGATTGGTAGCAATCGCGTTATTGCTGACGTGGCGATTAAAAAAACGGCCTCCGGAGCAAGTACCGGAGGCCGTTTCATCATCTTAAAATTACTGAATCACCAGTGTATTAATGATGTTTTCTGCGGTGGTCTGCGCTTTTTGCTGATCGTCAGCAGGCAGCGTGATTTGCATCGTCAGCATTTGATTTCCCACGTTACCCAGAATGACGGAAGAGTACGCCGTCTGGCCTTTAGCGGAGATGATGCTGTCTAACTGCTGCATTTTGTGACCTTTCAGCTCAATGGCTTTGTTAGTCACCACTTGCAGTTGTGGATCGCGGCTACGTTGCTGATCTTCCAGACGCTTCGCCAGCACAGCCAGGTCTTCTTTCGGATCATCGCCCATAATAATAATCACTGCTTTCTGCCCAGTGGCGTCGGACCAGACGTGCATGTTATTGGCCTGTGTTCCCAGCTTACCGCTCTGGTCGGTCATATCTGCTGGCAGCGAGAAGCTTAACTTGCCATCAAGCAGGTTGACGGTATTCGCGGTAGCGTTACTTTCCGCGACTGTGCTTTCCGCTGTAGCGTTAGTGTCTTTATCATCACAGGCCGCAAGCCCCATAACCAGCAGGCCAATTCCGACATATTTAACCAGATTGCGCATTGACATCTTCCTTTTGATAAACGGCCATAACGGCTCATTCATCCATCTTATCACAAGTCTGATAACGAACCTTTAACTGGCCTGCAAAGCGTTGATTTCGGATTTATCTGCCAGTCTTTTCAATAGCATATTGAGTAATACGCCATACATTGGCAGGAAGAAAACGATGCTAATTAACACTTTGAAACAGTAATCAACCAGCGCGATTTCCATCCAGTGTTCGGCCATAAAGGCATCCGGACTGCGCCAGAAAGCAATAAAGAAGAAGGCCAATGTGTCGCTGACGTTACCGAAAAGTGTGGAAGCCGTCGGTGCCAGCCACCAACGACGACTCTGACGCAGACGGTTAAAGACGTGTACGTCGAGGATCTGTCCCAGCGCGTAGGCCATAAAGCTGGCGGTAGCGATACGGGCGACAAACAGGTTGAAGTGGGCGAGAGCGCCGAATCCCTGCCATGAACCCATATAAAACAGCGACGAGATGACGTAGGAGATCAGCAACGCGGGGATCATCACCGCAAAGATGATACGACGAGCCAGCGGCGCGCCAAAAATACGCACGGTCAGGTCGGTAGCAAGAAAAATAAACGGAAAGCTAAACGCGCCCCAGGTGGTATGAAAACCGAAAATAGAGACCGGAAGCTGTACCAGATAGTTACTGGAGGTGATCACCAGTAGATGAAATAACGATAACCAGAACAACGCCTTATAGCGTTGAGTTTGCGAGAAAGCGTTCATATTGTACCTTTTTGATTAACCATTGGGGTGAGGGAACCCAATACGTACGGCACGTTATTTTATAGTGAGATAATAACGTGCTTACCCTTTTTTCGAGCCGCCGCATGATACTGCTTTGTGTTAACAATGCAATGGTTAATTTTCACGCAATCGTTAACCTGGTTTGCTTACGGACTCGCAGGGCGTAAACTAGCGCCGTTTTTTTATGTGACGAGAAGAAAATGACCGATCTCTTTTCCAGCCCTGACCACACACTTGACGCACTAGGCCTGCGCTGCCCGGAACCGGTGATGATGGTGCGTAAAACCGTGCGTAATATGCAGCCTGGCGAAACGTTGCTGATTATTGCCGATGATCCGGCCACGACCCGCGATATTCCTGGGTTTTGTACCTTTATGGAACACGAACTGGTGGCCAAAGAGACGGACGGACTGCCTTATCGTTATTTGATTCGCAAAGGTGGCTGATGGGGGCAGATTGGCTTCGATGCCGCCTTTTCCTCTCACCTTAACCCTCACCCCAGAGGGGCGAGGGGGTCGATCGCGCTCAATTTTGCGGCTTGCAACCGGTTTGTATAACGAATAAAGCGTTTAAGCTGCATCTGGCGATATGGTGCACAATGCCTGATGCGACGCTGTCGCGTCTTATCATGCCTACGAGTTCGATGCTCTGTGTAGGCCGGATAAGGCGTTTACGCCGCATCCGGCAAGCAAGTGTAATGGAATGCACAAATGGATTATTTAATTCCAGTTTGTCTGGGATTGCTGGGATTGCTCGCGATATTCGCCCCCAATTGGCAGCTCCCTGTTTTTATCGTCGTGGGGGATGGCTGGGGGTACTTGCATGGGGTTGGCTCTGGCTAATGATATTTTTACCTTTACTCAACGGCGTCGGGCTTGCTTATGCCCTGTGGTTGATGTTCAAAAGGCCATCATTAGCATCTCGCCTGGTTGCTGCATTCAGTGTTATCTCCGTCATTCTGATGTTAGCGCTATATTACGCTTTCCTGACTATGCCGCCGTTCCCGCCCCAGCGTTAAGCCTGATAGCCAGAGGCTATCAGGCAACACCTTTACTTCCTGCGTAACAACCGCAACGCATTCGCCGTTACCAGCACCGTCGCCCCCGTGTCTGCCAGCACCGCAAGCCACAGGCCGGTCATACCCAAGAGTGTAGTGACGAGGAAGATCCCTTTCAGCCCTAGCGCAATAGTGATGTTCTGGCGGATATTGGCGTGAGTTGCGCGTGCCAGTTCAATCATCTGCACCAGACCACGCAGGTGGTTATGCGTTAACGCTGCATCGGCGGTTTCCAGCGCCACGTCTGTGCCGCTACCCATTGCAATCCCAATGGCTGCGGCTTTCATGGCTGGTGCGTCGTTAATACCGTCGCCCACCATCGCCAGTGGCGCATGTTGATTCAACTCGGTCACGGCTTTGACTTTATCTTCCGGCAGTAATCCAGCTTTAAACTCCAGCCCCAGTTCACCGGCAATGGCTGCCGCTGCACGCGGATTATCGCCGGTGAGGATCACCCCTTTAACGCCCAGCGCGTTTAGTTCACTGATGGCAGTTGCGGCGTCGGCGCGTAGCGTATCCTGCAACGCAATCACACCAAGCACGTCATCGTTACGCACCACCAGCACTACCGTTTGTCCGGCGCTTTCCAGTTCGTTAATCAAACCGGCGAATGCTTCGGCAGGATGTTTCCCTGCGGCGCATATCAGCACCCGATCGCCGTTGACCAGCGCTTCAATGCCAGAGCCGACCAGCGCTCGCTGTGACTCTGCGCCAGGAATGCTGAGTGCGGCAACTTGCGCTTCACGAACTATGGCCTGCGCCAGTGGATGTGTTGCCCCTTGCTCCACCGCTGCCGCCAGCGCCAGGAGTTCAGATTCGCTAACACCGGTTGCCGGATGCATCGCGGTAACGCGCGGTTTACCGACGGTTAGCGTACCGGTTTTATCAAACGCCACCTGGGTAACACGACCTAACTGCTCCAGCGCCGCGCCGCCTTTAATTAACGCCCCACGACGCGCCGCTGCTGCCAGCCCGGAGGTAATCGCCGCAGGCGTGGAGATAACTAACGCACACGGGCAGCCAATCAGTAACAACGTCAGCCCTTTATAAATCCACTCCTGCCAGCTTGCAGCAAACAGCAGCGGTGGCACCAGCGTCACCAGCAGGGCGACGGCCATAATCGCAGGCGTGTAAATACGGCTGAAACGGTCGATAAATCGCTCAATCGGTGCGCGGCGCTCTTCGGCCTCTTCGATCAGTTTCAGAATGCGGTCAATGGCGCTGGCACCCGGTTCTGATAGCACTTCCAGTGTAACCAGTCGGTCGACGCTGGTGGCACCTGCAGGGACTTTATCGCCTGTTGTGCGTTCCACAGGGATGGATTCGCCGGTAAGGGCGCTTTCATCAAAACTGGCAAATGGTGAGAGTAGTTTACCGTCGGCAGGTAAACGCCCGCCCGCAGCAACTTCAATCACGTCGCCAGGGCGCAGGCTGTTAATCGCCACTTCTTCACGTTCGCCGTTACGCAGGCGCGTGGCGGTTTCTGGTTTCAACGCCATTAATGCGCTGACGCCTTGACGTGCGCGGCTGGCGGCCCAACCTTCCAGCCGTTCACCAATCAAAAACAGCAGCAATACCATCGCGGCTTCTGCCGTTGCGCCAATAAACAGCGCGCCGATGGCGGCTACGCTCATTAACGTTTCAATAGCAAAATAGCTGCCGGATTTAATTAAGCGCAACGCCTGGCGAGCAATCGGGTACAGCCCAACCAACGTGGTGGCGATAAACGCCAGTTGACCGAACGGATGATTAAATTGCTCCAGTCCCCAACTGATCGCCATCATCACAATGAGCGTAATCAGCGGTAGATTCTCTTTCAGGCGTGATTCTTTTGGCTCTTCGGCGGCCTGTTCATCGCGCAGGGAATAGCCCGCTTTTTGCACCGCCGATTCAACTTGCGCACGGATGTCATTGTCGGCATCAACCACCAGTTTTTCGGTAGCGAATAACACCTGTACCTGATTCACGCCAGAAAGCTGGCGCACGGCATTTTCTACTTTGCGCGCACAGGCGGCACAGTCCATGCCGCTGACTTTCCAGCTATAGCGAGTGCCGGAGACTTTTTCAGAGAGTGTTGGCGTGCTGGAACATGCACCGTCGCAGCAACAGTCGTTGGCGTTCTGTGCCGTGGTTAGCGGTTTGAACGCGGCAAATTGAGGGGCTTTTTTGCCGTGATTGTCAGGAGTCGACATGGCATCCTCCGGTTAAGTTTTTTCTCATTAACCGAAGGATACACTCTGGAGTCGACTCCAGAGTCAAGTTTTATCAGAGATACAGTGAGCGGACGATGAGGAAGTGACCGGCAAAATAGCAAGCCGCTGCAATGGCGTTATCCGCACGGAAGCGGCGGCGATAGTGACTACCCAGCCAGACAAAGTTACTGATGAACAGCAGTGCAGCGCCCATAAAAGCAGAGAGTGCGGGAGCGGTCGGGCGGAAGAACCACAGCTCACCTGCCAGCCACACCATTACCAGCGTCATACCGACAAAAGTACAGACAGGCCAACGGAACTCTTCCAGACGCGTCCAGATAATGGCCAGTAATAGCGCGCCCAGCACCAGCAGTACCAGCGGCAACGGCCAGAAGAAGGAGAGCGTCATCTGGCTGGCGAAATAGATGGTGTACAGCAGGTGTGAGAGGAAAAACGCGCCGATGGCGTACATCAGACGCTGGCGTGGTAACAGGGTTAACGCATCACCCAGCAGTGACGCACACAGCCCCGCCAGCACCAGATAACTAATCGCGTCGAACATTGGTGCCTGCCAGGCCAGCAATAGCAGGAGAAGAAGGGTTAACGGTTTAAATAGCCAGCGTTGCCAGGTTGGCCCACGGTACGATGCATCCACAGATAGCCATGCGGAAAGACAGACAGCGATAAACGACCAAAGCATCTTAGTTCCTTGAATTCGTTATTTTTTCGTAAGCGGAATGCCTACAGTCTTGCTTCCAGTTTAGTGGCGAGGGTGGACGGATGACAACACCATAACTGGCAGGGTATGCTTATTTCCGCATTTTCCGATGAGGGATAAAGATGAGCAAGGCACCTCTTTTCTTTATTGTTATCATTGGCTTAATCATTGTCGCCGCATCGTTTCGCTTTATGCAGCAGCGACGGGAAAAAGCTGATAATGATATGGCACCGCTCCAGCAACAACTGGTGGTGGTGAGCAATAAGCGAGAAACACCGATTAACGATCGTCGTTCGCGTCAGCAGGAAGTGATACCGGCTGGCACCAGTCTGCGTTATGAGGCGAGTTTCAAACCGCAAAGCGGCGGACTGGAGCAGACGTTCCGTCTTGACGCTCAACAGTACCATGCCCTGACGGTGGGTGATAAAGGTACGTTGAGCTTTAAAGGAACGCGTTTTGTCAGCTTTGTTGGCGAGCAATAAGGTTATTTTTTAACTTTAAATTTCTTCTGCCAGACCAGCAGTTCAAACACGCCGAAAAGGAAAATACGCACCTTTTCGGCAGTGGTCATCTGTGGGCCATCTTTCGGTAAGGTCGATTTCAACAGCGCCAGTTGCATACCATGCATCAGAACCGTAAAAATCAGCGCGACATTAACGAAAATATTCAGCGGGCGTGGGAATGGTTGAAAAAGATTGAGGATTAAAAATCCCCAAACGCAGAGCATTAACAAACGTCCAATATTAATCAGCATCACTTTCTCCTTGTGTTTCACGCTGATACAACCGATAAGCGACCTGACCCGCCACTTTTTCGCGATACAACGACCAGTTTGCCGGAACGGTGGGCAGGCCATTTTCTACTTCACTTTCAACATAAACCCAGGCTTCATCAGCCAGCCAGCCGTTGTTTTCCAGTAAATTAATGGTTTCTTCCAACAAGCCACGGCGGAACGGTGGGTCAACAAACACAATATTATGCGGCGTTCCTTTTTGCATCAGAAAAGACATCGCATTGGTGTTCACGACTCGCGCATTGCCTGCTTTCAGCGTCGCCAGATTCTTGATTAACTGCTGAGATACTGCACGATCCATCTCAACCAGCGTAGCTCCCGCAGCGTAGCGTGACAAGGCTTCCAGCCCCAGAGCCCCGCTACCTGCGAAGCAATCCAGACATTGCGCATCAACAATTATCGGCGCTAGCCAGTTAAACAAGGTTTCACGTACGCGATCAGTAGTGGGGCGTAGACCTGGGCTATCAGGAACCGGGAGTTTACGGCCTCGCCACTGCCCGCCAATAATGCGGATTTGACCGCTGCCGGAATGATTCGGTTTTTTCATGATAAAGTGCTCAATCCGCCAGATAACACATAATTGCAGGCGGTGATGTGGAATAAGTTAAGTGATAGACTATTTCATCATTTTTTTAGCTGCTATGTACATAGCGTGAACGCTGTGCCATGAAGCAACAGCGAGGAGTATAGTCGCAGATGGCGAAAGAAAAAAAACGTGGCTTTTTTTCCTGGCTGGGCTTTGGTCAAAAAGAGCAGACCCCGGAAAAAGAGACAGAAGTCCAAAATGAACAACAGGTTGTAGAAGAAATCGTTCAGGCAGAAGAGCCTGCGAAAGTAGCTGAACAAGCTGTTGAAGAGCAGCCGCAGGTTCATACTGAAGCCGGGGCGGAAACTTTTGCTGCCGAAGTGGTGGAAGTAAGCGAACAGGTTGTCGAAAGTGAGAAAGTGCAGCCTGAAGCTGTTAGCGAACCGGAAGTTATTGCAGAGCCGGAATCTATAGTTGAAGAAGCGCCAGCGCCGGTAGTTGAACCTGAAGTCACGCCGGAACCGGTGGCTATTGAGCGTGAAGAACTGCCGCTGCCGGAAGAAGTCAAAGCCCAGGAAGTTTCGCCAGAAGAATGGCAGGCAGAAGCGGAAACCGTGGAGATTGTCGACGCGGCGGAAGAACAAGCGGCGCAAGAAGAAATCACTGACGAAGAGCTGGAAGCGCAGGCACTGGCCGCCGAAGCGGTAGAAGAGGCGGTGATGGTGGTTACTCCGGCAGAAGAAGATCAGCCGGTTAAAGAAATCGCTCAGGAACAGGAAAAACCAACCAAAGAAGGTTTCTTCGCGCGCCTGAAGCGCAGCCTGTTAAAAACGAAAGAAAACCTCGGTTCCGGATTTATCAGCCTGTTCCGTGGGAAAAAAATCGACGATGATCTGTTTGAAGAGCTGGAAGAACAGCTTTTGATTGCCGATGTGGGCGTGGAAACCACACGCAAAATCATCACCAATCTGACAGAAGGCGCATCACGCAAGCAGCTTCGCGATGCTGAGGCGCTCTACGGCCTGCTGAAAGAAGAGATGGGTGAGATTCTGGCGAAGGTTGATGAGCCTCTGAATGTCGAAGGCAAAACACCATTCGTGATCCTGATGGTGGGCGTCAACGGTGTGGGTAAAACCACGACCATCGGCAAGCTGGCGCGTCAGTTTGAGCAGCAGGGCAAGTCGGTAATGCTGGCGGCAGGCGATACTTTCCGTGCGGCAGCGGTTGAGCAGCTTCAGGTCTGGGGACAGCGCAATAATATTCCGGTGATTGCCCAGCATACCGGTGCGGACTCCGCCTCTGTTATCTTCGATGCCATTCAGGCCGCTAAGGCGCGTAATGTTGATGTCCTGATTGCCGATACCGCCGGACGTTTGCAGAACAAATCGCACCTGATGGAAGAGCTGAAGAAAATCGTTCGCGTGATGAAGAAACTCGACGTTGAAGCTCCGCATGAAGTTATGCTGACTATCGACGCCAGCACCGGGCAGAATGCGGTAAGCCAGGCCAAACTGTTCCACGAAGCGGTTGGCTTAACCGGTATCACGCTGACGAAACTGGACGGCACGGCGAAAGGCGGGGTAATTTTCTCGGTGGCTGACCAGTTTGGTATTCCTATCCGCTATATTGGTGTAGGCGAACGTATTGAGGATTTGCGTCCGTTTAAAGCGGACGACTTTATTGAGGCACTTTTTGCCCGAGAGGACTAAAAATGATTCGCTTTGAACATGTCAGCAAGGCTTATCTCGGTGGGAGGCAGGCGCTGCAGGGCGTGACGTTCCATATGCAGCCGGGTGAGATGGCGTTTCTGACCGGTCATTCCGGCGCAGGGAAAAGTACCCTCCTGAAGCTGATCTGTGGGATTGAGCGGCCCAGCGCCGGGAAAATCTGGTTTAGCGGCCATGACATCACGCGTCTGAAAAACCGTGAAGTTCCGTTTCTGCGCCGCCAGATCGGTATGATTTTCCAGGATCACCATCTGCTGATGGATCGTACTGTCTACGATAACGTGGCGATCCCGCTGATTATCGCCGGTGCCAGTGGTGACGATATCCGTCGCCGTGTATCGGCGGCGCTGGATAAAGTCGGGCTACTGGACAAAGCGAAGAACTTTCCTATTCAGCTTTCTGGCGGTGAACAACAACGCGTTGGCATTGCCCGTGCGGTGGTTAACAAACCTGCGGTACTGCTGGCGGATGAACCGACCGGTAACCTGGACGACGCGCTGTCAGAAGGGATTTTACGTTTGTTTGAAGAGTTTAACCGCGTTGGAGTAACAGTATTAATGGCAACGCACGATATTAACCTGATTTCGCGGCGTTCCTATCGCATGCTCACTCTGAGCGATGGTCACTTGCATGGAGGCGTGACCCATGAATAAGCGCGATGCAATTAATAATATTCGCCAGTTCGGTGGACGTCTGGATCGCTTCCGTAAATCGGTCGGCGGCTCTGGCGACGGTGGTCGTAACGCGCCGAAACGAGCGAAGTCATCACCGAAACCGGCGAATCGCAAAACCAATGTTTTCAACGAACAGGTGCGCTATGCGTTCCACGGTGCTTTGCAGGATCTAAAAAGCAAACCGTTCGCCACGTTTTTAACGGTGATGGTGATCGCCATCTCCCTGACGCTGCCCAGCGTTTGTTATATGGTGTACAAAAACGTCAACCATGCGGCGACGCAATATTATCCGTCACCGCAAATCACCGTTTATCTGCAAAAAACGCTGGACGATGATGCCGCAGCGGGGGTGGTTGCGCAGCTACAGGCCGAGCAGGGCGTGGAGAAAGTGAATTATCTTTCTCGTGAAGACGCGCTGGGCGAGTTCCGTAATTGGTCTGGTTTTGGCGGTGCGCTGGATATGCTGGAGGAAAACCCGCTTCCGGCAGTAGCGGTGGTGATCCCGAAACTCGATTTTCAGGGTACGGAGTCACTGAATACGCTACGTGACCGTATTACCCAGATTAACGGCATTGATGAAGTGCGAATGGACGATAGCTGGTTTGCCCGTCTGACCGCGCTGACTGGGCTGGTTGGGCGTGTTTCGGCAATGATCGGCGTGCTGATGGTGGCGGCAGTGTTCCTTGTTATCGGCAACAGTGTGCGTCTGAGCATTTTTGCCCGTCGTGATTCTATAAACGTGCAGAAACTGATTGGCGCGACGGATGGTTTCATCCTTCGCCCGTTCCTGTACGGTGGTGCGCTGCTGGGATTTTCTGGCGCATTGCTGTCATTAATTTTGTCAGAAATCCTGGTGCTACGTTTGTCATCGGCGGTTGCAGAAGTGGCACAGGTATTCGGAACGAAGTTTGATATCAATGGGTTATCTTTCGATGAATGCCTGTTGTTGTTGCTGGTGTGTTCGATGATTGGCTGGGTGGCAGCGTGGCTTGCCACGGTGCAGCATTTACGCCACTTTACGCCGGAATAATAAAAGCGTGCTATACTCTTTCCCTGCAATGGGTTCCGTAGCAGGGAAAGAGACCCCGTTGTCTCTTCCCGGTATTTCATCTCTATGTCACATTTTGTGCGTAATTTATTCACAAGCCAGCATTGAACTTGTGGATAAAATCACGGTCTGATAAAACTGTGAATGATAATCTCGTTGCTCTTAAGCTCTGGCACAGTTGTTGCTACCACTGAGGCGCCAGAAGATATCGATTGAGAGGATTTGAATGACTGACAAAATGCAAAGTTTAGCTTTAGCCCCTGTTGGCAACCTGGATTCCTACATCCGGGCAGCTAACGCGTGGCCGATGTTGTCGGCTGACGAGGAGCGGGCGCTGGCTGAAAAGCTGCATTACCATGGCGATCTGGAAGCAGCTAAAACGCTGATCCTGTCTCACCTGCGGTTTGTTGTTCATATTGCTCGTAATTATGCGGGCTATGGCCTGCCACAGGCGGATTTGATTCAGGAAGGTAACATCGGCCTGATGAAAGCAGTGCGCCGTTTCAACCCGGAAGTGGGTGTGCGCCTGGTCTCCTTCGCCGTCCACTGGATCAAAGCAGAGATCCACGAATACGTTCTGCGTAACTGGCGTATCGTTAAAGTTGCGACGACCAAAGCACAGCGCAAACTGTTCTTTAACCTGCGTAAAACCAAGCAGCGTCTGGGCTGGTTTAATCAGGATGAAGTCGAAATGGTGGCTCGCGAACTGGGCGTTACCAGCAAAGACGTGCGTGAGATGGAATCGCGTATGGCGGCACAAGACATGACATTCGATATGTCTTCCGACGACGATTCCGATAGCCAACCGATGGCTCCGGTGCTCTATCTGCAGGATAAATCATCTAACTTTGCCGACGGCATTGAAGATGATAACTGGGAAGAGCAGGCGGCAAACCGTCTGACCGACGCGATGCAAGGTCTGGACGAACGTAGCCAGGACATCATCCGCGCGCGCTGGCTTGACGAAGACAACAAATCTACGTTGCAGGAACTGGCTGACCGTTACGGCGTTTCCGCCGAGCGTGTGCGTCAGCTTGAAAAGAACGCGATGAAAAAACTTCGCGCTGCTATTGAAGCGTAACTGCACAACGCGTTGAGCTGTACCTGATAACCCCTGGAAGCGAGTCCGGGGGTTTTTGTTTCTGCTGTCTTGCCGGATAAGGTGCATCCGGCATTTATCATTTACAGGAATTTATAGCCTTTTAGCATTTCCTTGATGTCTTCGACGATCGCGTCGTTTGGCATATGAATTGGTCTACGGGTAATACCGGCTTTCACGCCCATCAGGTTTAGTGCTTCCTTCATTACCGCAGGCGCAGTCATTTTTTTAATGGTCATGCGTAGCGAATCCATCTTGTTGCGCTCTTCCTGTGCTTTATCCAGTTCACCGGCCATGAAGTAGTTATATAAATCGACTTCAATAGTAGGCAGAACATTCGACGTTGCAGCAACAGCAGCCACAGAACCTTCTTTAAATGCATCCAGCATTAAGGAGTCTGAGCCATTTAACACCTTAAAGTTTTTATGTTTAGATATTTCCAGATATTGTTTCTGAACTTCAAATTTACCACTGCTATCTTTTATCGCTACGATATTTTCAATATCGGCTAAACGGTTTGCCGTTTCATATTCAATACTCAACCCTGTCTGACCCGGCAAGTTATAAAGAATAATGGGGGCTGTTGTGCTTAAGGCAATATCATAATAGTGGCGGTATAAATCTTCCTGGTTAGGCACCAGGTAGTATGGTGTCACAACGGAAATGTAATCGGCACCTGCATCTACTAAGCGTCTTGTTAATTCAATAGTTTGTTTTGTGCTACAGCAACCCGCGCCTGCACAAATAGTCACTTCATTGCCAACTTCTTCAACTACGGCTTTTGTTAGTTCAACTTTTTCGTCATCGGAGAGCAAATGAAACTCACCGTTCGTTCCGCAAATAAACAAGCCGTGTACGCCTTTATCGACTAACCAACGTGCCATTTTTTTTGCTGCTGAAATGTCCATTTTTTCCATTTCATCGAAAGGCGTTACCATTGCGGTAATAATCCCTTTAAGCTCTTTCATTATTCTTTCTCCAGTTCCTGTAGGACATTTTTAATAGAAATTTGCATGGTGTTATGCTCGGCCTCATTGGTGAATGAAGCAGCATGAGGTGTAATAGAATAATTTTTTAGTTCTTTAATTTTTGCTGAACATTCCTTCAACTCAATATCTTCGCTGGCAAAGGCTATTTTCTGATTAATAAGTGCGCTATATAAAGATTCTTCATCAACCAATCCCCCCCTTGCTGTGTTAATTAAAATGGCCGAGGGTTTTATTTTATCGAATACCGTCTCGTTGATCAGATTACGAGTATTATCCAGTAACGGCAAATGTAGAGAAAGGATGTCGCTATGATGATAAATATCATCCAGTGATTTAAGCTCTATATAAGATGGAACTTTATTTTTATCGAGATAGGGATCATAGGCGGTGATAATCATTCCAAGAGAATGAGCAATATGGGCAACATGCTGACCAATTGCACCAAGCCCAATTAATCCCAGCGTTTTTTGATATAGCTCATGACCGACAAGCCTGACATCCTGACCATTTCTGGCTTGATTCTCGGTTTCGACATATTTTCGGCAACTGGAGAGCATCATCAGGATGGCCATCTCTGCAACGGAAATAGAATTGGCATTGAGAGCTTTGTGCACTACGATGCCTTTTCTATTCGCGTAATCGACATCTATATTGTCTAACCCTACACCATATTTCGATATAACCTTCAAGTTTTTGGCCTGATCAATCACTTCTCTGTCTAAAGGATCGTTGCCGGTAATAATGGCATCTGCATATTTAATTTTCTCGATGAGTTCTTCCTTGCTATATCGACCTCCACTGGTATTACATTCAACGTCATAACCTGCAGATTGTAGTTTTTCAATATAGACTTTGCCTTTATCAATAAAAGGTCTTGGCGTGATAGTTATCTTTTTCATTTTATAAAACTCCAAAGAAAGAAAACGCCAGGCTTAAAAACAGAATAGTTACCAGAATGCGTAAGAAATGTGGGCCACACTTTTGTATGTAAAAATAAATACCCAACACGGCAATAAGCGGCAACATGTTAGGTACAATTTTATCCAGCATATCCTGCAAGACGATGGTATTACCGCCACCGGTTGTAATGTGCAATGGCGTCTTAATTTTTACATATGTTGCTGAAAGCGCCCCCATCATCAACAACCCGAACATTCCTGCGCCTTCAATGATTCGATGAATGCTACCAGAATGCAGGATTTCCAGGATTGATTCTTTCCCTTTTTTATAGCCGATATTGAGTGCAAATCGACTGGCGAAAAACATGTAAACAACCTGGTAAATCAGGGGGAGAAGTGCGGCAATAACGTATCCCTGAATAACAAACGGGATACAGACACCAATAACAATGGGGCGCAATGTACCAAAGTCTAACGTGTCACCAATACCTGATACAGGCCCCATAAGACCCGTTTTTAAACCCGTAACGAGCTGCGTTGTTGCTTCACGTTGTTCTTCTGGTTCCTGAGCTGCTTTTTCCTCCAGCGCAATACTAATACCAGCGATAACCGATCCCCAGTTCGCCTGAGTGTTGAACATGGTTAAATGGCGTTGTAGGGCTTTAGCGAGATCTTTTTCATCGGGATATAATTTCGCTAATACCCCTGTCATTGCGTTACAAAATGCCAGCGCTTGCAAGCGTTCGAAATTCAAAGATGTTTCAGAGAACGCGTGCCATTTTAGCCAAACAATCTGAACATCTCTTTGCGTAATTGGTGAGGATGCTGAGTATCCTGACTCAATTGTATTATCCATTTTGCGTTCCTTTTGCATTTTGTGACTGCATATATAAGAGGACGGCACAGAGTCCAAAAATAGAGATGCCAATAGTATTCAAACCTGAATAGGTCACGAGGAAAAAGCCGATAATGAACAGAGGGATATATTGTTTTTTACCGATGACAATGATGGTTATTGCGAAACCGAGTGCAGGCAGAATATTACCGGCAATCGCCAGTCCATTCGTCGACCAGGCGGGAAGCAGGTTTACAAAAGAGGCAATGGCATCCGGGCCGTACAAACAGGCGATGAATACCGGTACAAAACGCATCGGAAAGGCTAACAGGAGAGGATATATTGTGGCTGCGCGTTGTATGCCTTTGATATCCCCTTTTTCTGCATAGCGGTCAGCCATGTGGACAAACGTAGTGTTCAGTGTTTTGCGCACGTTTTCCAGAACCACGCCCAGCAATCCCAGAGGAATAGCTAAAGAGATAGCAATTTCTGGTTTAATACCTGCGGTAAGTGCAATTGGGATTGCGATACACGAGGCTAAACCTTCATCGGCAGGAGGGTTTCCTCCCGGGGCAATACTCCCGATATAGATCATCTGTAAGGTGGCCCCAACAGATAAAGCGGTTGGCATATCATTAAAGATTAGTCCCATAATAGGTGCTATCGATAATGGCATACGCATAATAGAAAAACCGTACCATACTTTTGCCTGGGATATCCAATATACCAAGGCAATAATTGCTGCGGTAAAAATAGACATAAGTTCCTCTCCTTAATTAAGGTAACTTATTTTTGATTTTTTGTAGGCTGGCAGGATCTTCTTCAGGAATAGTTTGGAAATAAACTTTTATATTCTTATCTTCGATGATTTGAAGTTTGTCGGCATCTTCATGATTGAGTGATATTTGATTGAAAACTATTTTCCTTCCTGGAGTGTTTTCAACGCCGCCGACCTGTAATTCCTCTAGTATTAAACCACCTTGTATGGTTTGTAATGCAGAATCGATCGATTTGAAAAGTATTAATAGCTTTCCTTCATAGAAGTTATTGCTATTCCAGCGCTGTAATACATCTTCAATAGATGTCATTATTACTTCGACGCCACTTGGCGCTGCCATCTTATAGACTTCGGCAAGAAAAGGATCGCGTGATAAAGGGTCATCAATGACAATTATTTTATTAGCATCACTTCTTTTTAACCATTTTGTTATAACTTGTCCATGAATTAAACGGTAATCAATACGGGCATGTACTATACTCATAGTTTATCATCCTTTATTAAAGTAATAAGTTTGAACCATTTCTTTACCCGCATCATGTACATGTTGAACATATTCTTCAAAGGTAAGTATTTCGTCAGAATCCTGTAACATGTTGGCTTCGATTAACATAGCCAAATTGACACCGCTGATACAGCGAATGGGAAAATCTTTAGAAAGAAGGAGGGCAATATTTGATGGCGTTCCGCCATAGATATCTGTGAATATGATCGTATCAATACCAGGCCTGAGTACCGCTTTTACTTGTAGCATAAGTGTTTCAGGTGACATTCCAGGCTGCAGAGAAAGCGACGTGGAATTTTTTGTTTTACCTACAATCATTTCGCTGCTGGATAATAAATAATTCCCAGCTTCACCGTGTGTCAGAATTATAATATCGAACTGATTCAAATGATAAGTTCCTTTTATAGTTATGGCGCGGCTGATAAGAAATAAATATTCATAATTCGAATGCTATGTTTCTTATCATATTAAGGATGAATCCTTGGTCTAAGATTTTATATTAATTCTAATAAATTAAAATGTTAACAGGATCACAGATGGTAGCGTTGGCTAAAATTGCTAATAAACTTTTTGTAATAAATAAGAGGAAGGGTGGGTTATATTTTAT
>NZ_PTSB01000096.1:0-384 GCF_002965125.1 Escherichia sp. MOD1-EC6162
ATATATATATGATAAAAATGGAAACATACAAAAAAATGAGATCTTGAATGAAGATCCTAATTTATCAGGATATAACACAAAGAAAAATCCGTTTAAATATAAGAATGCAAACGCTATAAAAGAATATTTACTTAAAAGATATGATTCCTAGCCAGTATTCAGAGATTTTCGTAACGATATAAAAACAAAGTTTTAAAGGTGATAGATGCCTAGCGTGATTATACTGATGCGAAATATTAGCAGATACTCCTCTTCAGACCAAGGGGAGCAGGAAAAGATAAGTCAGAATCACTGAAAATTTATCAAAGAACATTATTCTTATATCAGTACAAGAATAACATTCAAACAGTTAATGCTATTAGCTAAAGAATTAAAGTATTGCGT
>NZ_PTSB01000025.1:0-61130 GCF_002965125.1 Escherichia sp. MOD1-EC6162
TCGAAGTTCTCAGGAGAACCCCGCTGACCCGGCGGCTTATTTGCCGTTGTTCCGTGTCAGTGGTGGCGCATTATAGGGAGTTATTCCGGCCTGACAAGAGGAAATTTAAAATAATTTTCCGAATGCGCAAGTTTCAATCAAATCAGCCTGAAACTGTCAGTTTTTCGAGCGTTTTAAAGCCGTAACGCTGTAAAACGGACAATAACTGTTCAGCTTCTGGCGTCATTGCCATACAAAAGGCAATATTCGCATCGACTGATTTTGCATCAGGGGCTTCATGCTCCAGTAACCAGGCCGTTCGGCGGGCAATCGCTGCGCCTGAATCCACCAACCGGGTTCCCTCTGGCAGCACCTGCAACAGTTCATCTTGTAATAGAGGGAAGTGGGTACATCCCAGAACAACAGTATCTGGCGGCTCTTTCATTCTTAACCACGGGCGCAAGATACGCTTTAGTGCATCCAGAGAAACTTCATTGCCATGCAGCTTCGCTTCAGCCAGCTCGACCATCTCTGCCGAACCGAGCATTTCTATCTGGCATTCATTGGCGAAACGCGCGATCAACTCATGGGTATAAGAACGTTTAACTGTTCCGCGAGTTGCCAGCAGTCCAACAATGCCATTAGCGGTCAGACGCGCTGCGGGTTTAATCGCCGGAACGACGCCGACAACCGGGAAGTCAAACTTTTCGCGTAATGCAGGAAGTGAAACGGTACTGGCGGTGTTGCAAGCCACCACCGCCAATGCAAGGGGATAACGTTCTTGCACTGCAGTGACAATTTCCACCACGCGCTCAACAATAAACTCTTCGCTTTTTTCGCCATACGGGAAAGCGACGTTATCAAAAGCATAAATGTAATGGAGATCCGGTAAGAGACGCCGGATCTCGTCATAGACCGACAGCCCACCGACGCCGGAGTCAAACACCAGCACGGTGGGACGTGGTTCAGAAGGTGTAGCTGCCAGACAAGGTGTATTCCCGTCCTGCAGTTTGGTAGCCATAGACTGTCTCGTAATCTTTGTCGAACAGGTTGGCTATTTTACCACGAACAGTCAGATGAGAGGTGACCGGATATGCAACCGCAATATCCCACAAGCTCACACCGCCCATTTTCACAGTTTGATAGGGATAAGATGAGTAATCCTTATCATAGCGAGTACCTAAATACTGGTAAGTAATACCCCAATCAAAATCATACAGTTGCCAGTCGAGCTGATATTTCACCTGCTGTTTAGCACGACGTAATAACGGCGTGTCGGTAATCGCATTACGTGCGTCGACATAATCGTAACTCACCGTATGTGTCAGCGGTCCGGTATCAAAATTGGCGGTCGCCTCGACGCCTTTAATCCGCGCTTTCCCTTCGTTGTAGTATTTCAGGATGTGATCGTCATAATCGATCAGGTCACTGATATCGTTACGATACCCGGAGATACGCCAGTTCACCCCAGCGGTTAAACCCTCAAACGCACCTTCCCACTGTTTGCTTTTCTCGGGGTTCAGATCCGGATTACCGTAGAAACCGTACAGTTGCCCAAGATTAGGTGCCTTGTACGACGTGCCATAAGAAGCGATAAAGCGATAGCCTTCAATGAACTCCCAACCAGCACTGGTTTGCCAGGTGCCATGACGACCAAACTGTGAGTTATCATCGCTGCGTGCAGCACCTTCAAACGTAAAATCGCCAACTTGTTGTACCCCGGTCAGATAGATCCCCGTATTACGTTGATCATACCCATCTGCAACATATCCAGTGCCTGGCGTCGTAGTTTGCTTCTGCCAGTCAACACCCGCGCCGATATTACCGTGACCAACGGTGACGTTGTTTGCCCACTGGACGGTGTACTGCTTCATCTCATCGAGCGTCGCGGACGAATCATAACGACCATAATGCGGATCGTAGTTGTAATCTTTGCTGTGGCTGTAACTGGTAATCAGTTGTGATTTAATCAGCTCGCCGTTATAGCGCAGCCCGGTGTCCCAACTTTGGCTATAGAGTTTACGGGTATCGAGTAACGGTGAGCCGGGAGAATAATACGCGTCATAATTGGTACGATTATCATAGCCATAGCCGCGCACAAAGCCGCTCCAGGTGTCAGTAAAATTATGCTCCAGCGCACCATAAAGCGTTTTACTTAAAAAACCATCGTTATCTGGTTGTGCTTGCGTTCCGGTATTGCCATAGGCGACAACATCAAATCCATGGGTATGGGCATAATCGGCCAACAGAGTTACCCGTGTTTTATCCCCCAGTTGTTGCTGCGTAGAAACATCGTAGTTCTGATAACTATTACTTCCCCATCCCGCTGAAATTTCCGTGCCGGATTCATCCCGCGTGGTGATGATATTCACCACTCCGCCTATTGCATCAGAACCATAAACGGCAGATCGCGGTCCACGGATATATTCAACTCGCTGGACAAGCGCAATAGGGAATTGGCTAAGGTCGGCAGAACCACTGACCCCCGCCAAATTCAGGCGTACGCCATCAATTAACACCAATACATGGCTGGCGTTTGTACCACGGATAAAAATAGAAGAGAGCTGACCTGAACCGCCATTCTGGGTGATATCCACGCCCGGCAGACGACGTAGAACATCGTTCACCGAGGCCGACTGCCAGCGGTCAATATCCTGACGTGTCACAACGGTAGTTGGAGCAAGCACAGTGCTGCGAGGCTGTTCAAAACGGTTAGCAGTAACAACGAGAGTATCCGGGCTGGTGTCCTGTGCCCAAGCGGAAAAGGCTGTGACGGAACACGCCGTCAGCAGCGAAGCTTTTTTAATCATTGTAAAGCATCCACAATAGAAGAAGGATGCCGCAGGTTTCATCAATATTACGCGATGATGAGAACCAGATGCGACGTTGGCCGGCAGGTCTTCGGGCTTGGAGGGGTATCTGAGGATACAAAGAGATGATGACTTCCCACCGGATGGCAGTGTCCGCATTACGCAATCATCGCACCTTTCCTTACCGCTGCGCGTCAGCTCCAGATTCGCACTGGATTCCCTATTAACTCACAGGACCGGCGAGTGGATGCTACAGGTTGTAACAAGTTGCTGTCCAGACGTCGCGCATAAATAGGAATTCATCAAGATCTGGACATCTGATGAGCAATCCCTACAATCGCCGCGTACATTTCATTTTCAGGATACATCATGACCCCCGAACACCTTCCAACAGAACAGTATGAAGCGCAGTTAGCCGAAAAAGTGGTACGTTTACAAAGTATGATGGCGCCGTTTTCTGACCTGGTTCCGGAAGTGTTTCGCTCGCCGGTCAGTCATTATCGGATGCGAGCAGAATTCCGCATCTGGCACGATGGCGATGACCTGTACCACATCATTTTCGATCAACAGACCAAAAGCCGCATCCGCGTAGATAGCTTCCCCGCCGCCAGTGAACTGATCAACCAGTTGATGACGGCGATGATTGCGGGTGTGCGTAATAATCCCATTCTGCGCCACAAGCTGTTCCAGATTGATTACCTCACCACATTGAGCAATCAGGCCGTCGTTTCTCTGCTGTACCATAAAAAGCTGGATGACGAGTGGCGTCAGCAGGCAGAAGCCCTGCGCGATGCACTGCGAGCGCAGAATCTGAATGTGCATTTGATTGGTCGGGCAACGAAAACAAAAATCGAGCTGGATCAGGATTACATTGATGAGCGTCTGCCAGTCGCAGGGAAAGAGATGATCTACCGTCAGGTAGAAAACAGCTTCACCCAGCCAAACGCAGCGATGAATATTCAGATGCTGGAATGGGCGCTGGATGTTACCAAAGGCTCAAAAGGCGATTTACTGGAGTTGTACTGCGGCAACGGTAATTTTTCATTAGCTCTGGCGCGCAATTTTGATCGAGTATTAGCCACCGAAATCGCCAAGCCGTCGGTCGCTGCCGCGCAATACAATATTGCTGCTAACCATATAGATAACGTACAAATTATTCGTATGGCGGCGGAAGAGTTTACTCAAGCGATGAATGGCGTGCGTGAGTTTAACCGTCTGCAAGGTATCGACCTGAAGAGTTATCAGTGCGAAACCATTTTTGTCGACCCACCGC
The DNA here is from genome assembly GCF_002965125.1 of Escherichia sp. MOD1-EC6162. Classification (NCBI taxonomy): domain Bacteria; kingdom Pseudomonadati; phylum Pseudomonadota; class Gammaproteobacteria; order Enterobacterales; family Enterobacteriaceae; genus Escherichia; species Escherichia sp. MOD1-EC6162. Next base: position 4,063 of record NZ_PTSB01000025.1, read on the forward strand.
GCAGCGGTCTGGACAGTGAAACCGAGAAAATGGTGCAGGCGTATCCGCGTATTTTGTATATCTCCTGCAACCCGGAAACGTTATGTAAGAATCTGGAAACATTAAGCCAGACGCACAAGGTTGAACGTCTGGCTCTGTTTGATCAGTTCCCCTACACGCACCATATGGAGTGCGGCGTATTACTAACCGCTAAGTAAAACCCATGCTGGATGCGCCAGCATCCAGCATGATACTGATTACTCAGCAATTTCCTGCTTACGGTTACGCATCTTCGCGCCAATCCAGAACACCATAATGACGGACAGCACGGCCGGGAAGAAGTTAGAACCGATATCCGGATATTCCGCACGAACCACCGTGCTGTACAGCAGAACACCGAGAATAAAACAGGCAGCAGCCAGACCCGGCAAACCTACCGGCATAGTGCGATTAAGATAACGTTGATGCAGGCAGTAGACCGTCAGCACCAGGGAAATAATCGGGAATACAGAAAATGGCACAATGGAGCTAAACAGCGCCGCAAAAGTACCATTGATCGATAAGCCTGCAACCAGCGCCAGCAGCAGCGTACCTCTATCTTGATTTGCTTGTTTCATTACTCGTCCTTCACATTTCCCGGAATAATTGCGGTTTTTTCTTGTTCACGGCGATACCAGTAATAAGCCCCTTTCGAAATCATTCGCAGTTGCAGTACCAGTCGCTCTTCTAATTGCCGACGTTGTTCGACGCCGACATCCAACGCCTCGGCACCCGCACTGAAGACAATCGTCACCATTGCTTCGGCTTGCGCTTCAGTAAACGCACGAGGCATATGGTTTTCGAGTTCCAGATAGTCCGCAAGTTCCGCAATGAAGTGCTGAATTTCACGCGCAACAGCGGCACGGAACGCAGCGGAGGTGCCGGAGCGTTCCCGCAATAATAACCGGAAGGCGTTCGGATTATTACCGATGAACTCCATAAATGTGGAGACCGAGGTGCGGATCACACTCCCGCCTTTAGCAATACGCTGACGCGCCTGGCGCATGAGTTGGCGCAGCATTAAACCGCTCTCATCAACCATAGTCAGACCAAGTTCGTCTACGTCGCGGAAATGCCGATAAAAAGAGGTGGGAGCAATGCCCGCTTCACGCGCCACTTCACGCAAACTCAGGCTGGCGAAGCTACGTTCAGCACTTAATTGGCTAAATGCGGCTTCCACCAGAGAACGGCGGGTTTTTTCTTTTTGTTGCGCTCTTACGCCCATCACGATGTCTAAATCCTTGCCAAAAGTACTGTTGGCACTATACCAGAGAATGAACATACTGGATTGCTCCAGTGTTGTGAATGAACGGTAACGCAATAAAACACATTTACTGCAACTCTTTAGCCGGTTCTTTCACAAACAACAACGCCAGCATCGACAACAACGTACCTCCGCCCAGATACCACGCTGGCGCCGTCAGGCTATCCAGTAACACAATGGATTGCGTGGCAAAGTATTGCGCAAACCCGCCGAAGATTGCTACGCCAATGCTATAAACCAGTGCGAAGCCCAATGCCCGAATCCGTTTCGGTAACAGTTCGGAAATCAGCAACATTACCGGTACACCGCCAAGCGTGGTGAAGCTGACCATCACGAAAACCACCGTCAGCAACATGCCGGGACTGGGATAATTCACCAACAGCCAGAACGATGGCCAGCTACAGATCAACACCATCACCCGGGAGATTAAAATCAGCTTTTTACGCCCGACCGAATCACACAGCATCCCCACCAACAACGCCCCCACAAACGTAATAACGCCCGCCAGTAACATCGCTGCATGAGAATAGTGTTGAGGCATCGCCAGATACTTCGCAGCCCAGGTGCCGTAGTAAAAGAGGGAGATATAGGTTGCAACCGTACTACCAATAGCGAGTAAAACACCATTAACGATGGTTGCTTTATGTTGCAAGAGCAGAGAAAACGCGCTTTCGCTGGCTGCGGCTTTTTTATGGTGCACAGGTTCAGGCACATCGTTTTCCAGACTCAGGCGCAGCCAGCAACCGATGGGCGCTAACAGCACACCAATAAAAAACGGTACACGCCAGCCCCACTCCGCCATTACGGTTTCTGAACCTGTGGCGAACGGCAGCCATGCGCTCAAACCCAAAGCGACGACACCACCAAAGGTCGTTGCCAGCCCCTGGGTCGCCAGCGACCAGCTACTGTAAAAGCCGCGACGATTTGCCGGAGCTGACTCAACCAGCAAAGACATTGAGGCACCGACTTCACCGCCTGCCGCAACGCCCTGAATCAGGCGCGCCAGCACCAGCGTCGCTGTTCCCCAATATCCCGCCGTCGCATATGTTGGCGCAATGCCGATCATCAGCGTACCGAGACTCATCAGGGCAATGGTAAACACCATCGCCGGTTTCCGCCCGAAACGATCGGCCCAGGCACCAACGATAATCCCACCAAGCGGGCGCATAAAAAAGCTCACGCCAAACGTTGCAAATGCCAGTAACAGCGCGACATTGTGATCGGCACTGGGTGGAAAGAAAAGCGTGCTGATATAGACCACAAAAAAGTTGTAAACGCCAAAATCAAAAAATTCGAGCGCATTGCCAAACGCCGAGGCAAAAATCACCCGTTTGCCGCTGGGCTTTTTCCTTACGTCCACTGTTTCATTTACGATCGCCGTCATTCCATGTTCCTTGCCAGATAGTGATGTTGTGTGTTGTTTTATTTATTGCAGCCAGGCTTCCACCAGTGCGCCCCAGTAGCTGCTTGCCGGAACCAGACTTGCATCGTTGAAGTCGTAACCTGGGTTATGCACCATGCATGCCCCTTCCCCGACATCGCCATTACCGAACAGCAAAAAAGCACCTTTCGGCTGGGCTTCCAGCATGAAAGAGAAATCTTCACTGCCCATCAGAGGCTTGATGCCAAACCCGGCCCGATCTTCACCAAACGTTTTACACGCCACCTGCCAGGCAAAGCGCGCCATCTCTTCATCGTTGACCAACACCGGAGTACCGTTAACATGCGTCACATCAGCCGTAGCACCAAAGCTGATAGCCTGGGCTTGTGCCAGAGCGGGAATACGGGCCAACAGAAGTTGCCGGGTTTCACGGCTAAGAGAGCGGACGCTAATTTTCATCTCAGCACTATCAGGAATGACGTTAGCGGCCTCACCCGCAACAATACTGCCGACGGTAATGACTGCTGCCTCCAGCGGATCGACATTGCGCGACACAATGCTTTGTAATGCGGTGGTGATATGTGCGGCAACCAGCACCGGATCAATCGCTTTGTGAGGGATCGCACCGTGTCCGCCACAACCACGAACCGTAATATGGAATTGATCCATTGACGCCATCAGCGCTCCGGGCTGGAAATAAAACTTACCCACTGGCAGACCGGGCATGTTATGCATGCCGAAAATGACATCGCAGGGGAAACGGTCAAAAAGTCCTTCTTTAACCATGATCTCGCCGCCGTTAATCATTTCTTCCGCTGGCTGGAAGATAAGGCGCAACGTGCCGTTAAAGCGGCGGGTTTCAGCAAGATAGCGCGCGGCACCCAGCAATATTGTGGTATGTCCGTCATGCCCGCAGGCATGCATTAAACCGGGATGTTTACTGGCCCAGGACTTGCCGCTATTTTCATAAATTGGCAGCGCATCCATATCGGCACGCAAGCCAATACTTTTCTCTCCGTCACCGACTTTTAAGGTAGCGACCACGCCCGTCGTCGCCAGCCCTTGTTCAACTTCATAACCCCACAGGCGTAACTTTTCCGCCACCAGAGCACTGGTTTTAAACTCCTTTAACCCCAGCTCCGGATTTTCATGGATCTGATGGCGGATCTCGCGCAGTTCTTCCTCAAACCCACGAATAGAGTGTTCGATCATCGGCTATTCCTTTATTCACTGATAAACAGGCTAATTAACGGATTGCATTGATGGTATAAATACAAATAACCAATCAATATAAAATGTTTATCTATTTGTTTTATAAAATGATTTCACGGAGACAATAACAAAAAGGCACTTTTCAGCAAGATAAAACTATCTGCCATAAGAAAAAGCGTTTAATTGCGAATTAATGAGACAGGGAAGGAGCAGACAAAGCAAAGGCCGCTCACGATATAACCAGATAAATGACGGGGATCAATTGGCTTACCCGCGATAAAATGTTACCATTCTGTTGCTTTTATGTATAAGAACAGGTAAGCCCTACCATGTCACATTCCTACGATTACGATGCCATAGTAATAGGTTCCGGCCCCGGCGGCGAAGGCGCTGCAATGGGTCTGGTTAAGCAAGGTGCGCGCGTCGCAGTTATCGAGCGTTATCAAAATGTTGGCGGCGGTTGCACCCACTGGGGCACCATTCCGTCGAAAGCCCTCCGTCACGCTGTCAGCCGCATTATAGAATTTAATCAAAACCCTCTTTATAGCGATCATTCACGGCTGCTCCGCTCTTCTTTTGCCGATATCCTCAACCATGCCGATAATGTGATTAATCAACAAACGCGCATGCGTCAGGGATTTTACGAACGTAATCACTGCGAAATATTGCAGGGGAACGCTCGCTTTGTTGACGAGCACACGTTGGCGCTGGATTGCCCTGACGGCACGGTAGAAACGCTGACCGCAGAAAAATATGTCATTGCCTGCGGTTCTCGCCCTTATCATCCGGCAGACGTCGATTTTACCCATCCGCGCATTTACGACAGCGACTCGATTCTTAGCATGCATCACGAACCGCGCCATGTACTTATCTACGGTGCCGGGGTGATCGGCTGCGAATATGCGTCGATCTTCCGTGGAATGGATGTGAAAGTCGATCTGATCAACACCCGTGATCGCCTGCTGGCATTTCTGGATCAGGAGATGTCAGATTCTCTCTCCTATCACTTCTGGAACAGTGGCGTGGTGATCCGTCACAACGAAGAGTACGAGAAGATCGAAGGCTGTGACGACGGCGTGATCATGCACCTGAAGTCAGGCAAAAAGCTGAAAGCAGACTGCCTGCTCTATGCCAACGGTCGCACCGGTAATACCGATTCACTGGCGTTACAGAACATTGGACTGGAAACTGACAGCCGCGGTCAGCTAAAGGTCAATAGCATGTACCAGACCGCGCAGCCGCACGTTTACGCGGTGGGCGACGTGATTGGTTATCCAAGCCTGGCGTCGGCGGCCTACGACCAGGGACGCATTGCCGCACAGGCGCTGGTGAAAGGCGAAGCCACCGCGCATCTGATTGAAGATATCCCTACCGGCATCTACACCATTCCGGAAATCAGCTCGGTCGGTAAAACGGAACAGCAACTGACCGCGATGAAAGTGCCGTATGAAGTGGGCCGCGCCCAGTTTAAACATCTGGCTCGTGCGCAAATTGTCGGGATGAACGTGGGCACGTTGAAAATTTTGTTCCATCGGGAAACAAAAGAGATTCTGGGAATTCACTGCTTTGGTGAGCGCGCTGCCGAAATTATTCATATCGGTCAGGCGATTATGGAACAGAAAGGTGGCGGCAACACGATTGAGTACTTCGTCAACACCACCTTTAACTACCCGACTATGGCGGAAGCCTATCGGGTCGCGGCGCTAAACGGCTTAAATCGCCTGTTTTAACGTTTTACCGAAATGGCCATCCATTCTTGCACGGATGGCCTCTGCCAGTTGCTCATAGCGACTGCGCAGCGGCGAACCCGGACGGTAAACCAGGCCAACAGTGCGGCGTGGTTCTGGCTTAATGCACGGCAGATAAACAACGCCATCACGTTTACGCTCCGGCGGCACGGCCAGCGCAGGCAGTAAAGTGATACCGCTACCAGCCGCCACCATGTTACGCAGCGTCTCCAGACTGGTCGCGCGGAAGTGTGTATCTTCATCCGCCCCCGCTTCAAAGCAGAAGCCCATTGCCTGATCGCGCAGACAGTGACCATCTTCCAGCATCAGCAGTTTTTCCCCGGCCAGATCGGCCATCGGTACACATTCACGATCAGCCCACGGGTGATCTTCATAGATTGCCAACAGCATTGGCTCATCAAACAACGGCACTTCAATGAATGCTTCGCTCTCCTTCACCAGTGCGAGGATCACACAGTCGAGTTTGCCGCTGTCCAGTTGCGCCAGTAATTGATGGGTCTGGGCTTCATGCAGATACATTTCCAGCTTCGGAAAAGCCTGGTGCAGCATCGGGATAATATGCGGTAGCAGGTAAGGCCCGACCGTTGGAATCAAACCAATGTGCAGCGGCCCGGACATGGTCTCGCCCTGCTGGCTTGCCATCTCTTTAAGGACTTTCACCTCACGCAGCACGGTACGCGCCTGATCCACCAGCAGCATTCCCGCCTGGGTGAATAACACTTTACGGCTGGTCCGCTCCAGCAACATCACGCCCAGCTCATCTTCCAGCTTACGAATTTGCCCACTCAGGGTTGGCTGGCTGACGTGGCAGGAATCTGCCGCACGGCGAAAATGGCGGTGTTCGGCCAATGCCACCAGGTACTCAAGATCACGAATATTCATTATCCATCCTCCATCGCCACGATAGTTCATGGCGATAGGTAGCATAGCAACGAACGATTATCCCTATCAAGCATTCTGACTGATAATTGCTCACAGAAACGGAGCGGCACCTCTTTAACCCTTGAAGTCACTGCCCGTTTCGAGAGTTTCTCAACTCGAATAACTAAAGCCAACGTGAACTTTTGCGGATCTCCAGGATCCGCTTTTTTTTATTTCGCCCGGCTCCCACAAGAGAGCCAGACCCAATATTTATTCAATGCGATCTTTGACGATAAAGAAGTAACACAGCGCGCCGATGAAGGTCACGCAGGCCGCAATAACCAGCGCCAGATTAAACGAGTGCGTAGTATCCACTACCCAGCCGGTCACGATCGGGGCAAAGGAAGCAAAGACAAAACTGCCAAAGTTTTGAATACCAGCGATGGAAGCCACTTTTGTTTCTGACACCATCACCTGCACCAGTCCCCATGCCGATGTTCCCGCGAAATGCACGCAGAACAGCGCCATTGAGATAAACGCCACCGCCTGCGCAGGCGAGGAAGATTGCACCACCAGCAACGTCCCTAATGCCGACATCATCAAACCGCAAACAATGGCCGTTTTACGCGTCTTCGCCAGGTCGTAGCCTTTTTTCGCCAGTCTATCGACAACAATACCGTTGATCCACATCCCGACTGCCGCCGCAAGGAAAGGAATCGCCGCCACCCAGCCGGTTTTTGCCAGACTGAAACCTTGCGCAGCCTGCAAATAACCGGGTAACCACGCAATGTAGAGCCAACCGGTATAGTTGACACCAGCGAAACCTAAAATCATCCCCCAGGTTGTCCGATGTTTAAACAGCGCCAGCCACTCGCTAAATTGCAATTGTGGACGCGGCTTAACCGGTGCAGAGAGATACGCTCGTTCTTCATCGGTCAGGACAAACTGCGCCCGGTTGCGATACCATGCGTACCAGCAAATCCCAACCAGAATCCCCGCCAGGCCGATGATGACAAACATCGTCCTCCAGCCCCACGCCAGTTGCATCAATACAAGAACAGGGGGCGCGATGGCCTGACCGATAACGGTAGATGAGTTAAGGATCCCCAGCGCCGTGCCGCGTTCTTTTTGCGCATACCAGTCGGTGATAGATTTCACCCCCGCAGGCATAAACGGCGCTTCACCAATACCCAGTCCAATACGCATAATAATAAAGTGGCTAAAGGAATTAACCATTCCTGTTAATGCCTGCATTAATGACCAGAATATTAATCCTGCGCCTAACACAATTCGTGAACCAAAACGATCTAACAAAATACCGGAAGGCAGTTGTGAAAAACCATAAGACAGAGAAAATGCAGAAAGTAAAACGCCAAACTCTGTGGCTGATAATCCTAACTCGCCACGAATCGCCTCGCCTGCCACGCTCAATGATGAGCGATCGAGAAAATTAACGATTCCCGCCATAAATAATAAAACCAGCGCCACCGTCTGAATACGGCGAATCCGTTGCGGTTTATTACCCGCAACACTACCTGGCAAATCAACATCCATTTTTATACTCCTTGAGAAAATTGAATAGATTTGATTACTCAATAAATAAATTAAGCGACAGATATACGGTTTCGCTTAAATCACTACCAATTCCACAATGTACCGTCTTCCAGACGCGCAACGGGGAGATACGCCGGATCATACGGATATTTCGCCGCCAGCTTCTCATCAAAGGAGATACCCAGCCCTGGTTCATCGCCTGGGTGCATATAACCCGCGTCGAAGCGCCAGCTATGCGGGAAGACCTCAAGCATTTGTTCGGAATAACCCATGTACTCCTGAACACCGAAGTTAGGCACCCAGAGATCAAAATGCAGCGCTGCCGCATGGCAAATGGGCGATAAATCAGAAGGGCCATGCGAACCGGTACGCACCTGATAAAGCGATGCAAAATCGGCAATCCGTCGCATCCCGGTAATTCCACCAGCATGGGTAATCGTCGTGCGGATATAGTCAATTAACTGCTCTTCGATTAACTGCTTACAATCCCAGATACTATTAAAGACTTCTCCGACCGCAATTGGTGTCACGGTATGCTGGCGAATCAAACGGAAACACTCCTGATTCTCGGCAGGTGTCGGGTCTTCCATCCAGAACAGGCGGTAATCTTCAATGCTCTTACCAAAGCGCGCCGCTTCAATAGGGGTAAGGCGATGGTGCATGTCATGCAACAGATGTTCATTAAAACCGAACTTGTTGCGCACGGCCTCAAAGAGCTTCGGCGTAAAATCGAGATACTTTTCTGAAGACCACAATTGTTCTTCCGGCCACTGGCCTTTGGTTGCCGGTTCGTAAGCCAGCCCTTTTCCCTTCGCCAGGCCATAGGTAGTTTGCATACCCGGCACGCCGCACTGCACCCGAATCGCCTTAAAGCCCATTTGCTGGTGTTTTGCATAGTCTTCAAGGACTTCATCAATTGTACGCCCGGTGGTGTGGCAATAGACCATCACGCCCTCGCGAGAAGCGCCACCCAGCAGTTGATACAGCGGCATATTGGCTGCTTTAGCTTTGATATCCCATAACGCCATATCAATGGCAGAGATTGCCGACATCGTGACGGGGCCACGCCGCCAGTAAGCACCTTTATAAAAGAATTGCCAGATATCTTCGATACGGCTGGCATCGCGACCTATTAATTGTGGACAAAGATGATCTTTCAGATAGGAAGCGACCGACAATTCACGACCATTTAATGTGGCATCTCCCAGCCCACAAAGTCCGCTTTCAGTGGTTATTTTAAGCGTAACGAAATTACGCCCGGGGCAAGTGACAAAAACGTCCGCAGCAATAATTTTCATTATTGCACTCTCCTGTGTTTTAAATAGACGTTTTAAACTTAATTTTATGCCTACTACCATACAAGGAAGAAAAAGTGATTATTCAACCGTGATCACATTAAAAATAAAATTTTCCGCCGAGGAACAGAAATATCCTTAAATATTGTCTACAATATTAACCATCATCGTTAAAACAACACGTTAAATAATCACATAACAAATTCCATTAATCTTAAAAATGAACACAGCAATAGAAATTAATTATATTCAATTAATTAAAATATGTATTGTTTGATGTATTTGAAAATGATTTTTATAGGAAAAGTAAACGTAAAGAAGACGCAAGAATTAAAAGGAATGTGACGAAGAATGGCTGTGGCTGGACGTAAAACTCAGGGGCATCAGGATGATGATAAATTCCTGCCAGATGCGGCGTAAACGCCTTATCTGGCTTACAAAGCGCAACACTACGTAGGCATGATAAGGCAAACTCCCCGTTTTCAGGGGAGCGATATAAACAAGTTACACCAACCGCGCCTTTGCAAAAGCAATCGCCTGCGCCACCTGCTGCGGTGAGACGCCGCCTTTTGCCGCACGTTTGTCGAGGCACGATTGCAACGACAGAATCGGATACACATCTTCTCCAATCACCTTGCTGAATTTCTGCAACTCAGCCAGCGGCAGTTCTTCCAGTGGTTTGCCCTGACGAATGGCTTCCACCACCGCTTCACCCACAATATGGTGCGCCTCGCGGAAAGGTACGCCTTTTGCCACCAGATAATCCGCCAGTTCAGTGGCGTTAGCGTAACCCTGCTGCGCCGCTTCCTGACAACGCGGGCGTTTCACCTGAATCCCATCCAGCACCAGCGCCGCCATATGCAGGCAATCCAGCCAGGTGTCGAGTGCGTCGAACAAGCCCTCTTTGTCTTCCTGCATGTCTTTGTTATAGGCCAGCGGCAACCCTTTCAGAGTCATCATCATGCCGGTTAATGCGCCCTGGACACGACCACATTTCCCACGAATCAGCTCCAGCGCATCCGGGTTTTTCTTCTGCGGCATTAAGGATGAACCGGAAGTCACGCGATCAGACAGTTCGACAAAACCCGCTTCGCCGGTGTTAAAGAAAATGAGATCTTCGGCAAAACGCGACAGATGCACCATGCCGATGGCGGCGGCAGAAAGCAGTTCCAGTACGTGATCACGGTCAGAAACGCTGTCCAGGCTGTTACGCGTTGCCGAGGCAAAACCCAGCCAGCCAGCCAGTTGTTCACGGTCAATGTCATAGGCCGTTCCCGCCAGCGCACCACAACCTAACGGGCTGACATCCAGACGCTTAAGCGCGTCCTGCAAACGGCTTTCATCACGCGCCAGCATCTCAACATAGGCCAGGCACCAGTGAGCGAACGTCACCGGTTGAGCGCGTTGCAGGTGGGTATAACCCGGCATCACTGCGTCCTGATTATTTTGCGCCGTTTCCACCAACACCGATTGCAACTGGCGGTTAGCCGCCAGCAACTCGCTGACCATCTCTTTGCACCACAATTTCAGGTCAGTCGCTACCTGGTCATTACGGCTACGCCCGGTATGCAGTTTTTTGCCTAACTGACCCACTTTGTCGATCAGTTTACCTTCCACCCAGCTATGGATATCTTCGGCGTCGCTTTCGAGGATTTGTTGTGGCCTGGCGCGAACGTCTTCCAGCAGCACGTTCAGCGCCTCTTCTAGTTGCACCTGCTCTTCTGCGGTCAACACACCTACCGTTACCAGGGCTTTGGACCAGGCTACAGAGCCGACAATATCCTGCTCCGCCAGACGGTAATCAAAGCGCAATGAGTCATTAAATTGTTTGAACCGTTGATCTGCTGCCTGAGTAAAACGCCCGCCCCAAAGTGCCATAACTCTGTTTCCTTATTTTGAAATTCAATGCCGGAAGCTGTGCCTCCGGCCAACAAAAATTAAGCTAAAATCCGCGTCCCCATCGGCATACCGTTAAACAGTGCCGGAAGCTGTTCCGCATGACGCCAGGAGGCGATGTCCACCGGGCGGCCCAGCGTGCGTGCAGCGTCCAGCGCCGCATTCACTTTCACAATCATGCCGTCAGTAATAATGCCCTGCTCAATCAGTTGTTCTGCTTTCGCCGCGGTCATCTCAGCAATTCGTTGCCCTTTACCGTCGAGGATGCCACTGACATCAGAAAGCAAAATCAGATCCGCACCCAGCGTTGCCGCCAGTGCCGTCGCGGCCTGGTCAGCATTGACGTTCATCAGTTGCCCTTCGTCCGTCACACCAATAGAGCTGACCACCGGCAAATAACCGTTTTCCAGCAACGTGTTGATAAGCTTAGGCGAACCTGGCTGCGCCAGTCCAACATGGCCCAACTCTTCATCGAGCTGGGTCACTTTGACGCTGTCGCCATCACCGAGAAACAGCCCCACAGCAGCAATCTGATGTTTCTTCGCCCACGCCAGCAGGGTTTTATTTGCCGTTCCCGCCAGTGCGCCAGTGATAATGTCTATCTGATCCGCAGGCGTCACGCGCAGGCCGTTTTTCTTTTTCACCGGCAGATTCAACCCTTTCATCAACTCATCCACCACGCAGCCGCCGCCGTGAACAATCACCAACGGACGCTGATGAGACTCGCGATAATTCACCAGTGCGCTAAACAGCCGTTCCAGCGCCTCTTCACTATCCAGCAATACGCCGCCCAGTTTGATAATTAATGGATTCATCATTGCACCCTTAAATAAGAGACTGCGTTTCCGCATAGCCGAAACGAATATTGGCACACTGGATTGCCTGTGCCGCCGCACCTTTCAATAAGTTGTCTTCGGTCGCCACCACAATCAGATGCTCGCCCTGAACGGCAAAACCGATATCGCAGAACGGTAGCCCGACAACGTTTTTCAGCGCCGGAACGCCTTTGTCATACAACCGTACCAGCGGTTTATGCGCATATGCCTGTTGCAACACTTGTGCTACTTGCGCCTGGGTCACGCCCGGTTTCAGACGGCAGGTAATCGTTTCCAGAATGCCGCGCGGGAAATTGCCCAGATGCGGGGTGAAGATCACGTCAGCACCAAGGTGTGTAGCGATTTCCGGTTGATGGCGATGGGTAAAGACACCGTATGGTTGCAGGCTGACTTCACAAAAGCTGTTAGAAATCGCTGCCTTACGTCCTGCACCGCTTACACCGCTGGTGGCGTTGATGACCGGCCACTGATTGAGATCTAGAAGATCGGCATCAATCAACGGTTTAAGCGCCAACTGCGCTGCCGTCGGGTAACACCCCGGCACCGCAATCAAATTCGCTTCTTTTAATTTATTGCCGCACCACTCCGCCAGACCATAAGCGGCTTGCTCCAGCAGTTCCGGGTATTGATGGGTAAAGCCGTAATATTTTTCATAGAAGGCGGCGTCGTTAACGCGGAATGCGCCGGAAAGGTCGAATACCACACAGCCTGCATCAAGAAACTGCGGTGCTAAATCGTGGCTAACTTCATGGGCAGTGGCGAGAAACACCACATCCACCCCTGGGCTAAACTCGCTGATATCCGACATCGGCTGCAGCGGCAGATCAACGATGCCTTTGAGCTGCGGATGCAAATCGGAGATTAACTTTCCCGCATCATTGCTTTGCGCTGAAACAGTCAAAGCGGTTATGTTCATATGCGGATGGCGATTTACATAGGTCACTAGCTCTGCGCCAGCATAACCACTGGCACCCACAATCAGCGTATTCAACATCGGGGCTATTCACCTTCTTATGTCTGTTTGCCTGGCTAAACGTAAAACATTCACCTTACGGCTGGTGGGTTTTATTACGCTCAACGTTAGTGTATTTTTATTCACAATTAATGCATGAATATTGATACTATCATGACCAGAGGTGTGTCAACAATGAAAAACAAATTACCGCCATTTATCGAGATCTACCGTGCTCTGATTGCCATACCTTCAATAAGCGCCACGGAAGAAGCGCTCGATCAAAGCAATGCAGATTTAATCACTCTGCTGGCGGGTTGGTTCAAAGATTTGGGCTTCAATGTGGAAGTGCAGCCCGTGCCGGGAACACGCAACAAATTTAATATGCTGGCAAGTTGCGGACACGGCGCTGGCGGCTTGTTGCTGGCGGGGCATACCGATACCGTGCCGTTTGATGACGGGCGCTGGACGCGCGATCCGTTTACGCTGACTGAGCATGACGGCAAGCTCTATGGTCTGGGCACCGCCGACATGAAAGGCTTCTTTGCGTTTATCCTTGATGCACTACGCGATGTCGACGTTACGAAGCTTGCAAAGCCGCTCTACATTCTGGCGACTGCCGATGAAGAAACCAGTATGGCCGGAGCGCGTTATTTTGCCGAAACCACCGCCCTGCGCCCGGATTGCGCCATCATTGGCGAACCGACGTCACTGCAACCGGTACGCGCACATAAAGGCCATATTTCTAACGCCATTCGCATTATGGGTCAGTCGGGGCACTCCAGCGATCCGGCACGCGGGGTGAATGCCATCGAGCTGATGCATGACGCCATCGGCCATATTTTACAATTACGTGACGACCTTAAAGAACGCTATCACTATGAAGCGTTTACCGTACCGTATCCCACGCTCAACCTCGGGCATATTCACGGCGGTGACGCATCTAACCGAATTTGTGCCTGCTGTGAGTTGCATATGGATATTCGTCCGCTGCCTGGCATGACGCTCAATGAACTTAACGGCTTGCTCAACGACGCGCTGGCACCGGTAAGCGAACGCTGGCCGGGTCGTCTGACGGTCGAAGAGCTGCATCCGCCGATCCCTGGTTATGAGTGCCCGCCGAATCATCAACTGGTTGAAGTGGTTGAGAAATTGCTCGGCGCACAGACCGAAGTGGTGAACTACTGTACCGAAGCACCGTTTATTCAGACGCTATGCCCGACGCTGGTGTTAGGGCCTGGTTCAATCAATCAAGCCCATCAGCCTGATGAATATCTGGAGACACGGTTTATTAAACCCACCCGCGAGTTGATCACCCAGGTGATTCACCATTTTTGCTGGCATTAAAACGTAGGCCGGACAAAGCGCTCGCGCCGCATCCGGCACTGCTGCCAAACTCCAGCGACGCAATAATGTCGGATGCGATGCTTGCGCATCTTATCCGACCTACAGTGACTCAAATGATGCCCAACCGTAGGCCGGATAAGGCGCTCGCGCCGCATCCGGCACTGTTGCCAAACTCCAGCGCCGCAATAATGTCGGATGCGATGCTTGCGCATCTTATCCGACCTACAGTGAATCAAATGATGCCCAACCGTAGGCCGGATAAGGCGCTCGCACCGCATCCGGCACTGCTGCCAAACTCCAGCACCGCAGTAATGTCGGATGCGATGCTTGCGCATCTTATCCGACCTACAGTGACTCAAATGATGCCCAACCGTAGGCCGGATAAGGCGCTCGCGCCACATCCGGCACTGTTGCCAAACTCCAGCGCCGCAATAATGTCGGATGCGATGCTTGCACATCTTATCCGACCTACAGTGACTCAAATGATGCCCAACCGTAGGCCGGATAAGGCGCTCGCGCCGCATCCGGCACTGTTGCCAAACTCCAGCACCGCAGTAATGTCGGATGCGATGCTTGCGCATCTTATCCGACCTACAGTGACTCAAATGATGCCCAACCGTAGGCCGGATAAGGCGCTCGCGCCACATCCGGCACTGCTGCCAAACTCCAGCGCCGCAATAATGTCGGATGCGATGCTTACGCATCTTATCCGACCTACAGTGACTCAAATGATGCCCAACCGTAGGCCGGATAAGGCGCTCGCGCCGCATCCGGCACTGTTGCCAAACTCCAGCGCCGCAATAATGTCGGATGCGATGCTTGCGCATCTTATCTGACCTACAGTGACTCAAATGATGCCCAACCGTAGGCCGGATAAGGCGCTCGCGCCGCATCCGGCACTGTTGCCAAACTCCAGCGCCGCAATAATGTCGGATGCGATGCTTACGCATCTTATCCGACCTACAGTGACTCAAATGATGCCCAACCGTAGGCCGGACAAAGCATTCGCACCGCATCCGGCACTGTTGCCAAACTCCAGCGCCGCAATAATGTCGGATGCGATGCTTACGCATCTTATCCGACCTACAGTGACTCAAATGATGCCCAACCGTAGGCCGGATAAGGCGCTCGCGCCGCATCCGGCACTGCTGCCAAACTCCAGCGCCGCAATAATGTCGGATGCGATGCTTACGCATCTTATCCGACCTACGTATTTGGTGTTACGCGAGGCGAATTTTTAACATTCCCATAAGTTACGCTTATTTAAAACGTCGTGAATTTAATGGCGTAAATCCCTGCTATTTATTCGTTTGCTGAAGCGATTTCGCAGCATTTGACGTCACCGCGTTTACGTGGCTTTATAAAAGACGACGAAAAGCAAAGCCCGAGCATATTCGCGCCAATGCGACGTGAAGGATACAGGGCTATCAAACGATAAGATGGGGTGTCTGGGGTCATATGAACGAACAATATTCCGCGTTGCGCAGTAATGTCAGTATGCTCGGCAAAGTGCTGGGAGAAACCATCAAGGATGCGTTGGGAGAACACATTCTTGAACGCGTAGAAACTATCCGTAAGTTGTCCAAATCTTCACGCGCTGGCAATGATGCTAACCGCCAGGAGTTGCTCACCACCTTACAAAATTTGTCGAACGACGAGCTGCTACCCGTTGCGCGTGCGTTTAGCCAGTTCCTGAACCTGGCCAACACCGCCGAGCAATACCACAGCATTTCGCCAAAAGGTGAGGCTGCCAGCAATCCGGAAGTGATCGCCCGTACCCTGCGTAAACTAAAAAACCAGCCAGACCTTAGCGAAGAAACGATCAAAAAAGCGGTTGAATCGTTGTCGCTGGAACTGGTTCTTACCGCACACCCAACCGAAATCACCCGCCGCACACTGATCCACAAAATGGTGGAAGTGAACGCCTGCTTAAAACAGCTCGACAACAAAGATCTCGCTGACTACGAACATCACCAATTAATGCGCCGTCTGCGCCAGTTGATCGCTCAGTCGTGGCATACCGATGAAATCCGCAAACTACGCCCAAGCCCAATTGATGAAGCCAAATGGGGTTTTGCAGTAGTAGAAAACAGCCTGTGGCAGGGCGTGCCGAATTACCTGCGCGAACTGAATGAGCAACTGGAAGAAAACCTGGGCTACAAACTGCCGGTAGAATTTGTTCCGGTTCGTTTTACCTCGTGGATGGGCGGCGACCGCGATGGCAACCCAAACGTCACCGCCGACATCACCCGTCACGTACTTCTGCTCAGTCGCTGGAAAGCAACTGACCTGTTCCTGAAAGATATTCAGGTTCTGGTCTCCGAGTTGTCGATGGTTGAAGCAACACCTGAACTGCTGGCGCTGGTCGGTGAAGAAGGTGCTGCAGAGCCGTATCGCTATCTGATGAAAAACCTGCGTTCTCGCCTGATGGCGACCCAGGCGTGGCTGGAAGCGCGCCTGAAAGGTGAAGAACTGCCAAAACCGGAAGGCCTGCTGACACAGAACGAAGAATTATGGGAGCCGCTCTACGCTTGCTACCAGTCACTTCAGGCATGTGGCATGGGGATTATCGCCAACGGCGATCTGCTCGATACTCTGCGCCGCGTGAAATGTTTCGGCGTACCGCTGGTGCGTATTGATATCCGCCAGGAGAGTACTCGTCATACCGAAGCATTGGGTGAACTGACCCGCTACCTCGGCATCGGAGACTACGAAAGCTGGTCAGAGGCCGACAAACAGGCGTTCCTGATCCGCGAACTGAACTCTAAACGTCCGTTGCTGCCTCGCAACTGGCAACCAAGCGCCGAAACGCGCGAAGTGCTCGATACGTGTCAGGTGATTGCCGAAGCGCCGCAAGGCTCCATTGCCGCCTACGTGATCTCGATGGCGAAAACACCGTCTGACGTACTGGCTGTCCACCTGCTACTGAAAGAAGCGGGAATTGGATTCGCGATGCCGGTCGCACCGCTGTTTGAAACCCTCGATGACCTGAACAACGCCAACGATGTTATGACCCAACTGCTGAATATCGACTGGTATCGCGGTCTGATTCAGGGCAAACAGATGGTAATGATTGGCTATTCCGACTCAGCAAAAGATGCGGGCGTGATGGCGGCATCCTGGGCGCAGTATCAGGCACAGGATGCGTTAATCAAAACCTGCGAAAAGGCGGGTATTGAACTGACGCTGTTCCACGGTCGCGGCGGTTCCATTGGCCGCGGTGGCGCACCAGCACATGCAGCACTGCTTTCGCAACCGCCGGGAAGCCTGAAAGGCGGCCTGCGTGTGACCGAACAGGGCGAGATGATCCGCTTTAAATACGGTCTACCGGAAATCACCGTTAGCAGCCTGTCGCTGTACACCGGGGCGATTCTGGAAGCCAACCTGCTGCCACCGCCAGAGCCGAAAGAGAGCTGGCGTCGGATTATGGATGAACTGTCGGTCATCTCTTGCGATGTCTATCGTGGCTACGTGCGTGAAAACAAAGATTTTGTTCCTTACTTCCGTTCCGCTACGCCAGAACAGGAACTGGGCAAACTGCCGTTGGGTTCACGTCCGGCGAAACGTCGCCCAACCGGCGGCGTCGAATCACTGCGCGCCATTCCGTGGATCTTCGCCTGGACGCAAAACCGCCTGATGCTTCCCGCCTGGCTGGGTGCGGGTACAGCGCTGCAAAAAGTGGTCGAAGATGGCAAACAGAACGAACTGGAAACCATGTGCCGCGACTGGCCGTTCTTCTCAACACGTCTGGGAATGCTGGAGATGGTGTTCGCAAAAGCGGATCTGTGGCTGGCGGAATACTATGACCAACGCCTGGTCGACAAAGAACTGTGGCCGTTAGGTAAAGAGTTACGCAATCTGCAAGAAGAAGACATCAAAGTGGTGCTGGCGATTGCCAACGATTCCCATCTGATGGCGGATCTGCCGTGGATTGCCGAGTCTATTCAGCTACGGAATATATACACCGACCCGCTGAACGTGTTGCAGGCAGAGCTACTGCACCGCTCCCGCCAGGCGGAAAAAGAAGGTCATGAACCGGATCCCCGCGTAGAACAAGCGTTAATGGTCACTATTGCCGGGATTGCGGCAGGTATGCGTAATACCGGCTAATCTCTCCCTCTATCAACCCTCGTGCAATAGTGCGAGGGTTTTCTGAAATACTTCTGTTCTAACTCCCTCGTTTTCAATATATTTCTGTCTGCATTTTATTCAAATCCTGGATATCTCTTCAGATATCCTTAAGGTTTTACCCTTACATTCGGCGCTATTTTTTCGAGACAGGTTCTTACTATGCATTCCACAGAAGTCCAGGCTAAACCCCTTTTTAGCTGGAAAGCCCTGGGTTGGGCACTGCTCTACTTTTGGTTTTTCTCTACCCTACTACAGGTCATTATTTACGTCAGCGGCTACAGCGGTACTAACGGCATGCGCGACTCGCTGTTGTTTAGTTCGCTGTGGTTGATCCCGGTATTCCTCTTTCCGAAGCGGATTAAAATTATCGCCGCGATAATCGGCGTGATGCTGTGGGCGGCCTCTCTGGCGGCGCTGTGTTACTACGTCATATACGGTCAGGAGTTCTCGCAGAGCGTTCTGTTTGTGATGTTTGAAACCAACACCAACGAAGCCAGCGAGTATTTAAGCCAGTATTTCAGCCTGAAGATTGTGCTTATCGCGCTGGCCTATACAGCAGTGGCAGTTCTGCTATGGACACGCCTGCGCCCGGTCTATATTCCGAAGCCGTGGCGTTATGTTGTCTCTTTTGCCCTGCTTTATGGTTTGATTCTGCACCCGATCGCCATGAACACGTTTATCAAAAACAAACCGTTTGAGAAAACGTTGGATAATCTGGCATCGCGCATGGAACCCGCCGCGCCGTGGCAATTCCTGACAGGTTATTATCAGTATCGCCAGCAACTTAACTCACTGACGAAACTACTGAATGAAAATAACGCATTACCGCCGCTGGCTAATTTCAAAGACAAATCGGGCAACGAACCGCGCACCTTAGTACTGGTGATTGGCGAATCAACCCAGCGTGGACGCATGAGCCTGTACGGTTATCCGCGTGAAACCACGCCTGAACTGGATGCGCTGCATAAAACCGACCCAAACCTGACCGTGTTCAATAATGTGGTCACATCGCGTCCGTACACCATTGAAATCCTGCAACAGGCGCTGACTTTCGCCAACGAAAAGAATCCGGATCTGTACCTGACGCAGCCGTCGCTGATGAACATGATGAAACAGGCGGGTTATAAAACGTTCTGGATCACCAACCAGCAAACGATGACCGCCCGCAACACCATGCTGACGGTATTTTCGCGCCAGACCGATAAACAGTACTACATGAACCAGCAACGCACACAGAGTGCGCGTGAATACGACACCAACGTGCTGAAGCCGTTCCAGGAAGTGCTGAAGGACCCCGCGCCGAAGAAACTGATCATCGTTCATCTGCTGGGTACGCACATCAAATACAAATATCGTTACCCGGAAGATCAGGGCAAGTTTGATGGCAATACCGATCACGTGCCGCCGGGATTAAGCGCAGAAGAGTTGGAATCATATAACGATTACGACAACGCCAACTTGTACAACGATCACGTAGTTGCCAGCCTGATTAAAGACTTTAAAGCTGCTGATCCGAATGGTTTCCTGGTTTACTTCTCTGACCACGGTGAAGAGGTTTATGACACACCACCGCATAAAACTCAGGGGCGTAATGAAGACAACCCGACGCGCCACATGTACACCATTCCGTTCCTGCTGTGGACGTCGGAAAAATGGCAGGCGACTCATCCGCGTGATTTCTCGCAGGATGTCGATCGTAAATACAGCCTGGCTGAACTGATCCACACCTGGTCGGATTTGGCGGGCTTATCTTACGATGGTTACGATCCAACCCGTTCGGTGGTGAACCCGCAATTCAAAGAAACCACCCGCTGGATTGGTAACCCGTATAAGAAAAATGCGCTGATCGATTACGACACTCTGCCGTATGGCGATCAGGTGGGTAATCAGTAATTATCTACCAGGTGCTATTTGCCGGATGCGACGCTTGACGCGTCTTATCCGGCCTACAGATCGCGGCGGTAGGCCGGATAAGGCGTTTACGCCGCATCCGGCAATACAACTGCCGCAATGTTTACATCTCACTCCCATCAGGCCACACTTTTCAGGTGGCCTTTTTTCATAATGCCAGTTACTGTTTTCCCGTCTACATACCTGAGGGAATAACATGTATCACGACGTCAACTATCTGCTCTCCCGCCTAATCAACGGCCCGCTGTTACTCCGCCAGGTTTACTTCGCGAGCAGCAACGGCCCGGCCCCCGATCTCGCGTATAAGGTCGATTTTCCACGGCTGGAAATTGTGCTGGAAGGCGAGTTTGTTGATACCGGTACAGGTGCAACGTTAGTTTCCGGCGATGTACTGTACGTTCCCGCTGGCGGGTGGAATTTCCCACAATGGGAAACACCCGCCACGACATTTAGCGTTCTGTTTGGCAAACAGCAACTCGGCTTCAGCGTCGTACAGTGGGATGGCAAACAATATCAAAATCTGGCGAAGCAACACGTCGCCCGACGTGGCCCACGTATTGGCTCGTTCCTGCTACAAACGCTCAATGAAATGCAAATGCAGCCGCAGGAGCAACAAACAGCCAGGCTTATTGTCACCAGTTTGCTTAGCCACTGCCGCGATTTGCTCGGCAGCCAAATTCAGACAGCCTCTCGCAGCCAGGCACTTTTCGAAGCCATTCGCGATTACATCGACGAACGTTATGCCACCGCGCTGACCCGCGAATCTGTCGCGCAGGCGTTCTACATTTCACCAAACTACCTATCGCATCTGTTTCAAAAAACGGGGGCTATTGGCTTTAACGAATACCTGAATCACACGCGACTGGAACATGCTAAGACGCTACTGAAAGGCTATGATCTGAAGGTAAAAGAAGTGGCTCACGCCTGCGGTTTTGTCGACAGCAACTACTTCTGCCGTCTGTTTCGTAAAAATACCGAACGCTCGCCGTCGGAATATCGTCGGCAGTACCACAGCCAACTGACAGAAAAACCAACTACTCCAGAATAAGGTGCGTTTGCTGCGGCGCAGAAAGCACCTTACGAACAGCACTCATCACCCGATGAGGTTCGCGTAGAAAAGCGTAGATACCGCATTGTACATAGCGACAATGTTCAAAACGCTCGGCACCAGAAAGCTCGATATCTGTAATCAACAACACAACATCCGCGCGACGGATATTCTCGTCCGATAAGCGGTTCTCCGTTCCCAGCGCCCCCTGAGTTTCAATGCTGACGCTCCACTTTTCCTGCTGACACAACTTTTCCAGCCGTTCTGCCGCCATATAGGTATGTGCCACACCGCTAACGCAGGCGGTAACTGCAACCAGATATGCCATCCTACCCCCCAACCGTAACCTGAAAACCAGCCTGTTCAGCCATTTCACGCATCAATGCCACATCGGCTGACGACGGTGCCGGTATATCTTTCATCGACCATTCGCGCCCCAACAGACGGTATTTCGGTTCACCGTACTGATGAAACGGCAACAGGTGGATCTGCCTGATATTCAAAGGAATCAACACATCCAGCGCCTGCTGCATATTCTCTCTGCTGAGCGTATAGCCGGGGATCAGCGGCAAACGAGGGATCACATTGATACCTTCACTCACCAGCAAACGCAGATTCTCCAGCACGCGCGGCAGATTCATTTTCACCACGTCCCGCGCTCTTGTCGGGTCCATAATTTTTAAATCGAACAACACTTCATCGCACAATTTCGCCAGCGGTAGCAACCTGCTTGCTGGCGCGTCTCCGGCAGTTTCGATGGCACATGACACGCCCCACAGCCGCAGTCGTTGCAAAAAACGGGTAGCAAACTCCGCTTGCACCAACACTTCACCGCCAGAAAGCGTGACACCACCGCCAGACGTGCGAAAGAAAATGTCATCCTTCATCACTTCCCGTTCCAGAGCGTCGAGGCTGATATCACGACCAATCCGCTCAAATGCGCCGGAAGGACATTCATCTGCATCACGTAAACATTTCGCGCAATGCAGACATTTCGCCTCTCTACGCACCGTCTGGATTTTGCCGGAGATCGACTCCGGATTAGCACACCACGGGCACAGATGTGGGCAGCCTTTAAAAAAGACCACCGTACGAATACCCTCACCGTCATTCAGCGAATAACGCTGAATGTTAAAAATACGCGCCACATCCTCGCGGCGCGTTTCCACAACGTTACAACTGATGCGCTGTACGGCGGATAATGTCATCCTGAATTTCCTTCGAGAGTTCGACAAAGAAGGCGCTGTATCCGGCAACGCGTACCACCAGCCCCGCATAGTCCTGCGGGCGCAATTGGGCTTCACGTAACGTGTCGGCATTCACTACGTTAAATTGAACGTGCTGCAACTTAAGCTGAGTAAATGCACGTAAGAAGTCAGCCAGTTTGCGTAATCCCGCTTCACCTTCCAGGGTAGCCGGAGTGAATTTCACATTCAGCAACGTACCGTTAGAAAGCAACGTGTTATCAAGTTTACTTACTGACTTCAGCACCGCCGTTGGCCCTTGTCCGTCCTGACCCAACATTGGTGACAAACCACCATCAGCCAGTTGTTCTCCGGCGAAGCGGCCGTCTGGCGTCGCGCCAACCACCGACCCCAACGGGACGTGAGCAGAAACGGTATACGACCCCGGCGTGAAGTAGCCGCCGCGCGGGTTCTGGTATTTTTCCACTTCTTTGCAGTAATGGCGCAGCAATTCGGCGCTAATGTTATCCACCTCGTCGATATCGTTGCCGTACTTCTCAAAGCGGTTAATTAAACGAGCACGGATTTTTTCGCCTTCTGGCGTTTCGAAGTTTGCTTTTAATACCGACAACAATTCGTCAAAACTTAAACGTTGTTGATCAAAAACCATCCCTTTCAACGCATGGAGTGAATCACTCAGGTTAGCGATACCAATCCCCTGCACGCCGGAAAAGTTATAACGCGCGCCGCCGTCGGTAATATCGCGGCCTTTTTCCAGACAATCGCTGATAAACGAAGAGAGCAGCGGCACTGGTGCCCAGTCACGATGGCCGATATCGCAAATATTGCTGCCTTCAACCATCAGAGTGATGTAGTGGCTGATCTTCGCGCGAATTTGTTCCAGCAAACCGTCATAACTCAATGCGGAATTACCTTCATTCTCATGCAGGCAGATTTCCATCACTTTCAGCAGGTTAAACATCGCGATATCGTGCAGACCGTAGGTTCTGCCCGGAATGGATAATTCCACGCAACCGACCACTGAATAGTCGCGCGCATCTTCCAGCGAAACACCACGGTTGAGGAACGCGGGCACCACCACTTCATCGTTGAAGATTTGCGGAATACCAGTACCAAGACGAATGGTTTCTGCGGTTTTCATCAGGAACGGCGTGTCAATCAAGGCGTTAGTGCGCACACCGAGATTTGGCTGCGGCAACTGTACGCTTTGATAGGCGTCGAGACAGAGAAACGAAAGCACATTCACCGCGCTACGTCCGTTTTCCGTTAAACCACCGAGCAGTGCGGTATAGCCGGTCGGGAAACCTGCGAAATAGCGCGCGCTGCTGGTGGAACGTAACAGCACAATGTCATTACATTTCACCCACAGGGACTCGAGCAGTTCTTTCAGGAACGCCGGATCTTCACCCTGGGTCAGCGAGGCCTGATAGAACGGCAACATATACTGATCGAAGCGCCCTAACGACAGCGAACTGGCGTTAGATTCATATTGCAGAATGATGTTCATGTACCAGAACAACTGGCACGCCTGCCAGAACGTCTGCGGCTTATGTTCGGCGTTATGACGGGAGATCTCCGCAATAGTCAGCAATTCTTCCCGACGTTGGGCATTAACGCAGCTTGCTGCCATCGTTTCTGCCAGTTCGGCGTAACGCAAAATATGTTTCTGCGAGGCTTCCAGCAATAACAGCGCAGCCTGATAAAAGTGATTATCCGGCTGTTGCTGGCAATGTTGTTGCATCTGCGCCACCAGCTCACCCAGCCCGTGATTCAGCAGGCGTGGGTAATCAATAATGATGTGCCCCTGGCCTTTATCCGTCTGGTTGATGCTGAAAATCTGCGTACTGGTCGCCGCTTTAACTTCGTCCGTCATCTGCCCATTGATGAAATCTTTCATCGAGCGTTTTTCCCAGTACGGGAACAACTCTTCGCGATAGATACGTTTATCTTCTTCACTAATGGCGAAGCGGTCCTGCGGGCGCGTCGGGAATTGATCCAGCTCTTTCAGCAACCAGTAAGGATCCATTTCCGGCGACATAATCCCGGCGCGCGGTTTTACGGTGCGGTTACCGGCAATCAGTTCTTCATCACGAATCGAAATTTCAACATGTTCAAGGATATACGCTGTCGCTTTCGCCCGGCGCAATATCACCGGTTCGCCTTCGGTTTGCCGATGGCTGGCGGTATAAAGCAGCGCCCGCTCCAACGAGATTTCACGGGTATTGGCAAACAGTGCAGTTTTAAGGCGAGAGATACGATTCGTCATGAGGAACTCCTGTGGGAAAGCGAACCCGCCCTTGCGGGCGGGATAAGAACTTAAGCGGTTTGCGCCAGGTGAGCTTCAATTTTGCTCATAATGACGTCAGCGCGTTTTACTGCGTCGCTGATGTTGACACGCACGATGGTCTTGCCAGCAAAACGCTCTTCAAACTTGATGCCGATATCTTTGGTCAGAATCACCATATCGGCGCTCACCACGTCTTCCGCAGTCAGTTCGTTTTCCAGACCAATCGACCCCTGGGTTTCTACTTTCACTTCCCAGCCTTTTGCTTTCGCGGCACTTTCCAGCGCCTCTGCCGCCATATAGGTATGGGCAACACCTGAAGGACATGCGGTTACTGCAATAATTTTCGTCATGGCTCGTTCCTCAATTAATTAATTTCAAAATCCAGATCCAGGTCGTCTTCCTTCTCATCAGTTGAAGACCCATTTTTACGCGCCAGACTTTTCAGCACGTTAACGCAGATAGCCGTTGCTACAGCCCCAACAGCCACTGCCGCGATGTAACCCAACTTGCCTTCAACTACCGGCAGCACAATCAGACCACCCCAGCCTGCATAGCACTGCGCACCAACCAATGCCGCGGTGACCGTGCCACAAACAGTGCCCACCATGATGGAAGGGATCACACGCAACGGATCGGCGGCGGCGAAAGGAATCGCCCCTTCAGTGACACCAACACAGCCCATCACCAACGCCGCTTTACCGGTTTCACGTTCTTCTGCGGAGAAGTTTTTGCGACCAATCAGCGTCGCCAGCCCCATCCCCAGCGGCGGAACACAGATCCCTACTGCCGCGATCGCCACCACGGTATAAACACCCTGGGCGACACAAATCAGCATGAATGCATACGCCACTTTGTTAACCGGACCACCCATATCGAACGCCAGCATCAGCCCCATAATGACCGCCAGCATGATAATGCTGCCCTGCTGCATTCCCTGAAGCCACTGGGTCAGACTGTTAGTCAATGCGCCCACAGGCTCGCCCAGCCCCCACATCATGACGCCAGCGGTAATTAAGGTGCCGACGATCGGAATAATGAAGATTGGCATGACAGAACGCAGAACTTTATGCACCGGGATTTTCTTCAGGTAATGCACCACGATGCCGCCGATAATCCCGGCGATCAGCGCGCCAAAGAAGCCTGCACCAAAACTGTTACCGACCCAGGCACCAATAGCGCACGGAGCCAGCGCGGAACGTTCCGCAATGGAATAACCGATGTAAGCAGCAAGGAAAGGCACCATCAGCGTTAAGCCCGCGACGCCGATATCAAACAGTTTTTTCAGATTCGGATCGGCTACGGCATCTGGCACCGCACCTTTGCCGTACAGCATGACGGAAACCGCCAGCAAAATACCGCCCGATACTACGAAGGGAATCATGTGTGAAACGCCCGTCATTAAATGCTGACGAGTGTTTTTCAGTATCTGCACCAACTCATTCATAAGCTGCTCCTGGGCTTGCAAAAGCCCATGTCCATATTTTTTTGATGGGAGAAACAATAGGCAATCGCAAGCGGAGCAAACAGTGGATAAAAAGGCCATTTACTGGACTTTTGTAATGTCAGTACAAAAATGCGATCCGCCTCATAACTTGCGTTATCTCGGAATCATGCCGGAGTGGCGCGTCTTGTGAGACGCGTCGCAAATTGACGGTTACATTACATTTGTCCAGCTTTTGACAGATTTGTCACATGGCAGGCCGTTACCGTGCACTCTTATCCTGTAAACAGAAAACCTTACCGGGAGAGAGGCAATGGCCCTGATTGTGGAATTTATTTGTGAGCTACCTAATGGCGTACATGCACGTCCGGCAAGCCACGTTGAAACGCTGTGTAATACTTTTTCATCGCAAATTGAGTGGCATAACCTGCGTACCGATCGCAAGGGCAACGCCAAAAGCGCGCTGGCGCTGATTGGCACCGATACACTGGTGGGCGATAACTGCCAGTTACTGATTTCTGGAGCCGACGAACAAGAAGCACACCAGCGTTTAAGCCAATGGCTGCGCGATGAATTTCCCCACTGTGACGCGCCGCTGGAAGAAGTAAAATCTGACGAACTGGAGCCGCTGCCGGTTTCACTGACTAATCTGAATCCGCGCATTATCCGCGCCCGCACCGTGTGTAACGGTAGCGCAGGCGGCATCCTGACGCCGATTTCCTCTTTAGATCTCAATGCACTGGGTAATCTTCCTGCCGCTAAAGATGCTGACGCCGAACAATCTGCACTGGAAAACGGCCTGACACTGGTACTGAAAAACATTGAGTTTCGTCTGCTGGATAGCGACGGTGCCACCAGCGCAATACTGGAAGCCCACCGTTCGTTAGCGGGCGATACCTCTTTACGTCAACACTTACTGGCGGGTGTCAGCGAGGGATTAAGCTGTGCCGAAGCGATTGTTGCCAGTGCGAATCACTTTTGCGAAGAGTTCGCCCGTTCCAGTAGTAGCTACCTGCAAGAGCGTGCGCTGGATGTGCGCGACGTCTGCTTCCAGTTACTCCAGCAAATTTACGGCGAACAACGCTTCCCGGCACCGGGTAAATTGACGCAGCCAGCCATTTGTATGGCGGATGAACTAACCCCCAGTCAGTTCCTCGAACTGGATAAAAATCACCTCAAAGGTCTGCTACTGAAAAGCGGCGGCACCACCTCACACACGGTGATCCTTGCCCGTTCATTTAATATTCCGACGCTGGTCGGCGTGGATATCGAGACCCTTAGCCCGTGGCTGCAACAAACGATTTATATCGACGGCAACGCCGGGGCGATTGTGGTCGAACCGACAGAAGCGGTGGCGCGTTATTATCAACAGGAAGCGCGCGTACAGGACGCTCTGCGTGAGCAACAACGTGTCTGGCTGACCCAGCAAGCCCGCACCGCTGATGGTATTCGTATCGAAGTTGCTGCTAACATCGCTCACTCGGTAGAAGCACAGGCTGCGTTTGGCAATGGCGCAGAAGGCGTTGGTCTGTTCCGCACTGAAATGCTCTATATGGATCGCACCAGTGCACCGGGCGAAAGCGAGTTGTACAACATTTTTTGTCAGGCGCTGGAATCCGCCAACGGGCGCAGCATTATTGTGCGTACTATGGATATTGGCGGCGATAAACCCGTTGATTATCTGAATATTCCCGCAGAAGCCAACCCATTCCTTGGTTATCGCGCGGTGCGTATTTATGAAGAATACGCGTCACTGTTTACCACGCAATTACGGTCGATCCTGCGCGCCTCTGCTCACGGCAGCCTGAAAATCATGATCCCGATGATCTCCTCAATGGAAGAGATCTTATGGGTGAAAGAAAAGCTGGCGGAAGCCAAACAGCAACTGCGTAACGAACACATTCCGTTTGATGAAAAGATCCCACTCGGCATCATGCTGGAAGTACCGTCGGTCATGTTCATTATCGACCAGTGCTGCGAAGAGATTGATTTCTTTAGTATCGGCAGTAACGACCTGACGCAGTATCTGCTGGCGGTGGATCGTGATAACGCTAAAGTCACCCGTCACTACAACAGTCTGAATCCGGCATTCCTGCGGGCGCTTGATTACGCCGTTCAGGCAGTGCATCGCCAGGGTAAATGGATCGGCCTGTGCGGAGAACTGGGGGCAAAAGGTTCCGTACTGCCGCTGCTGATCGGTTTAGGGCTGGATGAACTTAGCATGAGCGCACCGTCAATTCCGGCGGCAAAAGCACGCATGGCGCAACTCGACAGCCGCGAATGTCGTCAGTTGCTTAACCAGGCGATGGCCTGCCGTACTTCACTGGAAGTGGAGCATCTGCTGGCGCAGTTCCGTATGACGCAACAGGATGCGCCGCTGGTTACCGCCGAGTGCATCACGCTGGAAAGCGACTGGCGCAGCAAAGAAGAAGTGCTCAAAGGCATGACCGATAACCTGCTGCTGGCAGGACGCTGTCGCTATCCGCGGAAACTGGAAGCCGATCTGTGGGCGCGTGAGGCCGTCTTCTCTACCGGACTGGGCTTTAGTTTCGCCATTCCACACAGCAAATCAGAACATATTGAGCAGTCGACCATCAGTGTGGCGCGTCTGCAAGCACCTGTGCGCTGGGGCGATGATGAAGCACAATTCATCATTATGTTAACCCTGAACAAACACGCTGCGGGCGATCAACATATGCGCATTTTCTCGCGCCTCGCTCGCCGCATCATGCACGAAGAATTCCGTAACGCGCTGGTTAACGCCGCTTCCGCCGACGCTATCGCCAGCCTGCTGCAACATGAACTGGAACTGTAAAAGGAAACATCATGGAACTGTATCTGGACACCGCTAACGTCGCAGAAGTCGAACGTCTGGCACGCATATTCCCGATTGCCGGAGTGACGACTAACCCGAGTATTATTGCTGCCAGCAAGGAGTCCATCTGGGATGTACTGCCGCGTCTGCAAAAAGCGATTGGTGATGAGGGCATTCTGTTTGCTCAGACTATGAGCCGCGACGCACAGGGCATGGTAGAAGAAGCGAAACGTCTGCGCGACGTTATTCCGGGAATTGTGGTGAAAATTCCGGTAACATCCGAAGGTCTGGCAGCAATTAAATTGCTGAAAAAAGAAGGCATTACCACGCTGGGAACCGCAGTCTACAGCGCCGCACAAGGGCTATTAGCTGCACTGGCTGGCGCAAAATACGTGGCCCCCTATGTAAACCGCGTGGACGCTCAGGGCGGAGACGGCATTCGTACCGTACAGGAGCTGCAAGCGTTACTGGAAATGCACGCGCCAGAAAGCATGGTGCTGGCAGCCAGCTTTAAAACACCGCGTCAGGCGCTGGATTGTTTGCTGGCAGGATGTGAATCCATCACACTGCCCTTAGATGTAGCGCAACAAATGCTTAACACCCCTGCGGTAGAGTCAGCTATAGAGAAGTTCGAGCACGACTGGAATGCCGCATTTGGCAATACTCATCTCTAAAGGAGCAATTATGGACCGCATTATTCAATCACCAGGTAAATACATCCAGGGCGCTGATGTAATTAATCGCCTGGGCGAATACCTGAAACCGCTGGCAGAACGTTGGTTAGTTGTTGGCGATAAATTTGTATTAGGTTTTGCTCAGGCAACCGTCGAGCAAAGCTTTAAAGATGCCGGGCTGGTTGTTGAAATCGCACCCTTTGGCGGTGAATGTTCGCAAAATGAAATCGATCGTCTACGTGGCATCGCAGAAACCGCACAGTGTGGTGCAATTCTCGGTATTGGCGGCGGTAAAACCCTTGATACCGCCAAAGCACTGGCACATTTCATGGGTGTTCCGGTAGCAATCGCTCCGACTATCGCCTCTACCGACGCACCGTGCAGTGCGCTGTCTGTTATCTACACCGATGATGGTGAGTTTGACCGCTATCTGCTGCTGCCGAACAACCCGGAACGCGTCATTGTGGATACCAAAATTGTTGCTGGCGCACCTGCACGTCTGTTAGCGGCGGGTATTGGCGATGCGTTGGCAACCTGGTTTGAAGCACGTGCCTGTTCCCGCAGCGGCGCAACCACGATGGCGGGCGGTAAATGTACTCAGGCAGCACTGGCTCTGGCTGAACTGTGCTACAACACCCTGCTGGAAGAAGGCGAAAAAGCGATGCTTGCCGCTGAACAGCATGTGGTGACTCCGGCGCTGGAACGTGTGATTGAAGCTAACACCTATTTGAGCGGCGTGGGCTTTGAAAGCGGCGGCCTGGCGGCGGCGCACGCGGTGCACAATGGCCTGACGGCCATTCCGGATGCGCATCACTATTATCACGGTGAAAAAGTGGCATTCGGTATGCTGACGCAACTGGTTCTGGAAAACGCACCAGTTGAGGAAATCGAAACCGTAGCTGCGCTGTGCCATGCTGTCGGCCTGCCAATTACCCTGGCACAACTGGATATTAAAGAAGATATCCCGGCGAAAATGCGGATTGTCGCAGAAGCATCTTGTGCAGAAGGTGAAACTATTCACAACATGCCTGGCGGCGCCACGCCAGATCAGGTTTACGCTGCATTGCTGGTAGCCGACCAGTATGGTCAGCGTTTCCTGCAAGAGTGGGAATAACCTACGCCAAACTCCCGGCTTGTCCGGGAGTTTGAACGCAAAATAGCCTGATGCGCTACGCTTATCAGGTCTACGTAATCTCTGCAATATATTGAATTTGCGTGATTTTGTAGGCTGAATAAGGCGTTTACGCCGCATCCGGCACTCTGTGCCAGTAAACTAAAACTCCCACGTTGTTCGGGAGTTTTTTATCCGCTTCTGGACATTTTCTCCACAGAACAATCGTTAGCCCGGAAGGTCGAATCTGTGACTCTTATTTTCACGGACGAAACAGATGAAAGCTTCACTGGCGTTGGTCAGCCTTCTAACGGCATTTACCAGCCACTCCTTAAAATCTCCCGCCGTTCCACCAACCGTGGTACAAATCCAGGCCAACACCAACCTTGCCATCGCAGACGGTGCCAGACAGCAAATTAGCAGCACGCTATTTTACGATCCGGCGTATGTGCAGCTTACCTATCCTGGCGGTGATGTCCCGCAGGAACGCGGCGTATGTTCTGATGTAGTGATCCGCGCATTACGCAGCCAGCAGGTAGATTTGCAGAAGCTGGTTCATGAAGATATGGCGAAGAATTTTGCCGAGTACCCGCAAAAATGGAAGTTAAAGCGCCCGGACAGCAACATCGATCACCGTCGGGTGCCTAATCTGGAAACCTGGTTTATCCGCCACGATAAAACACGCCCCACCAGCAAGAACCCCAGTGACTATCAAGCGGGCGATATTGTCTCCTGGCGATTAGATAACGGGCTGGCACATATTGGGGTGGTTTCAGATGGCTTCGCCCGCAACGGTACGCCACTGGTGATACATAACATTGGCGCAGGCGCGCAGGAAGAAGATGTGTTGTTTAGCTGGCAGATTGTCGGGCACTACCGCTATTTTGCTAAATAAGCGATAGCGCCCAGGGAAGACGCTCTTCAGATTTTTTTTACGCTGACGGCTTCTTTTTTCTTACGGCTTACCAGCGCCAGTGCCAGCACAATCAGCACAATACCGCTGCCTTCAACCGCGCCGGGGTTTTCACCAAGCAGCCACCAGGAAAAGAGTACGCCGCAAACAGGAACCGCCAGCGTGCTTAAGCTGGCAATACTGGCAGGTAAGTTTTTCAGTACAAATAGCCACAAACTCCAGGCCAGTGCCGTCGCCAGAATCGCACTGTAGGCCAGCGCCCAGAACACCGTGGGCTGCCAGTCAATTTCACGTTGCGGCACCAGCCAGGCGACCACACTCATCACCAGCGCCGCATAAAGCATCTGCCAGGATGTTAACGACAATAAATCCACGCGCGGATAGCGGGCATAAAGGCGTTTCGCAACAATCGCACTCGCCCCCCAACTGATGCCGGAGAGGATTGCCAGGATGGCGCTTTTCATCGAGGAGAAATCGAGTTGCCACGGCTGTAACACCAGCAATAATCCAACGGCGGCAATCAGAATAGCGAAATATTGCCCGCGTCGCAGGCGTTCACCAAGAAACAGCGCCGCGAGAATCACCACCCAGAACGGCATGGTATAGCTCAGGATTGCCACCTTCCCTGCTCCGCCGCTCACCAACGCCCATTGCGCCAGTCCCACCATCCCGCAGGTTTGTAACAGGGCAATAGCTAAAGTGTATTTAAACGGCGTCGGACGCATACCGCGACCACGTAATAAAAGGACGATGAATAAAACGAGAGCGCCAAAAATGCAGCGTAAAGCAGTAAAGTCGAAGGCACCGATGTAGCTGGTGACTTGCTTCATGAAAATCCAGCTATAACTCCAGATAAGTGTGAGCACAACCAGGCCACTGATTGCCAGTGGGTTGCTCTTTCCTGCGGCAGACATGAGAGATCCAGTGTGTAGTTTTCCTGTGGACACTATACGCTGGTAAAGAAACTTCAGCGACCGCCTGAAAGGCAGTCGCTGAAGGAGTTCAGATTACAGCAGGTCGAAACGGTCGAGGTTCATCACTTTCACCCATGCCGCCACGAAGTCTTTAACAAACTTCTCGTGGGCGTCGCTGCTGGCGTAAACTTCTGCCAGCGCACGCAGGACGGAGTTAGAACCAAATACCAGGTCCGCACGGCTGGCAGTGTATTTCACTTCACCCGTTTCACGGTCACGGCCTTCGAACAGCTCTTTCGATTCGTCGGTCGCTTTCCACTCGTAACGCATATCCAGCAAGTTCACAAAGAAGTCATTGCTCAATACGCCCACGCGGTCAGTAAAGACGCCGTTTTTGCTGCCATCGAAGTTGGCACCCAGTACGCGCATCCCGCCGACCAACACCGTCATTTCCGGTGCAGTCAGGGTCAATTGCTGTGCTTTATCGATCAACAGAGATTCAGTTGTAGCCTCACCCGCCGCAGCACGATAGTTACGGAAACCGTCGGCAACAGGTTTGAGCAGCTCAAACATCTCAATGTCAGTCTGATCCTGGCGCGCGTCTACACGGCCCGGTGTAAACGGAACATTAACGCTGATACCCGCCGCACTCGCCGCTTTTTCAACACCAACGACACCGGCAAGAACAATAATGTCGGCAAGCGACGCTGTATGGGAGGATTTGTAGATCCCTTCCAGCACCGGCAATGCACGTGCTGCTGCGGCATTAACTTCCCAGTCGCGCTGTGGAGCCAATGCCAGACGCGCACCATTCGCGCCGCCACGTTTATCCCCACCGCGGAAGGTGGAGGCGGAAGCCCAGGCAACAGAAACCAGCTCGCTCACGGAGAGGCCAGATTCAGCAATCGCCGCCTTAAGATTAAGGATATCTTCCTCGCTCGGGTTGAAGAACGCATGTGGCAGCGGATCTTGCCAGATCAGATCTTCTTTCGGCACTTCCGGTCCGATGTAGCGAGATTTCGGCCCCATATCCCTGTGCGTCAGTTTGAACCATGCACGGGCAAAGGCTTCGTTGAACGCTTGTGGATCATCGAGGAAGCGACGTGAAATCTTCTCAAACTCTGGATCAAAACGCAGAGTCAGGTCAGTGACCAACATCGTCGGCTTACGTTTCTTCGACGGATCGAACGGATCCGGGATAATTTCCGGAGCATCGACTGCTTCAAACTGGATGGCACCTGCCGGACTACGAGTCTGTACCCACTCATATTTGAACAGGTTTTCGAAGAAATAGTTGCTCCACTGAGTCGGCGTTTGCGTCCAGACCACTTCCAGGCCTGAAGTAATGGCATCGGCACCGACACCGGAACCAAAATCACTTTTCCAGCCTAAGCCCTGGTTTTCGATCGGTGCGGCTTCCGGATCAGGACCTACGTGCGTTGCCGGGCCTGCACCGTGAGTTTTACCTAACGTATGACCACCTGCGATCAGCGCAACGGTTTCTTCGTCGTTCATTCCCATATTGCCAAATGTCGCGCGAATAGCTGCAGCCGCGGAAAGCGGTTCACCGCTGGCATTTGGTCCTTCCGGGTTAACGTAAATCAGCCCCATTTCGGTTGCTGCTAATGGCCGTTTTGCCAGCTCTTCCGGATTACGGTGGGCAAGCCAGGTTTTTTCATCACCCCAGTTTACGTCGAGATCCGGTTCCCAGACGTCTTCACGACCGGCACCAAAACCGAAAGTACGGAAGCCAGAATTTTCCAGCGCCACGTTACCCGCAAGGATAAACAGGTCGGCCCAGGAGATTTTCTGACCATATTTTTGTTTGATTGGCCACAACAGACGACGCGCTTTATCCAGGCTGACGTTATCCGGCCAGGAGTTGAGCGGTGCAAAACGTTGCTGACCACGCCCCGCGCCACCGCGACCATCGATTGAACGGTAAGTCCCCGCGCCGTGCCAGGCCATACGAATAAACAGACCCGCGTAGCTGCCCCAGTCTGCTGGCCACCACGGTTGGGACTCTGTCAGCAGCTCTTTCAGATCTTTTTTCAGGCCGTAGTAATCTAGCTTGCTAAATTCTTTGCGGTAGTCGAAGTCCTCACCCAGTGGGTTAGAACGGTTAGAATGTTGGTTTAACAGGTCAACACGGAGTTGTTTTGGCCACCAGTCATGAGTGGTTGTTCCCGCACCGGCGCTCTGGTCATGACCGCCATGATGGAACGGACATTTTCCGCTAGCTGTTGTGTTATGGATATCGTCAGACGTGCTCATCAATATGCTCCCTCTACAGTGTTACCCTTAAGATACACAGCGTTAGAGAGAAGTTATAATTGAATTAATCCACGGATGCGATAGTTGGGATCTTACATATCATTAGTTAAAGAGGTGTAGATCAAAATGATCTTAAATAAGCCTTTTTGATTATGTCCGATTACGGATAAATACTTTATACAAAGAGGCTTTATCGCTGTTTTCTCCCTGTTCCTTTAAGGAATAAAGGAGAAAAAGCGAGTCAATAGTTTTGCTGGTCTGCCCCCTCGCTTCGAGGAGGCATTTTGTGCTTTGTTTTAATTTTGTGATCACTGTGTGATTTTCACCGAAACAAAAACACTTATAAACCCGGTCTAACACCCAGCGTATGGCAAATCGCGTAACTCATTTCAGCACGGTTCAGAGTATAGAAGTGGAAATCTTTTACCCCTTCACGGCTTAAAATTTTCACCATATCCATCGCGATATTTGCACCCACCAGTTTACGGGTTTCGGCGTCGTCATCCAGGCCGTCAAACATTTGTGCCATCCACGCCGGAATGCGCACGTTAGTCATGTCGGCAAATTTCTTCGCCTGTTTAAAGTTAGAGACCGGCAAAATGCCCGGAATAATTTCCACATCAATCCCCGCAGAGACACAACGGTCGCGAAAGCGCAGGTAGCTTTCGACATCAAAGAAGAATTGAGTGATAGCGCGGTTGGCTCCAGCATCCACTTTGCGTCTCAGGTTGAGTAAATCCGCCAGGGCGCTTTTCGCTTCCGGGTGAACTTCCGGATACGCCGCTACTGAAATATCGAAATCCGCGACTTCTTTTAACAGCTCCACCAGGTCAGAAGCATACATTTCCGGCTTACCGCTTCCCGACGGCAGGTCACCACGCAGCGCCACGATATGGCGAATACCGTTATTCCAGTAGTCACGGGCGATGGTGCGCAGCTCGTCGGGAGTCGCATCAATGCAGGTAAGATGCGGTGCAGCTTCCAGACCAGTACGCTCTTTAATACCTTTAATAATACTGTGCGTGCGGTCGCGCTCGCCGGAGTTCGCACCATAGGTCACCGAAACAAATTTTGGTTTCAGGCTGCTAAGACGATCGATGGAGTTCCACAGGGTCTGCTCCATTTCACTGGTACGCGGCGGGAAAAACTCGAACGAAACGTTAATCTGCCCCTGGACTTCTGCCAGACTCTGATTCAGGGCATCCCGCTGGCTGGCGTGAAAAAAGCTCATACCTTACCTCATCAATCGCTTGTAGTTATATGTTGTGTTGTGAACATCTATCCGTTTAGACGTCCAGATGTAAAGATGAAGGAAAAGCGGAGGAGCGTCAACCGAAAAATGACCAATGATGGTGAGGAAAAATCAGGAAAGATGAGAAAAATTCAGGATGGTAAGGAAAAGAAAATCCGGAATGCAAGGCAGACCGGATTACAGATGCAGGCTGACAACGTACTTATTGCTTCTTGCCGGATGTAGCGCAAACGCTTCATCCGGCCTATAACCAAATGATAAATCAATATATTTAGTTAGAAACCATAGACACGAAAACATGTGTACCAGGCATTATTAGATTCCTGAAATTACAACAACTGCGCCAGGCGGTTAATATCCGACTGAATCGCCCCGGCGGTGACGTCGCGCCCAGCGCCTGGCCCACGGATCACCAGCGGGTTATCGCGATACCAGCGGCTTTCGATGGCAAAGACGTTATCGCACGGCAGCAGTGATGCCAGCGGATGGTCTTCACGCACCGCTTCTACACCAACACGCGCTTTGCCATTGGCATCGAAACGCGCCACGTAGCGCAGCACCAGCCCCATTTCGCGGGCGGCTTCCAGTCGTTGCACCATCTGCTCATTCAGTTCATCGCCGTTTTCAAAGAAGTGGTCGATGCTGCCGCCTTCACAATGTGCTGGCACCAGCGACTCCACGCGCACCTGGTCCGGTTCAATGTTGTAACCCGCTTCACGCGCCAGAATCACCAGTTTGCGCATCACGTCTTTACCGGAAAGGTCATCACGCGGGTCAGGCTCGGTTAAGCCCTGTTGCCACGCCTGATCCACCAGTTCGGTAAACGGCACGCTGCCGTCGAATTGCAGGAACAGCCAGGAGAGCGTGCCGGAGAAGATCCCGCTGATCGACAAAATAGTGTCGCCGCTGTCGATCAGATCGCGCACAGTGTGGTTGATCGGCAAGCCCGCGCCGACGGTAGCGTTATACAACCAGTGACGTCCGGTCTTTTCGAAAGCGTCGTGGATCTGGCGATATTTGTTGCTGTCGCTGGCTCCCGCCAGTTTGTTGGCGCTGATAACGTGGAAACCGTGACTGGCGAAATCGAGATACTGGTCAGCAAGCTGCTGACTGGCGGTAACGTCCAGCACCACTAAATCATCATACGGATGGGCGCGCATCCACAGGAACAGCGACTCTTCATCCTGCTCGACGGCTTCATCATTGAAGAAGGCTAACGCGCGGCTGGCGTCCAGGCCATCATAGCTCAACAGGCTGCGGCGGCTGTCCACCACGCCTGCCAGCACAAACTCAAATCCGGTACGCGCCGAGAGCGTACTTTGCTCACGAGAGAACAGTTCCAGCCAACGCGAACCGATATTGCCCTTACCGAACAGGACCAGGCCGATGCGTTTTTCCGCGCGGAAGACGGACTGATGCAGTCCCTGAATAAGGCTTTCGGTCGGGCCGGTGCGTAGTACTGCCACCAGACTGATACCGTCATCCGACTGCCAGGTAAATTCGACCGGCTGACCTTTCAGTTGCTGCCAGAAACGGTGGCAATGCAGTGGGTTACGGGTGACACCTGCGCCTACCATCGCTACCAACGCCAGCCCCTGACGCAGACGCAGTTCGCCTGGCAATCCTGCTTCATCGAGAATTTTCAGGGCGCTATCAGCCACTTCGGAGGTGTAGCAAAATTGCAGCAACTGGCGATCGTTATGCACGCCAACTGCCAGCGGACGCACCTGAGCACGTTTCAAAATCTGGTCGATTTCTTTATGTGCCAGTTTGAAATCCTGGCGGGTTGGCACCTGAAACTCAATCAAACAGACATCGTCGTGGCTGGTGACAATTCGCGCACCAGTGCCGGAAGCCAGTACACGTTCAATACGCGTAGAACCTTGATCCGGCGTATAGCTACAGCGCAGTTGCAGGTCGATTTCGCTACCAGAAACGGGCTGTAAGGTACGGGCGTGGAGAACAGGGGCTGCCAGACGCGCCAGTTCGCTGGCTTCATCAAGACGCAGCAATGGCAGCAGACAGGCATCTTTCACTTTGCGCGGGTCGGCGCTGTATACCCCGGCGACATCGCTCCAAATAGTTACGCGGGAAACACCCGCCAGCGCACCGATTTGGGTGGCGGAATAGTCGGAACCGTTACGCCCCAGCAGTACCGTTTCACCGGCGTTGTTACGGCTGATAAACCCGGTCACAACCAGACGTTTGCCCGGATGCTGCACCAGCAATTGTTGCAGCAACGGATAAGACAGACCTTCATCAACCTGCGGTTGTGCGGCGCGTTCAGCGCGTAAAAATTCACGGGCATCGAGCCAGGCCGCAGGCAATCCTTGTTGGTTAAGCACCGCAGACATCAAACGCGCCGACCACACTTCACCGTGGCCTACCACTTCCGCATATACTGCGTCGGTGATACCGCTGTCGAGCTGCGCCGCCAGACGTTCCAGATCGCTGACAAAGGCGCTGATGAGGCTATCGGCTTCTTCGGCGGGTAACAGGCCGCTAATCAGATCGCACTGATAACGACGTAGCGTTTGTTGAACCTGATGCGCAGAGAGACGATCGGTCTGGCTTAGTTTCAACCAGTTAATCAACTGGTTAGTGGTGCTACCCGCGGCGGAAACCACCATCATATCGTCGGGCTGAGAGTACTCCGCCATAATGCCCGCAACACGCAAATAACACTTCACATCAGCCAGACTACTGCCACCAAATTTATGCAGTTGACGACCTTTCGCCCCTGCCTGCGCAATCACACTCATTTTTACCCCTTGTTTGCAGCCCGGAAGCCATTTTCCAGGTCGGCAATTAAATCTTCGCCATCTTCAATACCGGTGGAGATACGCAACAGCGTCTCGGAGATCCCGGCGGCAGCACGCGCTTCTGGTGCCATGCCTGCGTGTGTCATGGTTGCGGCGTGAGAGATTAAACTTTCCACTCCCCCTAATGATTCCGCCAGCGTAAATAACGACAGCCCGCCCAGGAAGCGACGCAGCATTTGCTCATCACCATCCAGTTCAAAACTCAACATTGCGCCAAAGCCTTTTTGCTGACGCACGGCAATTTCATGCCCCTGATTTTCCGGCAGCGACGGGTGATAAAGTTTTTTCACCAGCGGTTGGGTTTGCAGATATTTCACAATCGCCTGCGCGTTGCGCTGAGCCAGGTCCATACGCGGAACCAGAGTTCGCAGACCACGCAGCAACAAATAACTGTCAAACGCACCACCCGTCACGCCAATATTGTTTGCCCACCAGGCCAGTTCGGTGACCACATCCGGATCTTTAGCAATCACCACGCCAGCCACTACGTCAGAGTGGCCATTCAGATATTTCGTACATGAATGCAACACCAGATCGGCACCCAATGCCAGCGGATTTTGTAATGCCGGGCTTAAGAAGGTGTTATCCACCACGCTCACCGCCCCAACTTCCCTTGCCAGATGGCAGATTTTCGCAATATCCACGACGCGTAACAATGGATTACTGGGGCTTTCTACCAACACCAGTTTGGGCTTTTCTGCCAGTGCCGCTTGTAATGCCTGCTCATCACCTTGATCAACAAACAGCACGCGATAACAACCACGTTTCGCCAGACTGTCGAACAGACGATAGCTGCCGCCGTAACAATCGTGCGGCGCAACCAACAGATCGCCCGGCTTCAAAAAGACGGTAGTCACCAGATGGATGGCTGACATGCCGGTATTAGTAAGCACCGCGCCAGCGCCACCTTCCAGTTCTGCCAGCGCACGCTGCACGACATCGCGCGTCGGGTTGCCGCGACGCGAGTAATCATGCGCACGCGGTTCATTAAATCCGGTAAAATTATAGGTGCTGGAAAGATGGATCGGTGGGACAACGCAACCATACTGTTCGTCGTCATTTAACCCGCTACGCACTGCGATGGTGGCCTGTTTACGCGTCATGTGATGAAGTTCCCTGGGCTGAGTCGGTGAAAAGACAGGCACCAGAGTAAACATTGCGTTAATGGACGTCAATACATCTGGACATCTAAACTTCTTTGCGTATAGATTGAGCAAATCAGAAATTGCCGTTAAAATTACATGCATTATCACGCTGACAGGCGCATTACACGATGTCACGGTAGCGCCTGTACGGTAAACTATGCGGGTTTATGACCAGTAACCTTATTAATTGTACGGTCTGGTCTCAATTTATTGACGAAGAGGATTAAGTATCTCATGGCTGAATGGAGCGGCGAATATATCAGCCCATACGCTGAGCACGGCAAGAAGAGTGAACAAGTCAAAAAGATTACGGTTTCCATTCCTCTTAAGGTGTTAAAAATCCTCACCGATGAGCGCACGCGTCGTCAGGTGAATAACCTGCGTCACGCTACCAACAGCGAACTGCTGTGTGAAGCGTTTCTGCATGCCTTTACCGGGCAACCGCTGCCGGATGATGCCGATCTGCGTAAAGAGCGCAGCGACGAAATCCCGGAAGCGGCAAAAGAGATCATGCGTGAGATGGGGATTAACCCGGAGACGTGGGAATACTAAAGCGGAAAAGAGCGGCGTGGGGAGTGCTGCCAAAGGCAAAATCGCCTGATGCGCTACGCTTATCAGGCCTACGTCATATTGCAATCTATTGAATTTGCACGAACTTGTAGGCCGGATAAGGCGTTCACGCCGCATCCGGCATAAACAACAAGCACGTTGTCAGCGGCTCAGATCTAACCCACCGCCTTTTTATACATGGACGTTTAACGATGAAAATCAGGCTACTCATCCCCAGCCTGCTGGTTTCTGCGCCAGCCTTTGCCTGGCAGCCACAAACCGGCGACATCATCTTTCAGATCTCTCGCTCATCGCAAAGTAAAGCGATCCAACTGGCGACCCATTCCGATTACAGCCATACCGGTATGCTGGTGATACGCAATAAAAAGCCCTACGTCTTTGAAGCCGTCGGCCCGGTGAAATACACCCCGCTGAAGCAGTGGATCGCCCACGGTGAAAAGGGCAAATACATTGTGCGCCGTGTTGAAGGCGGGCTGAATACCGAACAACAGCAAAAACTGGCGCAAGCGACAAAACGTTATCTTGGTCAACCATATGACTTCAGCTTCTCGTGGAGCGACGATCGCCAGTATTGTTCAGAAGTGGTGTGGAAGGTGTATCAGAACGCGCTGGGAATGAGCGTGGGCGAGCAGCAAAAACTGAAAGAGTTCGATCTTAGCAACCCGCTGGTCCAGGCGAAGCTCAAAGAACGCTACGGCAAAAATATCCCGCTTGAAGAAACGGTGGTTTCACCACAGGCCGTTTTCGATGCGCCACAACTCACTACCGTCGCTAAAGAATGGCCGCTGTTTTCCTGGTAATGGGCCAATCACCTCGTGACTGGCCCCCAAAATCTAATTTTTATTGGTCTGAAGCTCTTGCGAAAACGCAGCCACGTCATTTTGACGCTGTCGTTCCATAGCGACCGCGCCAAAGTGCGTTAGCGTACAGAAAATAATGCAACAGATAACACCAGCAAGCAGAAGATAAAAACCGCCATCCCAACCTACCTGATCGACCATAACACCAAACAAACTTGTACCAAGCGTTGCGCCAAGAATATAACTCATAAAACCACGCAAACCGACTGCGGAACCCACGGCAAAACTGGGGACAATTTCCATTGTCTGCACAGAAGCCAGGAACTGCGGAACATAGATAAGGCAGCCTACGCAAGCAGCAAAAATGGTAATAGAGAGCAGAGAGTCGCTTTTCCAGTAGCCCAGCAGGCAGAAGAAAATCAATACCATACTGATAATCGCGGGTGGCATACGGCGACCATGAAATAATTTATCACTCAACCAGCCAGCAAATAACGTCGTTGGAATAGCCGCCCATTCAAAAATTAAAAATGCCGTGCTCATTTCAGTCTTCGTAAAATGTTTCACGCTTAACAGGTAAATGGGCAACCAACTGATAATTCCGAAACGCACCATATAGACAAAAACATCAACGAAAGAGACGAACCATGCATTCTTGTTTTTTAGCACATAGGTACAAAAAATTTGCCAGGCAGTCATATCTTCTGGCGCACGATCATCTTTTGCTTTAATGCTGACGTCGTCCGGAACAATTTCGCTTAATGGTGGTAAACCTTCACTTACGGGAGAACCTTTACCTGTCATCAGCACGACTATAGCAATGACAACTGATACAATCGCTGGAACAACATACGTTGCTATTTTCCAGTGTTCAGTACCCAATACGGCAAATGCACCACCAACAATCGGAGCAACAATACCACCCCCCACATTGTGCGAAATATTCCAGACCGCACCGACGATGCCCCGTTCTTTACGAGGGAACCAGTTGGCTATTGTAATAAACGAAGGGCCAACGCCCATCCCTTGAAAGAGGCCATTCAGAATGACAAGTCCCGCAAACATCCAAAAAGCAAAACTAAAACCAAGCGCCACGTTAACGAGGGCGCAAAGAACTAAACCCACAGCCATATAGACTTTAGGATTAGCTTTGTCTGCCAGGCTACTCATTACCCCTTTACTAATACCATAGGCGATTAGCATACAACTGCTAAGTAGCCCTATTTGAGTCGCAGACAGATTAAGATCTTGTTTTAAATAAGGTGTGGAGAGAACAAAGTTATTCCTGACAATATAATACGAAAGATAACCGATAAACACGCTAAATAGCGCCTGCATACGATAACGATTATAGGTATTCTTTATTTCACTTTCAGGAACCTTATGTGTTGCCACTTGAGGTTTCAATAGAGAAAGCATACATCACCTTCCAGTTCATAGAGTTATTTTAAACAGCAATGCTAGTTGCTACTCTCTGATGAGTATTTCAAAAGCCCTTGCTTCATTGGTTTTGAAGATAGTGAAGCAAGAGAGTTTAAGTTACAATACAAGGCAAATGAGTCAAAATTGACTCAAAAATACAAATATCATGTTCCATTTCTTTCCCATTTTCACATCCCAAAATAGAATTCGGCTCTTATTTAAGTCTTAACGGGTTACAACAGCCCCAATATAAAAATAATTCCTTTTATTAATTTTTTCAGTTTTTGATGTCAGTCACATATTTTGTATCTATACACGTGATCATTGAAGATACTTGATTTTACCCTATCGGAGGATCATGCTGCGCAACATGAAAGTTTTCATCACCGCTCAACAACAAGGAGGACTTAAACATTTTCATGATATCCTTCATGACAAGCACATTTGCGCTCGAATTAAAGCCATTCTTCCGGCGCATGAAGGCTGGCGCAAAGAAG
This sequence comes from Escherichia sp. MOD1-EC6162, assembly GCF_002965125.1. Lineage (NCBI taxonomy): Bacteria > Pseudomonadati > Pseudomonadota > Gammaproteobacteria > Enterobacterales > Enterobacteriaceae > Escherichia > Escherichia sp. MOD1-EC6162. Next base: position 47,659 of record NZ_PTSB01000025.1, read on the forward strand.
CAATAGAATCCGGTCATAACCTGAATCCGATAGCGCAAGTGTGGAAATTAATTACCGAGCATACCCATAACAACCGCTATTTCCGCAAGATACACGTGTTCAGAGGTGCAATATTGATCTTTTTTTAACAAACGCTTCCGGATATAGTGACGCTGGCTACATCCAAATTAATGATAATTTCCGATACTGACACAAGTGTCTTGCTGTTCATTGAGTATATTAGCGAACGGATAATGATATGAATTACAGCGTAAGAGTTTTTCTCTCGTTAATAGGATTTTTGACATGATTCGTATTATACAACGAACACTAATCTGTTGGCTTTTATGCGTCAACGTCACCTCAGCACAAGAGCTGGTGATTGCTACAACGCTTTCTTCGGAAGCGACAGAGCACATTATCAGTCAATGGCAAAAGCAACCCCTGGCAACCCAAATCCGAACACTCAACCGAACCAGTGCATCCATTGAGCGCCTGCTTGAAAATCCATTGGGTGAAAATATTGATCTGGTATTGAGTTCATCCCCCATGTTGCTACAGCGATTACAAAGTAAAAACCTGCTCCAGCCATTTAATAATCAGATAGAAACAAGCAGAAAGTTAGTCCCCGCCTCTATTCGGTCAACCACCGTTGCAGTTGCAGTATCGGGCTATGGCATCCTGATCAATGTAGCGCATCTGGAAGATAAAAATGAGCCAGTACCTACTTCATGGAAGGAATTAAGCAGGTCACGTTATCAAGGAACCTTATTAATGAGTAGCCCTTCGCGTTCAGATACCACTCATCTGATGATTGAAGATCTCCTGCAACAACAAGGATGGAATAACGGCTGGAGCACACTACTGAAAATAGGCGGCAATCTCGCGACCATTTCATCACGTAGTTTCGGTGTAGCAAATAAGATCAGCACAGGGTTGGGAGACGCTGGTCCGATAATCGACAATTACGCTAACGTACTGCTTAATAATTCAACCTTACGTTTCAGTTATTTCCCAAACTCTCGCGCAGCACCTATGTTTATTGCTATCACAAACGGCAGTGAACATTCACAGGAGGCGGGTCGTTTTATTAATTTCTTATTGAGCCCGGAAGGACAACAAGCATTGAGCGATTCTGACTCAGGAAAATATCCGGTATACCCACTGCCCTCCGGCACTCCTCTCGCGGAGCAACAACTACGATTATTTTCCTCCCCTTCCCTTGATTATCCGTTGATTATGCAACGCCAAAAGCTCGTGCAATTGTTATTTGATAATGCGATTACTTTTCGCCTTACCGAACTTCAAAACACCTGGAAATCATTATATGCCGCAGAACATCGGCTTAAGCGTAAATTGCCAGATGTGCGCGCATTATTAACAGCCGTTCCTGTTACCCCACAACAGGCTATTAATTCCATGTATCTGCAGCAATTCGAACTGCAATCAGGCTTTCGTGAAGCTCAGATCATGGCATGGCAGCAGTTTTTCCTGCATCAACAGCAATTAGTGAACATGCAACTCGAGTCATTAAAGTGAAACAACTACATACTATAGGGACGAGCTTACGCCTCGCCTTTGTTTTTAGTGCCGTTCTTACGCTATTCGTTAGCGTAGTTAGCCTCTATTCGTGGTATGAACAAAATTCTCAGGTTCGCTACGCGCTTGATGATTATTTCCCGCGGATTCAGGCTTCATTTCTTTTTGAAGAAAACCTTACCGCATTGGTAAATGAATTCAATGAGCTACAACAGACAACCAATACCGTTAATCGTCTTCAGGTGAGGGAACAAATTGAACAACGGCTACAAAAAATTAAGGCCATTAATCCCCATCTTGATTCAGTACATCAAAATGCGCTTAACCAACAGGTTGCCAGTAGTCACAGATTGCTTAGCAAGCTCGATAGCGCGGTGAATAACAACAATCAAGAAAAAGGAAAACTCGACGTTATATCCTCAAGAGTTAACTGGTTACATGATGATTTCAATAATGAGCTTAACTCTCTGACTCAGGATTTAAGTTGGCAACAATCGTCGTTGCTCAATCAACTCAGCCAACGAAAAGATCTGCACGAAAATCAGGATTTGCAAAATGCTCAACAAACTATTCAAAAAGAATTACAACTTGTTTTCGAACTTTCACATATAGAAACCCAGATCGTCAGCACACTAAAGGAGATGCTTAACACACATAGTGGAGATATAGATTCGTTAAAACAACATATTCAATACCTGAATTTTTTGAAGCACAGCATTGACGAAAATGTGAGATCGTTATCGTCTTATTCCAGTACCATCACATTACATCAGACGGTTTATTCCTTGTGGGAGCTTGGTACTCAACAAAATTATCTGCCCGGAACCCTCGCTGCCTGGCAGCAAGCTCAACAGACCCTCATGAGTACTATCGGGGATAAAGAGCGTGTATTTACGCAAATACGCAACCAATTAGAAACTCAATTAGGAAATAGCCATCAACAACTACAAACATTCAATCTACGATTGGAAAAAATAATGCAAATCAGCGGGCTACTGATTTTGTCGGCTATGGTTACCGCCTTGCTGTTCGTCATTCTGGTAAATTACCTCTACATTCGTCCCAGAATGATCCGCCGATTTCAGTTACTGAATAATGCCGTCGTCAAGTTAAGCAATGGTGAACTCGATGCTGATATCCCTGTCTCCGGCAACGATGAACTTGGGAGAATTGCCAACCTGCTCCGCCAGACCATTGAACAAATTAATCAACAACAACGTCAACTGGAGCAGGAAATATGCGATCGAATAGCGACTGAAAAAAACCTTCGTACTGCACAAAGTGAATTGATCCAAACCGCAAAACTGGCCGTAGTCGGGCAGACAATGACAACACTGGCACATGAAATTAATCAACCACTTAATGCATTATCTATGTATCTGTTCAGTGCCAACCGCGCTTTAGAACAGCAAGACGTTGGTTTGGTAAAAAATTATATCGTCACTATGCGATCGCTGGTCGAACGCATGGATAACATCGTTAAACGACTGCGCAACTTCGCCCGCCGTCGTGATAGTGAATTAGCTGGCGGCGCAATCAATTTACAGCAGGTAATTTATTCATCCTGGGAACTTCTGGCATTGAAACATCGACCACTGAAAGCCTCTCTTCACTACCCGGATCATTTCCCTGCTGTGTATGGCGATGATGTTTTAATTCAACAAGTTTTAGTTAATTTATTTACCAATGCCCTGGAAGCCTGTCTGGAAGAACCGCCCACAATAACCATTAACTTTGAAGAAGAAGCCACCACTGTAACGCTATATATTGCTGACAATGGAAAAGGCTGGCCTGTGCTTCTGGCTGATCGACTATTAACACCTTTTACCACTGACAAAGCTGTAGGTTTGGGTATTGGCCTTTCGATTAGTCATTCTATTATGCGTCAGTGCCAGGGAGAGTTACATATCGCGTCTACTCTCGACCACCATGCGCTGGTTATTCTACGTTTCAGGAAGCTTTAAGCATGACAGACACCCACCCAACAATACTGTTAATTGATGACGATAATGATGTTCTGCAAGCCTACAGCGCTCTCTTACAGCAAGAGGGTTATGTAGTATGTACCTGTAGCAACCCTTCAGAGGCCCTACAATTGCTGCAAAATACCTGGGAAGGCATCGTTGTGTGCGACGTTTGCATGCCAGATATTTCAGGCATTACGCTGCTGGAAAAAATAACGCTGATCGACCCTAATCTTCCTATTCTGATGATCACCGGTCATGGCGATGTTCCTATGGCCGTTGAAGCGGTAAAAAAGGGAGCGTGGGATTTCCTGCAAAAACCGGTCAATCCGGAACAATTTCTATCACTTATCGAAAAAGCACTGGCAGAGCGTGAAGCTTATCTGGAACAAAAAAAATGGCGACACACTCAGTTTAATCGACACTTAATCGGTAACAGCGGCTGGATCCGCCAGACACGCCAACAACTTGAAACGCTGGCAGAAACCGATCTTCCCGTCTGTTTTTACGGCGAACCGGGTACAGGGAGAACATTAGCTGCTCATTATCTTCATCAATTTAGTTCTCGCAAAGAAAGACCTTTAATTGAACGCACACTCAGCGCTAATAGTCAGCAACCGTTGGAAGAATGGGTGAAAGAGGCAGAAGGTGGCACGCTGTTATTAAAAGAACTTGAACATTTAACACAAGAAAATCAGCGTCTCTTGATTCAACTCCAGGAACGCCCACAGGATCGATCGTTTCGTCTGATGGTTGTTAATCAAAGCCCTCTGGCTGAACTGGCCGCCGCACAGAAAATCATTCCCGCATTGTATTTTCTTTTTTCACTCACCCACATTGAATGCCCACCACTAAGCCAACGACCGGGGGATATTGAACCTATTTTTCACCATTATCTGACACTCACCTGTAAACGATTAAATCGCCAACAGCCGTTGCTGGGAAAAACGTTTTATAAACGGCTGATGGCGCGTGCCTGGCCGGGTAATATCATTGAATTGGTGAATGCAGCAGAACTGGTTGCAGTAGGTGTTTTAATGCTGGACGATTCGGTCAATTTGCAGATGATGGAGACTGATCCAGCACCGCTGGATGAACGAGTAGAAAGTTATGAAAGACAAATAATTATTGATGCTCTCAACTTCCACCAGGGTCGTATAAACGACGTTGCAGATTACTTTCAGATACCCAGAAAAAAGCTGTATTTGCGCATGAAAAAATACGGTATCGATAAAATGGATTTTCGCGATGAAAGAAAAGATAAAAAAACACAAACTCAATGAGTTATGTTGCTGATGAAAGTTTTCAGGCACAAAAAAAGCGCCGTGCGGCGCTTTTTTCGGAAATCCGGTCTTATTTGCTGCCCGGGATGCTGAAACGCTTGTTGAAGCGATCAACACGGCCACCGGTAGCAACATCACGCTGTTTGCCAGTGAAGAACGGGTGGCACTTGCTGCACACGTCGAGGTTCAGGTCATGACCAACGGTGGAGCGGATTTTCATTACGTTACCGCAAGAGCAGCTAGCAGTAATTTCTTCGTATTTCGGGTGAATATCTTTTTTCATGGGAAAACCTCGGTTTAAGGCCGCGTCGCTCTTCCAGCCCTAACGCCAGACACCACGCGATGTTTAAAGTATAGTTTCAATACGATCATTTCGTATCAAAGGCGCCGAATCATACAGAAATTAACCAGCGTATGCAAACTGATCCGCACTCCTCTACGGCAATGTGTATACTGTTCCACCGAATTTCAAGTCAGGATGATGCTATGCCCGTTGCCCACGTTGCCTTGCCCGTTCCGCTCCCTCGTACCTTTGACTATCTGCTGCCTGAAGGCATGACGGTTAAAGCCGGGTGTCGCGTGCGCGTGCCGTTTGGCAAACAGCAAGAACGCATCGGGATTGTGGTGTCGATTAGCGACGTTAGCGAGTTGCCACTCAACGAACTGAAAGCGGTGGGAGAAGTGCTGGACAGTGAGCCGGTGTTTACTCACTCCGTCTGGCGATTACTGCTATGGGCGGCGGATTACTATCATCATCCGATTGGCGATGTGTTATTTCATGCCTTGCCGATTTTACTGCGCCAGGGGCGACCTGCGGCGAACACGCCAATGTGGTACTGGTTTGCCACCGAGCAGGGCCAGGCGGTGGATATCAACAGCCTGAAACGTTCGCCAAAACAGCAGCAAGCGCTGGCAGCATTGCGGCAAGGGAAAATCTGGCGCGACCAGGTCGCCACTCTCGAATTTAATGATGCCGCACTACAGGCGCTGCGCAAAAAAGGTTTGTGTGAACTGGCAAGCGAAACGCCAGAATTTAGCGACTGGCGAACGGGCTATGCCGTTTCTGGCGAACGTCTGCGGCTGAATACTGAACAAGCCACCGCCGTTGGCGCAATTCATAGCGCGGCCGATTCTTTTTCTGCCTGGCTGCTGGCGGGCGTCACCGGTTCCGGTAAAACGGAAGTCTATTTAAGCGTGCTGGAAAACGTTCTCAGCCAGGGCAAGCAGGCGCTGGTAATGGTGCCGGAAATCGGCCTGACACCGCAAACTATCGCCCGTTTTCGTGAACGATTTAACGCCCCCGTGGAAGTTCTGCATTCTGGTCTGAACGACAGCGAACGCCTTTCGGCGTGGCTGAAAGCGAAAAATGGCGAAGCAGCGATTGTGATTGGTACGCGTTCCGCACTGTTTACGCCATTTAAAAATCTCGGCGTGATTGTCATCGACGAAGAGCATGACAGTTCCTACAAGCAGCAGGAAGGCTGGCGCTATCATGCCCGAGACCTGGCGGTATATCGCGCGCACAGCGAGCAAATCCCGATCATTCTCGGTTCGGCAACGCCTGCATTGGAAACGCTATGCAACGTGCAACAGAAAAAATATCGCCTGCTGCGCCTGACACGTCGGGCGGGTAATGCGCGTCCGGCAATTCAACACGTGCTGGATTTAAAAGGTCAGAAGGTGCAGGCGGGGCTGGCTCCAGCGTTAATCAGTCGTATGCGCCAGCATTTACAGGCCGACAACCAGGTTATTCTCTTTCTTAATCGCCGTGGTTTTGCGCCTGCGCTGCTGTGCCACGACTGCGGCTGGATTGCCGAATGCCCACGTTGCGATCACTACTACACGCTGCATCAGGCACAGCAACATCTGCGCTGCCACCATTGCGATAGCCAGCGCCCGGTGCCGCGCCAGTGTCCGTCCTGCGGCTCTACGCACCTGATGCCGGTGGGGCTGGGCACTGAGCAGCTTGAACAGACGCTTGCGCCGATGTTCCCTGGTGTAGCCATTTCACGTATCGACCGCGACACCACCAGCCGTAAAGGCGCGCTGGAGCAGCAACTGGCGGAAGTGCATCGCGGTGGCGCGAGGATTTTGATTGGTACGCAAATGCTGGCGAAAGGTCACCACTTTCCGGATGTCACGCTTGTGGCGTTACTGGACGTCGATGGCGCGCTATTTTCTGCCGATTTTCGCTCAGCAGAACGTTTTGCCCAGCTTTACACTCAGGTCGCTGGTCGTGCGGGGCGTGCAGGTAAACAGGGTGAGGTGGTGCTGCAAACACACCATCCGGAACATCCTCTGTTGCAAACGTTGCTCTATAAAGGCTACGACGCCTTTGCCGAACAGGCGCTGGCCGAACGGCGAATGATGCAACTGCCACCGTGGACCAGCCATGTGATTGTGCGCGCAGAAGATCATAATAATCAGCACGCACCGCTGTTCCTGCAGCAGTTGCGCAATCTGATCCTCTCCAGTCCGCTGGCGGATGACAAACTGTGGGTTCTCGGCCCGGTTCCGGCACTGGCACCCAAACGAGGCGGTCGCTGGCGCTGGCAGATCTTGTTGCAACACCCTTCCCGCGTGCGCTTGCAGCACATCATTAATGGCACTCTGGCGCTTATCAACACAATACCGGATTCACGAAAAGTGAAATGGGTGCTGGATGTCGATCCCATTGAAGGCTAAACCGCTCACGATGCGAGGCGGATCGAAAAATTAAATATTCATCACACTTTTCATGAAAATTCTGTAACCGTTTTCACGCACTATCTGCTAAAAATGTTGCCGATATGAAGTAAACATGGATGTAGTACGCCTGACGTGCCAGGCGAGGAGTGAGTGTGAAAGCGAAGAAGAAGCAGGAAACTGCCGCAACCATGAAAGACGTTGCCCTGAAAGCAAAAGTCTCTACAGCGACCGTTTCCCGAGCATTGATGAATCCCGATAAAGTCTCCCTGGCCACTCGTAATCGGGTTGAAAAAGCCGCTCGGGAAGTGGGTTATTTACCACAGCCAATGGGACGTAACGTTAAGCGTAATGAGTCCCGTACAGTTCTGGTAATTGTCCCGGATATCTGTGATCCCTTCTTTAGCGAAATTATTCGCGGTATCGAAATTACGGCGGCAAGTCACGGATATCTGGTGCTGATTGGTGACTGCGCACATCAAAATCAGCAGGAAAAAACCTTTATCGATTTAATCATCACCAAGCAAATTGATGGCATGTTGCTGCTGGGTTCAAGGCTGCCGTTTGATGCCAGCATAGAGGAGCAACGTAATCTGCCGCCTATGGTGATGGCGAACGAATTTGCGCCGGAGCTGGAGCTGCCGACGGTTCATATCGACAACCTGACCGCGGCATTCGATGCGGTAAATTACCTGTATGAACAGGGACATAAACGGATTGGCTGTATTGCTGGTCCAGAAGAGATGCCGCTGTGTCACTATCGCCTGCAAGGCTACGTTCAGGCGCTGCGTCGCTGCGGAATTATGGTTGATCCGCAATATATCGCCCGAGGCGATTTCACCTTCGAAGCCGGAAGTAAAGCCATGCAACAGTTGCTCGACCTTCCGCAGCCGCCTACTGCCGTCTTCTGTCATAGCGATGTGATGGCGCTCGGCGCACTTTCACAGGCCAAACGTCAGGGGCTGAAAATCCCTGACGACCTTTCCATCATCGGTTTTGATAACATCGACCTGACGCAATTCTGTGATCCGCCGCTGACAACCATTGCGCAGCCGCGTTACGAAATCGGTCGGGAAGCTATGCTGTTATTGCTTGATCAAATGCAGGGGCAAACGGTCGGCAGTGGCTCACGTTTAATGGACTGCGAGCTTATTATCCGGGGATCGACGCGCACATTGACTTAAAGTAAACCTTTAAGACTTCCGTGACTGGTCAAAGGCCCGCCGCTTAAGTAACATGGCGGGCTGACGAACGAATAAATACAGCGAAACGATAGTGGCACAACGAGATTATGTACGCCGCAGCCAACCGGCACCTTCGCGGCGAAAAAAGAGCACCTCACGGAAAAAGCAACGAAATCTGCCTGCGGTTTCTCCCGCAATGGTCGCTATTGCTGCCGCCGTTCTTGTGACCTTTATCGGTGGTCTGTACTTCATTACGCATCACAAGAAAGAAGAGTCCGAGACGCTGCAAAGCCAGAAAGTGACCGGAAATGGACTACCTCCGAAACCGGAAGAACGCTGGCGTTACATAAAAGAGCTGGAAAGTCGCCAGCCTGGTGTGCGTGCGCCAACAGAACCTTCTGCCGGTGGTGAAGTGAAAACGCCGGAACAACTGACACCGGAACAGCGCCAGCTTCTTGAGCAAATGCAGGCCGATATGCGCCAGCAGCCAACGCAGCTAATTGAAGTTCCGTGGAATGAGCAGACGCCGGAACAGCGCCAGCAAACGCTACAACGCCAGCGTCAGGCGCAGCAGTTAGCAGAACAGCAACGTCTGGCCCAGCAGCCACGTGCGACAGAACAAAGCTGGCAGCAACAGACACGTACTGCGCAAGCCGCGCCAGTACAGTCTCAGCCGCGGCAGTCTAAACCTGCGTCCACTCAGCAACCGTACCAGGATCTGCTGCAAACGCCTGCGCATACTGCTGCACAGCCGAAACCACAGCAGGCTGCGCCCGTTGCTCGTGCCGCAGACGCGCCAAAACCGACGGCAGAGAAAAAAGATGAACGCCGCTGGATGGTACAGTGCGGTTCGTTCAGAGGCGCGGAACAGGCAGAGACGGTACGTGCTCAACTGGCGTTCGAAGGTTTTGACTCGAAAATTACCACCAACAATGGCTGGAATCGTGTGGTCATTGGCCCGGTGAAAGGCAAAGAAAACGCAGACAACACCCTCAATCGTTTGAAGATGGCGGGTCACACAAACTGTATTCGGCTCGCCACCGGGGGTTGAAACCCTCAAAATCTCCCCCATCTATAATTGCATTATGCCCCGTACTTTTGTACGGGGTTTGTACTCTGTATTCGTAACCAAGGGGTCAGCTCGTGACAACTATAGTAAGCGTACGCCGTAACGGCCATGTGGTCATCGCTGGTGATGGCCAGGCCACGTTGGGCAATACCGTAATGAAAGGCAACGTGAAAAAGGTCCGCCGTCTGTACAACGACAAAGTCATCGCGGGCTTTGCGGGCGGTACTGCGGATGCTTTTACGCTGTTCGAACTGTTTGAACGTAAGCTGGAAATGCATCAGGGCCATCTGGTTAAAGCTGCCGTTGAACTGGCAAAAGACTGGCGTACCGATCGCATGTTGCGCAAACTTGAAGCACTGCTGGCGGTCGCGGACGAAACTGCATCGCTTATCATCACCGGTAACGGTGACGTTGTGCAGCCAGAAAACGATCTTATTGCTATCGGCTCCGGCGGCCCTTACGCCCAGGCGGCGGCGCGCGCGCTGTTAGAAAACACTGAACTTAGCGCCCGTGAAATTGCTGAAAAGGCGTTGGATATTGCAGGCGACATTTGCATCTATACCAACCATTTCCACACCATCGAAGAATTAAGCTACAAAGCGTAAGGATCTCCCATGTCTGAAATGACCCCACGCGAAATCGTCAGCGAACTGGATAAGCACATCATCGGCCAGGATAACGCTAAGCGTTCTGTGGCGATTGCACTGCGTAACCGCTGGCGTCGCATGCAGCTCAACGAAGAGCTGCGCCATGAAGTGACCCCAAAAAACATCCTGATGATCGGCCCGACCGGCGTCGGTAAAACTGAAATCGCCCGTCGTCTGGCGAAGCTGGCGAATGCGCCGTTCATCAAAGTTGAAGCCACCAAATTCACCGAAGTGGGCTATGTCGGTAAGGAAGTGGATTCTATTATTCGCGATCTGACCGATGCCGCCGTGAAAATGGTACGCGTCCAGGCTATCGAGAAAAACCGTTATCGCGCTGAAGAACTGGCAGAAGAGCGCATTCTCGACGTGCTAATCCCTCCGGCCAAAAACAACTGGGGACAGACCGAACAGCAGCAGGAACCGTCTGCAGCACGTCAGGCATTCCGCAAAAAACTGCGTGAAGGCCAGCTCGATGACAAAGAAATCGAGATCGATCTTGCCGCAGCACCGATGGGCGTTGAAATTATGGCACCTCCGGGAATGGAAGAGATGACCAGCCAGTTGCAGTCTATGTTCCAGAACCTGGGTGGTCAGAAGCAAAAAGCGCGTAAGCTGAAAATCAAAGACGCCATGAAGCTGCTGATTGAAGAAGAAGCGGCGAAACTGGTGAACCCGGAAGAGCTGAAGCAAGACGCTATCGATGCCGTTGAACAACACGGGATCGTGTTTATCGACGAAATCGACAAAATCTGTAAGCGCGGCGAATCTTCCGGTCCGGATGTTTCTCGTGAAGGCGTTCAGCGCGACCTGCTACCACTGGTAGAAGGTTGCACCGTTTCCACTAAACACGGGATGGTCAAAACTGACCACATTCTGTTTATCGCTTCTGGTGCGTTCCAGATTGCTAAACCGTCTGACCTGATCCCGGAACTGCAAGGTCGTCTGCCGATCCGCGTTGAGTTGCAGGCACTGACCACCAGCGACTTCGAGCGTATTCTGACCGAACCGAATGCCTCTATCACCGTGCAGTACAAAGCACTGATGGCGACTGAAGGCGTAAACATTGAGTTCACCGACTCCGGTATTAAGCGCATCGCGGAAGCCGCATGGCAGGTGAACGAATCTACCGAAAACATCGGTGCACGTCGTTTACATACCGTTCTGGAGCGTTTGATGGAGGAGATCTCCTACGACGCCAGCGATTTAAGCGGTCAAACTATCATCATTGACGCAGATTATGTGAGCAAACATCTGGATGCGTTGGTGGCAGATGAAGATCTGAGCCGTTTTATCCTATAATCGCGTTCAATCATTTTCATCATTGTTTGATGGGGCTGAAAGGCCCCATTTTTATTGGCGCGTATTATGACTGAACAACAAATTAGCCGAACTCAGGCGTGGCTGGAAAGTTTACGACCTAAAACCCTCCCCCTCGCCTTTGCTGCAATTATCGTCGGGACGGCGCTGGCATGGTGGCAAGGTCACTTCGATCCGCTGGTCGCTCTGCTGGCACTGATTACCGCCGGGCTGTTACAGATCCTCTCTAACCTCGCCAATGATTACGGTGATGCCGTTAAAGGCAGCGACAAACCTGACCGTATCGGACCACTACGCGGGATGCAAAAAGGGGTCATTACCCAGCAAGAGATGAAACGGGCGCTCATTATTACCGTCGTGCTCATCTGTCTCTCCGGGCTAGCACTGGTTGCAGTGGCGTGCCATACGCTGGCCGATTTTGTCGGTTTCCTGATTCTTGGCGGGTTGTCGATCATTGCCGCTATCACCTACACCGTGGGCAATCGTCCTTATGGTTATATTGGCCTTGGCGATATTTCCGTACTGGTGTTCTTTGGTTGGTTAAGCGTGATGGGGAGCTGGTATTTACAGGCGCATACCCTGATTCCGGCGTTGATCCTTCCGGCTACAGCATGTGGCCTGCTGGCTACTGCGGTACTGAACATTAATAATCTGCGTGATATCAATAGCGACCGCGAGAATGGCAAGAACACGCTGGCTGTACGCTTAGGTGAAGTGAACGCACGCCGTTACCATGCCTGTCTGCTGATGGGGTCACTGGTGTGCCTGGCACTGTTTAATCTCTTTTCGCTGCACAGCCCGTGGGGTTGGCTGTTCCTGCTGGCGGCACCGTTGTTAGTGAAACAAACCCGTTATGTGATGCGTGAAATGGACCCGGTGGCGATGCGTCCGATGCTGGAACGCACTGTTAAAGGGGCATTACTGACTAACCTGCTGTTTGTTTTGGGGATATTCCTAAGCCAGTGGGCAGCATAACTGACAAATATCAATTAACAATTGATGATTTTGCCAACAACCCACATAGCGCGATATACTGAAAATTCTCGCAGCAACTGAATGTTAAGCCTATGAAATACGATACTTCCGAGCTTTGTGACATCTATCAAGAAGATGTCAACGTCGTGGAACCGCTGTTCTCCAACTTTGGTGGACGGGCGTCGTTTGGCGGACAAATCATCACGGTAAAATGTTTCGAGGACAACGGGTTGCTGTACGATCTGCTCGAACAGAATGGCCGTGGTCGTGTTCTTGTCGTCGATGGCGGTGGTTCTGTTCGTCGCGCACTGGTCGATGCTGAACTGGCGCGTCTGGCGGTACAAAATGAATGGGAAGGCCTGGTCATTTATGGTGCAGTGCGCCAGGTAGATGATCTGGAAGAGCTGGATATCGGCATCCAGGCGATGGCCGCAATTCCGGTCGGTGCCGCTGGCGAAGGCATTGGTGAAAGCGATGTCCGCGTCAATTTTGGCGGCGTCACCTTCTTCTCCGGTGACCATCTCTATGCCGACAATACCGGGATTATTCTTTCTGAAGATCCGCTGGATATTGAATGATTAAAAAAGGCACCGCAAGGTGTAATGCCAGTCAGTTAAGCAACTGACTGGCTCTTTTTCGGGGCTGTGGGGTATTTCCAGGGCCTCTCCTTTACCACTCTCGGGAAGGCCCTTTCCCTTCTTGTCGGTAATTTCACAAGTTGTCCCATACTTGCAAGATCGCGCATCAGCTCCGGTATACGTCCCGGTGAAGCGCCCTGCAATGTCATCAGCATTCTCATCACCATTCCGCATGATTCTGAGAAACTCAGT
>NZ_PTSB01000026.1:0-60282 GCF_002965125.1 Escherichia sp. MOD1-EC6162
CCCCCTCCGCCGCCTGTGGTTGCTAAACGCGTTGAAACACCTACGGTTGTCGCACCGCGCGTAAGTGAACCTGCGCGCAATCCGTTTAAAACTGAAAGCAACCGCACAACAGGTGTCATCAGCAGCAATACGGTAACGCGTCCGGCAGCGCGCGCGACGGCTAACACTGGCGATAAAATTGTCATCGCCATTGATGCCGGGCACGGCGGTCAGGACCCAGGCGCTATCGGCCCTGGCGGTACGCGGGAGAAAAATGTCACCATCGCCATCGCGCGTAAATTGCGTACTTTGCTCAATGCCGATCCGATGTTTAAGGGGGTTTTAACCCGCGATGGGGATTACTTTATTTCGGTGATGGGGCGTAGTGACGTCGCACGTAAGCAAAACGCCAATTTCCTCGTGTCGATTCACGCCGATGCCGCACCGAACCGCAGTGCCACCGGCGCCTCTGTATGGGTGCTCTCGAACCGTCGCGCAAACAGTGAAATGGCAAGCTGGCTGGAACAGCACGAGAAACAGTCAGAGTTGCTGGGCGGTGCTGGTGATGTGCTGGCAAACAGCCAGTCGGATCCGTACTTAAGCCAGGCTGTGCTGGATTTACAGTTCGGTCATTCCCAGCGGGTAGGGTATGATGTGGCGACCAGTATGATCAGCCAGTTACAACGCATTGGCGAAATTCATAAACGTCGACCAGAACACGCCAGCCTTGGCGTTCTGCGTTCGCCGGATATCCCGTCAGTACTGGTCGAAACCGGTTTTATCAGCAATAACAGCGAAGAGCGTTTGCTGGCGAGCGACGATTATCAACAGCAGTTGGCAGAAGCCATTTACAACGGCCTGCGCAATTATTTCCTTGCGCATCCGATGCAGTCTGCGCCGCAGGGCGCAACTGCGCAGACAGCCAGTACTGCCACGACGTCAGATCGCACGCTGCCAAACTAAGGATTATTGATGCCAATTCAGGTCTTACCGCCACAACTGGCGAACCAGATTGCCGCAGGTGAGGTGGTCGAGCGACCTGCGTCGGTAGTCAAAGAACTGGTGGAAAACAGCCTCGATGCGGGGGCGACGCGCATTGATATTGATATCGAACGTGGTGGGGCGAAACTTATCCGCATTCGTGATAACGGCTGCGGTATCAAAAAAGATGAACTGGCGCTGGCGCTGGCGCGTCATGCCACCAGTAAAATCGCCTCTCTGGACGATCTCGAAGCCATTATCAGCCTGGGCTTTCGCGGTGAGGCGTTGGCGAGTATCAGTTCGGTTTCCCGCCTGACACTCACTTCGCGCACCGCGGAACAGCAGGAAGCCTGGCAGGCTTATGCCGAAGGGCGTGATATGGATGTGACGGTTAAACCTGCTGCCCATCCGGTGGGAACGACGCTGGAAGTGTTGGATCTGTTCTACAACACCCCGGCGCGGCGCAAATTCATGCGCACCGAGAAAACGGAATTTAACCATATTGATGAGATTATCCGGCGTATTGCACTGGCGCGTTTCGATGTGACCATCAACCTGTCACATAACGGCAAAATCATGCGCCAGTACCGCGCGGTGCCGGAAGGCGGGCAAAAAGAGCGCCGTTTAGGGGCGATTTGTGGCACCGCTTTTCTCGAACATGCGCTGGCGATTGAATGGCAGCACGGTGACCTCACGCTGCACGGCTGGGTCGTAGATCCGACTCATACCACGCCCGCGCTGGCAGAAATTCAGTATTGCTACGTGAATGGGCGCATGATGCGCGATCGCCTGATCAATCACGCGATTCGCCAGGCCTGCGAAGATAAACTGGGGGCCGACCAACAACCGGCGTTTGTGTTGTATCTTGAGATCGACCCGCATCAGGTGGATGTTAACGTGCACCCTGCCAAACACGAAGTGCGTTTTCATCAGTCGCGCCTGGTGCATGATTTTATCTATCAGGGCGTGTTAAGCGTGCTGCAACAGCAACTGGAAACGCCTTTGCCGTTGGAGGGTAACGCTCAGCCAGCACCGCGTCCTGTACCAGAAAACCGCGTGGCAGCAGGGCGTAATCATTTCGCTGAACCGGCAGTTCGTGAGCCAGCAGCCCAGCGCTACTCTCCTGCTCCAGCAACAGGCAGCCGCCAGGCCGCTCCGTGGCCGAACGCACAGCCAGGCTACCAGAAACAGCAAGGCGAAGTGTATCGCCAGCTTTTGCAAACGCCTGCGCCAATGCACAAACCAAAAGCGTCAGAACCGCAGGAACTTACGCTGGCAGCGAATGGTCAAAGCTTTGGTCGGGTGCTGACTATCGTCCATTCTGACTGTGCGCTGCTGGAACGCGACGGCAAAATTTCACTTTTAGCCCTGCCGGTAGCGGAACGCTGGTTGCGTCAGGTGCAACTGACGCCGGGTGAATCGCCAGTTTGCGCCCAGCCGTTGCTTATTCCGTTGCGGCTAAAAGTCTCTGGCGAAGAAAAATCGGCATTAGAAAAAGCGCAGTCTGCACTGGCAGAGTTAGGCATTGAATATCAGTCCGATGCGCAGCATGTGACCATCAGGGCCGTGCCTTTACCCTTACGCCAACAAAATTTACAAATCTTGATTCCTGAACTGATAGGCTACCTGGCAAAGCAGTCCGTATTCGAACATGGCAATATTGCGCAGTGGATTGCACGAAATCTGACGAGCGAACATGCACAGTGGTCAATGGCACAAGCCATTACCCTACTGGCGGACGTAGAACGGTTATGTCCTCAGCTTGTGAAAACGCCGCCGAGTGGTCTGTTACAATCTGTTGATTTACATCCGGCGATAAAAGCCCTGAAAGATGAGTGATATCAGTAAGGCGAGCCTGCCTAAGGCAATTTTTTTGATGGGGCCAACGGCCTCCGGTAAAACGGCGCTGGCTATTGAGCTGCGTAAAATTTTACCAGTAGAGTTGATAAGCGTTGATTCTGCCCTTATTTACAAAGGGATGGATATCGGGACGGCGAAGCCGAACGCTGAAGAGTTACTCGCCGCGCCGCACCGATTGCTGGATATTCGCGATCCGTCGCAGGCTTATTCGGCTGCTGATTTTCGCCGCGATGCGCTGGTGGAAATGGCCGATATCACCGCGGCGGGGCGGATCCCGCTGTTGGTAGGCGGTACGATGTTGTATTTCAAGGCGTTACTGGAAGGGTTGTCGCCGCTACCGTCGGCGGACCCGGAAGTACGGGCCAGAATTGAGCAACAGGCGGCAGAGCAAGGTTGGGAGTCATTGCACCGTCAACTTCAGGAGATCGATCCGGTTGCGGCAGCAAGGATTCATCCAAATGATCCACAAAGGCTTTCCCGGGCACTGGAAGTTTTTTTCATTTCGGGTAAAACTTTAACGGAACTGACGCAAACGTCAGGAGACGCTCTACCGTATCAGGTGCATCAGTTCGCCATCGCCCCGGCGAGCCGTGAACTGCTCCATCAACGAATTGAGCAGCGTTTTCATCAGATGTTGGCTTCAGGTTTTGAAGCAGAAGTCCGGGCGCTTTTTGCCCGAGGAGATTTGCATACGGATTTGCCTTCCATTCGTTGCGTGGGTTATCGCCAGATGTGGTCTTACCTTGAAGGCGAAATCTCATACGATGAAATGGTTTATCGAGGTGTTTGCGCCACGAGACAGTTGGCGAAGCGGCAAATAACCTGGCTACGTGGTTGGGAAGGGGTTCACTGGCTTGACAGTGAAAAACCAGAACAGGCGCGTGACGAAGTATTACAGGTTGTTGGTGCTATCGCAGGCTGAATGTGTACAATTGAGACGTATCGTGCGCAATTTTTTCAGAATCGAAAGGTTCAAAGTACAAATAAGCATATAAGGAAAAGAGAGAATGGCTAAGGGGCAATCTTTACAAGATCCGTTCCTGAACGCACTGCGTCGGGAACGTGTTCCAGTTTCTATTTATTTGGTGAATGGTATTAAGCTGCAAGGACAAATCGAGTCTTTTGATCAGTTCGTGATCCTGTTGAAAAACACGGTCAGCCAGATGGTTTATAAGCACGCGATTTCTACTGTTGTCCCGTCTCGCCCGGTTTCTCATCACAGTAACAACGCCGGTGGCAGTACCAGCAGTAACTACCATCATGGTAGCAGCGCGCAGAATACTTCCGCGCAACAGGACAGCGAAGAAACCGAATAAGGTTTTGGGCTGTTTTTTTACACGGGGAGCCAGCGATCCTGCGTTCCCCGCTGATCTATTTAGAGGGTTATACGCTTGTTTGACCGTTATGATGCTGGTGAGCAGGCGGTGCTGGTACACATCTATTTTACGCAAGACAAAGATATGGAAGACCTCCAGGAGTTTGAATCTCTGGTCTCTTCCGCCGGTGTCGAAGCATTGCAGGTGATTACCGGTAGCCGTAAAGCGCCGCACCCAAAGTATTTTGTTGGTGAAGGTAAAGCCGTTGAAATTGCGGAAGCCGTAAAAGCGACGGGTGCTTCGGTCGTTCTTTTTGACCATGCACTGAGTCCGGCGCAGGAGCGTAACCTGGAGCGTTTGTGCGAATGTCGTGTTATCGACCGCACTGGTCTTATTTTAGATATTTTCGCCCAACGTGCACGTACTCATGAGGGTAAGTTGCAGGTTGAGCTGGCGCAGTTGCGCCATCTGGCCACGCGCCTGGTGCGTGGTTGGACCCACCTTGAAAGACAGAAAGGCGGGATCGGTTTGCGTGGGCCGGGCGAAACCCAGCTCGAAACCGACCGTCGTTTGTTGCGTAATCGCATTGTGCAGATACAGTCGCGCCTGGAAAAAGTTGAAAAGCAGCGTGAGCAGGGGCGGCAATCGCGCATCAAAGCCGACGTTCCTACAGTTTCGCTGGTGGGATATACCAACGCCGGTAAATCTACCCTTTTCAATCGCATCACCGAAGCACGGGTTTATGCGGCAGACCAGTTGTTTGCCACCCTCGACCCTACGTTGCGGCGTATTGACGTCGCGGATGTCGGTGAAACCGTACTGGCGGATACCGTAGGGTTCATTCGCCACTTGCCGCACGATCTGGTGGCGGCGTTTAAAGCCACGTTGCAAGAGACGCGGCAAGCCACATTGCTGCTGCACGTCATTGATGCGGCAGATGTGCGCGTACAGGAGAACATCGAAGCGGTGAATACGGTTCTTGAAGAGATCGATGCTCACGAGATCCCAACCCTGCTGGTGATGAACAAGATCGATATGCTGGACGATTTCGAACCGCGTATTGATCGAGATGAAGAGAACAAACCGATTCGTGTCTGGCTTTCCGCGCAGACCGGAGCGGGGATACCACAGCTTTTTCAGGCTTTGACGGAGCGGCTTTCCGGTGAGGTGGCGCAGCATACATTGCGTTTGCCGCCGCAGGAAGGGCGTCTGAGAAGCCGTTTTTATCAGCTTCAGGCAATAGAAAAAGAGTGGATGGAGGAGGACGGCAGCGTAAGTCTGCAAGTTCGTATGCCGATCATTGACTGGCGTCGCCTCTGTAAACAAGAACCGGCGTTGATCGATTACCTGATCTAACCGGCAAAGCGTCTGAAGCGTGGAGTCATATCCTCTGGCGTCGAAAGACAACAGGGATCACCGCATAACAAATATGGAGCACAAACATGGCGTGGAATCAGCCCGGTAATAACGGACAAGACCGCGACCCGTGGGGAAGCAGCAAACCTGGCGGCAACTCTGAGGGAAATGGAAACAAAGGCGGTCGTGATCAAGGGCCACCTGATTTAGATGATATCTTCCGCAAACTGAGCAAAAAGCTCGGTGGACTGGGCGGCGGCAAAGGCACTGGATCTGGCGGTGGTAGTTCATCGCAAGGTCCGCGCCCGCAGCTTGGCGGTCGTGTCGTTACCATCGCAGCGGCAGCGATTGTCATTATCTGGGCGGCCAGTGGTTTCTACACCATTAAAGAAGCCGAACGTGGCGTGGTAACACGCTTTGGTAAATTCAGCCATCTGGTTGAGCCGGGTCTGAACTGGAAACCGACGTTTATCGACGAAGTCAAACCGGTGAACGTAGAAGCCGTGCGTGAACTGGCTGCTTCCGGTGTGATGCTGACATCGGACGAGAACGTGGTGCGCGTTGAGATGAACGTGCAGTACCGCGTCACTAATCCGGAAAAATACCTGTATAGCGTGACCAGCCCGGATGACAGTCTGCGTCAGGCTACCGACAGCGCCCTGCGTGGAGTTATCGGTAAATACACCATGGACCGCATTCTGACGGAAGGTCGTACTGTGATTCGTAGCGATACCCAGCGCGAACTGGAAGAGACGATTCGTCCGTATGACATGGGTATCACGCTGCTGGACGTCAACTTCCAGGCCGCTCGTCCGCCGGAAGAAGTAAAAGCCGCGTTTGACGATGCGATTGCTGCGCGTGAAAACGAACAGCAATACATTCGTGAAGCAGAGGCGTATACCAACGAAGTTCAGCCGCGTGCGAACGGTCAGGCGCAACGTATCCTCGAAGAGGCGCGTGCGTACAAGGCTCAGACTATCCTGGAAGCCCAGGGTGAAGTGGCGCGCTTTGCTAAACTTCTGCCGGAATATAAAGCCGCGCCGGAAATTACTCGCGAGCGTCTGTATATCGAGACGATGGAAAAAGTGTTGGGTAACACCCGCAAAGTGCTGGTTAACGATAAAGGTGGCAACCTGATGGTTCTGCCGTTAGACCAGATGCTGAAAGGCGGCAACGCGCCTGCGGCGAAGAGCGACAACGGTGCCAGCAACTTGCTGCGTCTGCCGCCAGCCTCTTCCTCCACAACCAGTGGAGCAAGCAACACGTCGTCCACCAGTCAGGGCGATATTATGGACCAACGCCGCGCCAACGCGCAGCGTAACGACTACCAGCGTCAGGGGGAATAACGATGCGTAAGTCAGTTATCGCGATTATCATCATCGTGCTGGTAGTGCTTTACATGTCTGTCTTTGTCGTCAAAGAAGGTGAGCGCGGTATTACGCTGCGTTTTGGTAAGGTACTGCGTGACGATGACAACAAACCTCTGGTTTATGAACCGGGTCTGCATTTCAAGATACCGTTCATTGAAACAGTGAAAATGCTCGACGCGCGTATTCAGACCATGGACAACCAGGCAGACCGCTTTGTGACCAAAGAGAAGAAAGACCTGATCGTCGACTCTTACATCAAATGGCGCATCAGCGATTTCAGCCGTTACTACCTGGCAACGGGCGGCGGCGATATTTCGCAAGCAGAAGTGCTGCTGAAACGTAAGTTCTCTGACCGTCTGCGTTCTGAAATTGGTCGTCTGGATGTGAAAGACATCGTCACTGATTCTCGTGGTCGTCTGACCCTTGAAGTGCGTGACGCGCTGAACTCTGGTTCTGCGGGGACGGAAGATGAAGTGTCTACGCCTGCGGCAGATAACGCTATCGCAGAAGCCGCTGAACGTGTAACGGCAGAGACTAAGGGCAAGGTTCCGGTCATCAACCCGAACAGTATGGCTGCGCTGGGTATTGAAGTTGTCGATGTGCGTATCAAGCAGATCAACCTGCCGACCGAAGTGTCTGAAGCGATTTACAACCGTATGCGCGCCGAGCGTGAAGCGGTAGCGCGTCGTCACCGTTCACAAGGTCAGGAAGAAGCGGAAAAACTGCGCGCGACTGCCGACTATGAAGTGACCAGAACGCTGGCAGAAGCAGAGCGTCAGGGCCGTATCATGCGCGGTGAAGGCGATGCTGAAGCTGCCAAGCTGTTTGCAGACGCATTCAGCAAGGATCCAGACTTCTATGCGTTCATTCGTAGCCTGCGTGCTTATGAGAACAGTTTCTCTGGCAATCAGGACGTGATGGTCATGAGCCCGGACAGCGATTTCTTCCGCTACATGAAGACGCCGAGCTCCACGACGCGTTAAGATAACGACCGCGGTACAGGTAAATAAAGCCACCGCATCCTCAGGGATGTCGGTGGTTTTCTTTTTCTATAAGGATAATGAATGAATTCGACAATCTGGCTGGCGCTTGCTCTGGTTTTGGTGCTGGAAGGTTTAGGGCCGATGCTTTACCCACAGGCGTGGAAGAAGATGATTTCTGCAATGACTAATTTACCCGATAATATTTTACGTCGTTTTGGCGGTGGACTTGTGGTTGCGGGCGTTGTGGTCTACTACATGTTGAGGAAAACGATTGGCTGAGCAAAAAATAGACTGACTAAGGTCATTTTTGGATGCAAAAAGTGCTGTAACTCTGAAAAAGCGATGGTAGAATCCATTTTTAAGCAAACGGTGATTTTGAAAAATGGGTAACAACGTCGTCGTACTGGGCACCCAATGGGGTGACGAAGGTAAAGGTAAGATCGTCGATCTTCTGACTGAACGGGCTAAATATGTTGTACGCTACCAGGGCGGTCACAACGCAGGCCATACTCTCGTAATCAACGGTGAAAAAACCGTTCTCCATCTTATTCCATCAGGTATTCTTCGCGAGAATGTAACCAGCATCATCGGTAACGGTGTTGTGCTGTCTCCGGCTGCGCTGATGAAAGAGATGAAAGAACTGGAAGACCGTGGCATCCCCGTTCGTGAGCGTCTGCTGTTGTCTGAAGCATGTCCGCTGATCCTTGATTATCACGTGGCGCTGGATAACGCACGTGAGAAAGCGCGTGGTGCGAAAGCGATCGGCACCACGGGTCGTGGTATCGGGCCGGCCTACGAAGATAAAGTAGCACGTCGCGGTTTGCGTGTTGGCGACCTTTTCGACAAAGAAACCTTCGCTGAAAAACTGAAAGAAGTGATGGAATATCACAACTTCCAGTTGGTTAACTACTACAAAGTTGAAGCGGTTGATTACCAGAAAGTTCTGGATGATGTGATGGCGGTTGCTGACATCCTGACTTCTATGGTGGTTGACGTTTCTGACCTGCTCGACCAGGCGCGTCAACGTGGCGATTTCGTCATGTTCGAAGGTGCGCAGGGTACGCTGCTGGATATCGACCACGGTACTTATCCGTACGTAACTTCTTCCAACACCACTGCGGGTGGCGTGGCGACCGGTTCCGGCCTGGGGCCGCGTTATGTTGATTACGTTCTGGGTATCCTCAAAGCTTACTCCACTCGCGTTGGCGCAGGTCCGTTCCCGACTGAACTGTTTGATGAAACCGGCGAGTTCCTCTGCAAGCAGGGTAACGAATTTGGCGCGACAACGGGTCGTCGCCGTCGTACCGGCTGGTTGGACACCGTTGCTGTTCGTCGTGCGGTACAGTTGAACTCTCTGTCTGGCTTCTGCCTGACCAAACTGGACGTTCTGGACGGCCTGAAAGAGGTGAAACTCTGCGTGGCCTACCGTATGCCGGATGGTCGCGAAGTGACCACCACTCCGCTGGCAGCAGACGACTGGAAAGGCGTTGAGCCGATTTACGAAACCATGCCGGGTTGGTCTGAATCCACCTTTGGCGTGAAAGATCGTAGCGGTCTGCCGCAGGCAGCGCTGAACTACATCAAGCGTATTGAAGAGCTGACCGGTGTGCCGATCGATATCATCTCTACTGGTCCGGATCGTACTGAAACCATGATTCTGCGCGACCCGTTCGACGCGTAATTCTGGTACGCCCGGCAGATCTTTTGCCTGCCGGGCTAGCAGTGTGATACATTACTGTGCCGGGTAAGCCATTACGCTATCCGACACAGTGTTAAATCCTCGCTTTTTTCCTTCCCCAAACTGAAATAAATTAGCGACACAGCTTGTGGCTGGTTTATCATCAATGTAAATGTATTTTTTCCCGCTTTCCCTTTTTTGAGGTTGATGTGCAGTTAACGAGTTTCACTGATTACGGATTACGCGCGCTGATCTACATGGCATCATTGCCAGAAGGGCGGATGACCAGCATTTCTGAAGTGACTGACGTCTACGGCGTTTCCCGTAATCATATGGTCAAAATAATCAATCAACTTAGTCGTGCCGGCTACGTGACTGCTGTTCGTGGAAAAAATGGCGGCATTCGCCTGGGTAAACCGGCGAGTGCTATACGTATTGGTGATGTGGTGCGCGAGCTGGAACCCTTATCGTTGGTGAATTGCAGCAGTGAGTTTTGCCACATCACACCTGCCTGTCGGTTGAAACAGGCACTTTCAAAGGCCGTGCAAAGTTTTCTTACGGAACTGGATAACTACACGCTTGCCGATTTGGTTGAAGAGAATCAACCGCTTTATAAATTATTGCTGGTGGAGTGACGAAAATCTTCATCAGAGATGACAACGGAGGAACCGAGATGTCACAAGATCCTTTCCAGGAACGCGAAGCTGAAAAATACGCGAATCCCATCCCTAGTCGGGAATTTATCCTCGAACATTTAACCAAACGTGAAAAACCGGCCAGCCGTGATGAGCTGGCGGTAGAGCTGCACATTGAAGGCGAAGAGCAGCTTGAAGGCCTGCGTCGTCGCCTGCGCGCGATGGAGCGCGACGGTCAACTGGTCTTCACTCGCCGTCAGTGCTATGCGCTGCCGGAACGTCTCGATCTGGTGAAAGGTACTGTTATTGGCCACCGTGATGGCTACGGCTTTCTGCGGGTTGAAGGGCGTAAAGATGATTTGTATCTTTCCAGCGAGCAGATGAAAACCTGCATTCATGGCGATCAGGTTCTGGCGCAACCGCTTGGTGCTGACCGTAAAGGCCGCCGTGAAGCGCGTATTGTCCGCGTACTGGTGCCAAAAACGAGCCAGATTGTGGGTCGTTACTTTACCGAAGCGGGCGTCGGCTTTGTGGTTCCTGACGACAGCCGTTTGAGCTTCGATATCTTAATCCCACCTGATCAGATCATGGGCGCACGTATGGGCTTTGTCGTTGTTGTCGAACTGACTCAACGCCCGACACGTCGTACCAAAGCGGTGGGTAAAATCGTCGAAGTACTTGGCGACAATATGGGCACCGGCATGGCGGTTGATATCGCCCTGCGCACCCATGAAATTCCGTACATCTGGCCGCAGGCTGTTGAGCAACAGGTTGCCGGGCTGAAAGAAGAAGTGCCGGAAGAGGCAAAAGCAGACCGTGTCGATCTGCGTGATTTACCGTTGGTCACCATTGATGGCGAAGACGCCCGTGACTTTGACGATGCGGTTTACTGCGAGAAGAAACGCGGCGGTGGCTGGCGTTTATGGGTCGCAATTGCCGACGTCAGTTACTATGTGCGTCCACCAACACCGCTGGACAGAGAAGCACGTAACCGCGGTACGTCGGTCTACTTCCCGTCGCAGGTTATCCCGATGCTGCCGGAAGTACTCTCTAACGGCCTGTGCTCGCTCAATCCGCAGGTAGACCGCCTGTGTATGGTGTGCGAGATGACCATTTCGTCGAAAGGTCGCCTGACCGGCTATAAATTCTACGAAGCGGTGATGAGCTCTCATGCGCGTCTGACTTACACCAAAGTTTGGCATATTCTGCAGGGCGATCAGGAACTGCGTGAACAATACGCGCCGCTGGTTAAGCATCTCGAAGAGCTGCATAACCTCTATAAAGTGCTGGATAAAGCCCGCGAAGAGCGCGGTGGGATCTCGTTTGAGAGTGAAGAAGCGAAGTTTATTTTCAACGCTGAACGTCGTATTGAACGTATCGAACAGACTCAGCGTAACGACGCGCACAAATTAATTGAAGAGTGTATGATTCTGGCGAATATCTCGGCGGCACGTTTCGTTGAGAAAGCGAAAGAACCGGCATTGTTCCGTATTCACGACAAGCCGAGCACCGAAGCGATTACCTCTTTCCGTTCAGTGCTGGCGGAACTGGGGCTGGAATTGCCGGGTGGTAACAAGCCAGAACCGCGCGACTACGCAGAACTGCTGGAGTCGGTTGCCGACCGTCCTGACGCAGAAATGCTACAAACCATGCTGCTGCGCTCAATGAAACAGGCGATTTACGATCCGGAAAACCGCGGTCACTTTGGTCTGGCATTGCAGTCTTATGCCCACTTTACCTCACCGATTCGTCGTTATCCTGACCTGACGCTGCATCGTGCCATTAAGTATCTGTTGGCGAAAGAGCAGGGGCATCAGGGGAACACGACTGAAACCGGTGGCTACCATTATTCAATGGAAGAGATGCTGCAACTGGGTCAGCACTGTTCGATGGCGGAACGTCGTGCCGATGAAGCAACGCGTGATGTGGCAGACTGGCTGAAGTGTGACTTTATGCTCGACCAGGTGGGCAACGTCTTTAAAGGCGTAATTTCCAGCGTCACTGGATTCGGTTTCTTTGTTCGCCTGGATGATCTGTTTATTGATGGCCTGGTCCACGTTTCTTCGCTGGATAACGACTACTATCGCTTTGATCAGGTTGGTCAACGTCTGATGGGGGAATCCAGCGGCCAGACTTATCGCCTGGGCGACCGCGTGGAAGTTCGCGTCGAAGCGGTTAATATGGACGAGCGCAAGATCGACTTTAGCCTGATCTCCAGCGAACGCGCGCCACGCAACGTCGGTAAAACGGCGCGCGAGAAAGCGAAAAAAGGTGATGCAGGTAAAAAAGCCGGTAAGCGTCGTCAGGTGGGCAAAAAGGTAAACTTTGAGCCAGACAGTGCTTTCCGTGGTGAGAAAAAAGCGAAGCCGAAAGCGGCGAAAAAAGACGCGAGAAAAGCGAAAAAGCCATCGGCTAAAACGCAGAAAATAGCTGCAGCGACCAAAGCGAAGCGTGCAGCGAAGAAAAAAGTAGCTGAGTGATCAAAACCCTCTTCAAAAAGAAGAGGGTCAGATTGCTGACAAAGTGCGCTTTGTTCATGCCGGATGCGGCGTGAACGCCTTATCAGGCCTACATAATCACGCAAATTCAATATATTGCAGAATCATGTAGGCCTGATAAGCGTAGCGTATCAGGCAAAACGTTAACAACGAGTACATTAATGAGCGAAATGATTTACGGCATCCACGCAGTGCAGGCCCTGCTGGAGCGCGCCCCTGAACGTTTTCAGGAAGTCTTTATTTTAAAAGGCCGTGAAGATAAACGTCTGTTACCGCTGATTCACGCCCTCGAATCTCATGGCGTGGTTATCCAGTTGGCAAATCGTCAATATCTCGACGAGAAAAGCGACGGTGCCGTGCATCAGGGCATTATCGCCCGCGTGAAGCCTGGACGTCAGTATCAGGAAAGCGATCTGCCGGATCTGATCGCTTCGCTCGAACAACCGTTCCTGCTGATCCTCGACGGCGTTACCGATCCACACAACCTCGGTGCGTGCCTGCGTAGCGCAGACGCCGCTGGCGTTCATGCGGTGATTGTACCGAAAGATCGTTCCGCTCAACTCAATGCAACGGCGAAAAAAGTGGCCTGTGGCGCGGCAGAAAGCGTTCCTCTGATTCGGGTGACTAACCTGGCGCGCACCATGCGTATGTTGCAGGAAGAGAATATCTGGATCGTTGGTACGGCGGGTGAAGCGGATCATACTCTCTATCAGAGCAAAATGACCGGGCGTCTGGCACTGGTGATGGGCGCGGAAGGTGAAGGCATGCGTCGCCTGACCCGTGAACATTGCGATGAGTTGATCAGCATCCCGATGGCAGGAAGCGTTTCTTCCCTGAACGTTTCGGTAGCGACCGGCATTTGTTTATTTGAAGCAGTACGCCAGCGTAGCTAATTCCTCTGAATTATGAAAAACCATCCATATTTGGATGGTTTTTTTTTACCTGGAGCTGGTAAGATAATTACGTGCTACAAATATTCATATTATTAATATTTTAACTTAATCACTATGGAATAATATATGACATGGAATCCGTTGGCGCTGGCGACGGCGCTGCAAACTGTACCTGAACAAAATATTGATATAACAAATAATGAAAACGCATTAATTATTAAAATGAATGATTATGGCGATTTGCAAATCAATATTCTTTTTACTTCCCGCCAGATGATTATCGAAACATTTATTTGCCCGGTAAGTTGTATCAGTAATCCAGATGAATTTAATACCTTCTTATTAAGAAATCAGAAGATTATGCCACTGTCATCGGTAGGGATCTCCAGTGTGGAGCAGGAAGAGTATTACATTGTTTTTGGTGCATTATCGCTTAACTCTTCCCTTGATGATCTCCTGCTGGAGATAACCACGCTGGTAGATAATGCATTGGATTTAGCTGAAATTACTGAAGAATATTCATATTAATCACGAAGACAGGTATTTATGGGGATTTTAAAAAGTTTATTTACATTAGGTAAGTCTTTTATTTCACAGGCGGAAGAATCCATTGAAGAAAACCAGGGTGTGCGGATGCTGGAACAACATATTCGCGACGCCAAAGCTGAACTGGATAAAGCCGGAAAATCACGCGTCGATCTGCTGGCGCGAGTGAAATTAAGTAACGATAAACTGAAAGATTTACGTGAGCGTAAAGCCACTCTGGAAGCCCGTGCGCTGGAAGCATTAAGTAAGAACGTCAACCCGTCGTTGATTAACGAAGTCGCTGAAGAAATCGCGCGCCTTGAGAATCTCATTACCGCTGAAGAGCAAGTGTTGTCGAATCTTGAAGTCTCCCGTGATGGTGTGGAAAAAGCGGTAACGGCAACGGCACAGCGTATTGCTCAATTTGAGCAACAGATGGAAGTCGTTAAGGCCACTGAAGCCATGCAGCGTGCGCAACAGGCAGTAACGACCTCTACCGTTGGAGCATCTTCCAGCGTCTCTACAGCGGCTGAATCCTTAAAACGCCTGCAAGCGCGTCAGGCCGAACGTCAGGCACGGCTGGATGCTGCTGCACAACTGGAGAAAGTGGCAGACGGCCGCGATCTCGACGAAAAACTGGCGGAAGCGGGGATTGGTGGAGTTAACAAAAGCAGTGCTCAGGATGTGCTGGCAAGGCTGCAACGCCAACAGGGTGAGTAATTTTTTTGCCAGCCTCACTAAAAGGCTGGCAGCTATTTTAAGGGTAAAATATGTCTGGTTTTTTCCAGCGCCTGTTTGGCAATGATGATAAGCCTGCAGTCGCTCGTGGTCCGCTGGGGTTGCATCTCCATAATGGTTTTACGCTCGATACGTTAGCGTTTCGTTTACTGGAAGATGAATTACTGATTGCGTTACCGGGGGAAGAATACACTGTAGCTGCAGCCAGTCGCATCGATCTGGGGGGCGGTAGTCAGATATTCCGTTACTACACTTCCGGTGATGAATTCCTGCAAATCAATACCACTGGCGGCGAAGACATTGATGACATTGATGATATCAAGCTCTTTGTCTATGAAGAGAGTTACGGTATCAGCAAAGAGAGCCACTGGCGCGAGGCAATTAATGCCAAAGCAATGGGGATGATGACCTTAAACTGGCAGGAAAAACGCTGGCAGCGATTTTTTAATAGCGAAGAACCAGGTAATATTGAGCCGGTCTACATGCTGGAAAAAATAGAAAATCAAAACCATACCAAATGGGAAGTGCATAACTTTATGATGGGTTACCAGCGACAGGTGACCGAAGATACTTACGAATATTTGCTGTTAAATGGTGAGGAATCCTTTAACGAACTCGGTGAACCGGAGTGGTTATTTTCGCGTGCGCTGGGTGTCGATATCCCACTAACATCACTTCATATTATTGGTTAATTACAGGGAAGTTTATAATGCATATTCTTGATTCACTCCTTGCTTTTAGCGCCTATTTTTTTATTGGCGTGGCTATGGTGATTATCTTTCTGTTTATTTATTCCAAAATTACTCCGCATAATGAATGGCAGTTAATCAAAAACAATAATATCGCGGCGTCACTGGCGTTCAGCGGGACATTGCTGGGTTATGTTATTCCATTATCCAGTGCGGCAATCAATGCGGTGAGTATTCCTGATTATTTTGCCTGGGGTGGGATCGCACTGGTGATTCAATTACTCGTTTTTTCTGGCGTCAGACTTTATATACCCGCATTAAGCGACAAAATTATTAATCACAATACCGCCGCAGGAATGTTTATGGGAACCGCCGCGCTGGCTGGTGGTATTTTTAACGCAGCTTGTATGACATGGTAATGGACGATCATGGCCAGAAAACGCAAATCAAGAAATAGCAGTAAACCAGCTCACGGAGCCATCAGCCGTATTAATCGACCGAATAATCCCTTCGCGCCGCAGCGAAATCGCTACGCACATAAATACTTAACGTTGGCGCTAATGGGGGGAGCCGCTTTTTTCGTATTGAAAAGTTGTGGCGATAGTGGCGATGTCGATAACGACGGCGACGGAACGTTTTACTCGACAGTGCAGGATTGCATTGATGACGGTAATAATTCAGATATCTGTGCTCATGGCTGGAACAACGCCAAAGCGGCATTTTATGCCGATGTTCCGAAGAATATGACTCAGCAGAATTGTCAGTCTAAGTACGAAAATTGCTATTACGACAACGTCGAACAGAGTTGGATCCCGGTCATTTCTGGATTTTTATTAAGTCGGGTTATTCGTAAAGATCGCGATGAGCAGTTTGTTTATAACAGTGGCGGCTCCTCTTATGCTTCGCGCCCCGTCTGGCGCAACACTTCCGGTGATTACTCCTGGCGCTCCGGTTCTGGCAAAAAAGAGTCTTACTCTTCGGGCGGCTTTACCACCAGAAAAGCATCAACCGTTTCTCGCGGCGGCTATGGTCGTTCTTCCAGCGCCCGTGGGCATTGGGGAGGCTAATCATGCTGAGACACAACGTTCCTGTGCGGCGGGATCTGGATCAGATCGCTGCCGATAACGGATTTGACTTTCATATCATCGACAATGAAATCTATTGGGATGAGAGTCGTGCTTATCGCTTTACCCTGCGGCAGATTGAAGAGCAGATCGAAAAACCGACTGCGGAACTGCATCAGATGTGCCTTGAGGTGGTGGATCGTGCGGTTAAAAATGAAGAGATCCTGACGCAACTGGCGATCCCCCCGCTGTACTGGGATGTAATTGCTGAAAGCTGGCGCGCGCGCGATCCTTCGCTGTATGGCCGTATGGATTTTGCCTGGTGTGGTAATGCGCCGGTGAAGTTGCTGGAGTACAACGCCGATACGCCGACCTCGCTGTATGAATCGGCTTATTTTCAGTGGTTGTGGCTGGAAGATGCCCGGCGCAGCGGCATTATTCCGCGTGACGCTGATCAGTACAATGTCATTCAGGAGCGTCTGATTTCGCGCTTTAGCGAGATTTATAGCCGTGAACCGTTTTATTTTTGTTGCTGTCAGGATACCGACGAAGACAGGACTACCGTGCTGTACTTGCAGGACTGCGCCCAGCAGGCAGGACAGGAATCGCGGTTTATCTATATTGAAGATCTCGGCCTGGGCGTCGGCGGTGTGCTGACCGATCTCGATGATAACGTCATCCAGCGTGCGTTTAAGCTGTATCCGCTGGAGTGGATGATGCGTGACGATAACGGCCCGCTGCTGCGCAAGCGTCGTGAGCAATGGGTGGAACCGTTATGGAAAAGTATCTTGAGCAACAAAGGGTTAATGCCGCTATTGTGGCGCTTTTTCCCTGGTCATCCTAATCTTCTGGCATCCTGGTTTGAGGGCGAGAAACCGCAGATTGCTGCGGGCGAAAGCTACGTGCGTAAACCGATCTACTCACGGGAAGGCGGTAACGTCACCATTTTTGACGGTCAGAACAATGTCGTTGACCATGCTGAGGGTGATTACGCCGATGAACCGATGATCTACCAGGCTTTTCAGCCTTTGCCGCGCTTTGGCGATAGCTACACATTGATTGGTAGCTGGATTGTCGATGATGAAGCGTGCGGTATGGGGATTCGCGAAGATAACACGCTGATCACTAAAGATACTTCGCGTTTTGTTCCGCATTACATTGCGGGTTAAGAATGTTTTAGCAATCTCTTTCTGTCAGGAATCCGTGGCAGTGACCATACTAATGGTGACTGCCATTGATGGAGGGAGACACAGTGCACTGGCAAACTCACACCGTTTTTAATCAACCGATACCTTTAAATAACAGCAATCTATACCTGTCCGATGGCGCGCTTTGCGAAGCGGTAACACGTGAAGGTGCGGGCTGGGATAGTGATTTTCTCGCCAGTATTGGTCAGCAGTTAGGGACGGCTGAATCCCTTGAACTGGGGCGACTGGCGAATGTGAATCCGCCAGAATTGTTGCGCTACGATGCTCAGGGACGCCGTCTGGACGATGTGCGTTTTCATCCGGCATGGCACTTGCTGATGCAGGCACTATGTACCAATCGGGTGCACAATCTGGCCTGGGAGGAAGATGCTCGTTCTGGCGCATTTGTGGCGCGCGCGGCGCGTTTTATGTTGCACGCACAGGTTGAGGCCGGATCGTTATGTCCGATAACCATGACTTTTGCCGCCACCCCATTGTTATTGCAGATGTTACCTGCACCATTCAAGGATTGGATCACGCCGCTGTTGAGCGATCGCTACGATTCCCATTTGCTGCCAGGCGGGCAAAAACGCGGTCTGTTGATTGGCATGGGAATGACAGAAAAGCAGGGCGGCTCTGATGTGATGAGCAATACTACCAGGGCAGAGCGTCTGGACGATGGTTCTTATCGGCTGGTGGGGCATAAATGGTTTTTCTCGGTGCCGCAAAGCGACGCGCATTTGGTGCTGGCACAGACCACGGGCGGATTGTCCTGCTTCTTTGTGCCGCGTTTTTTGCCTGATGGACAACGTAACGCGATTCGCCTGGAACGCCTGAAAGATAAGCTGGGCAATCGCTCTAATGCCAGTTGCGAAGTGGAGTTTCAGGATGCTATCGGCTGGCTGTTAGGCCAGGAGGGAGAAGGCATCCGCCTGATCCTGAAAATGGGCGGGATGACGCGTTTTGATTGCGCCCTGGGTAGCCATGCCATGATGCGCCGTGCATTTTCGCTGGCGATTTATCACGCTCATCAACGACATGTATTTGGCAATCCGTTGATCGAACAGCCCCTTATGCGTCATGTCTTAAGTCGCATGGCGCTTCAGCTTGAAGGGCAAACGGCGCTGTTGTTTCGTCTGGCACGGGCGTGGGATCGGCGTGCCGATGCTAAAGAAGCCCTGTGGGCGCGTTTATTTACGCCAGCAGCGAAGTTTGTGATTTGCAAAAGTGGCGTCCCATTTGTGGCCGAAGCGATGGAGGTGTTGGGCGGTATTGGCTATTGCGAGGAGAGCGAGTTGCCGCGGCTGTACCGGGAGATGCCGGTGAACAGTATCTGGGAAGGCTCCGGCAATATTATGTGTCTGGATGTGCTGCGCGTTCTTAATAAGCAGGCTGGCGTATACGAGTTATTGACGGAAGCGTTTATGGAAGTGAAAGGACAGGATCGCTATTTTGATCGCGCGGTTCGTCGTTTACAGCAGCAACTGCGCAAACCGTCTGAAGAGCTGGGGCGAGAGATTACTCATCAGCTATTCTTGCTGGGTAGTGGCGCGCAAATGTTGAAATATGCTTCTCCGCCAATGGCGCAGGCGTGGTGTCAGATGATGTTAGATACGCGCGGTGGTGTGCGGTTGTCAGGGCAGATCCAGAATGATTTGTTACTGCGGGCGACTGGTGGTGTGTGTTTGTAAGCGTTTACGCTTAATGAAATATATAGAATTTATAGGCCGGATAGGGCGCTCGCGCCGCATCCGGCATTGTTCATTCGCTGTTGATAACACTCATGCATACAGTATCGCCTGTACACGCCAGTTATCGGGCTGCTGATCCTCGTACATGGTAATAATGCGATACCATGACGCCCCCTGTTCATCGGCCTTTAACGCCACGATACGTTCCACGTCCTGCGGATCCCCTGAAATATTGCTAACTGAGATCTGACCTATTTCATTCAGGCCCGTCACGCAGTCAGCACTGGCGAATTCTGCAGACTGTGCCGTGGCGCTCGCGGGACACGTAACTAATTGCAGCGAGGGTGAGGCAAGTAATTGTTTCATCGTCAGCTCCATTTTTCGTTTCCCCACATGTTGCAGGGCATTCCATCGCGGTAATAAACGCCCGAGCTTCCAGCCGGTAATTTATTGTGCACAGGTAAACGCATAGGGACGCAAAGCAATGTAAAGCTTACTGTATAAGTTGTCTGATTTATTTACGGTACAAAATGGCTTGTGAATACCACTGTCCTGTCACAATGGTTTCATCCACCATTACGACGACGTAATAATCAGCTTTTGCCGCGGCAGCTTTCGCTCTGATTTCTGCTAATGCGTCATCCGGTGAGCCACGGACCATTGTGCTTACCGTTCCAATTCGCTGTAGCCCTTGGGTTTGGTCGCGGCGAATTTCCTGCGGATGATCCGTTACTGGTGGCGCTGGCTGTGGCGTACCTTGCAGTGCGCTACAGGCGCTTAACATCAACACCAATAATAAACTGGCAAACCGGTAAACAACGCTATTACGTTTCCTGCTAACCATAGTGTAGTGCCTTATTAATTTAACTTTGGGGGAATGTTCCCGAATTGTTACCTGGTACGCGATTTTCGAATGAAAACGTGGTGAAAGCGTAACCCATATCTCAACATTATGAACTAATACTGCCAGCGGAAACTTGTGCTAAGGATTTCTTCATGTCATACCAGACAAAAAGGAGGAATAGATGATTGAATTAGAATCGCGCGTACTGGCAGATATTCCCGTTCTACATGCTTATCCCGTAGGGCAAAAAGAAACTCCGTTACCGTGCGTGATTTTTTATCACGGTTTTACTTCATCCAGTCTGGTGTATAGCTATTTTGCCGTTGCGCTGGCACAGGCCGGTATGCGGGTAATCATGCCAGACGCACCCGATCACGGTATCCGTTTTAGTGGCGACACACCGCGACGGTTAAATCAGTTCTGGCAAATATTGCGGCAAAATATGCAAGAATTTACGCCATTACGTGCGGCTATTGTTAAAGAAAACTGGCTGCTTGATGACCGTCTGGCAGTCGGCGGCGCGTCGATGGGCGCGATGACGGCCTTGGGAATTACCGCTTGCCACCCCACGGTGAAATGTACCGCCAGCATGATGGGATCGGGCTATTTCACATCGCTTGCCCGTTCACTGTTTCCACCGCTGATACCTGAAACGGCAGCGCAGCAGCGCGAATTTAATAACATTATCGCTCCGCTGGTGGAGTGGGAAGCGACAAACCACCTGGAAGAGCTGGGAAACAGACCACTGCTCTTATGGCATGGTCTTGATGATGATGTCGTACCTGCCGACGAATCAGTACGTTTGCAGCAGGCACTAAGAGAAGCGGGGCTGGATAAACAGTTAACCTGTTCATGGCAGCCAGGCGTGCGTCATCGCATTACGCCAGAAGCGTTAGATGCCGCGGTGAAATTTTTCCGCCAGCATCTTTAAACGCGCAGAATGCTGACCCCTTGCGCTTCCAGTTGTTGCAGGATTTCCGGGTTAGCATTTTTGCCAGTGATCAGCATATCGATTTGATCGGCGCGGCTAAAGAGCATACCCGCGCGCTCACCAATCTTGCTGCTATCGACCAGAACCACCAGTTTCCCCACCACGCTCAGCATCTTCTGCTCTGCCATCGCTGTTAGCATATCGGTTTTATACAACCCTTCTGCCGTCAGCCCTTTGCCACTGGTAAACATCCAGTGGCCGGCATACAAGCTGTTCTCACTGCCCTGCGGGCTTAAGGTGATGGACTGGCTTTTATTGTACTGCCCGCCCATGATGATCACGCTCTCATGTTCCTGATCGATCAGGTAATTTGCCAGCGGTAAATAATTGGTGATGATTTGCACAGGCTTGCCACACATTTCCCTTCCGAGCAGGAATGCGGTGGAACCACAGTTGATGACCACACTTTCGCCCGGATTGACCAGTTGCGATGCCGCTTTGGCGATACGCACTTTTTCATCGTGGTTCTGTGCCTGGTGGAGATTCATTGGTGTCCAGCGAGGACGCTGTTGGGTGATGGCTTCCGCGCCATTGCGCACTTTTTTCAGTTTGCCGCTCTCGTCGAGTTTATTAATGTCCCGTCGTGCGGTAGCAGGCGAAATTCCCAGGCGCTCAACAACTTTCTCTACGGTCACAAAGCCCAATTGTGCGAGCATTTCCAGGAGGATTTGATGTCTTTGTGCTTCAGTCATGAGCTATTCCGATAAAATTTGATTTTTTTAGATGATATTTGAAATAGCCAGGAAATACTACGCCGGATAGCGGGAACATCTCCACGCTATCCGGTAAAAGCGACGGATTACAGGAACGATTTGAACGGCAGATCCGGTTCAATGGTGAAGCAATCGTCAAAACCACGCGGATAGTGGTATTCGAAGTTGTCTTTATCCAGCGGCCAGGTGAACTTGCCGCCAACCTGCCAGATAAACGGCTTAAAGCCATACTTCAGACGATCTTTTTTCATCTCCCACAGTACGCGAATTTCCTGCGGATCGGCCTGGAAGTTTGACCAGATATCGTGGTGGAACGGGATCACCACTTTTGCATTTAACGCTTCACCCATACGCAACATATCGGCGCTGGTCATTTTGTCGGTAATACCGCGCGGGTTCTCGCCGTAAGATCCTAACGCCACATCGATCTGATACTCATTACCATGTTTTGCATAGTAGTTGGAGTAGTGGGAGTCGCCGCTGTGATACAGGGAACCGCCCGGCGTTTTGAACAGATAGTTCACTGCGCGATCATCCATCCCGTCCGGCAGTACGCCAGCCGCTTTTTGATCCGCAGGCAGGGTAATCAGTGCAGTACGGTCGAACGCGTCAAGGGCATGAATTTCAATGTCTTTCACTTTTACCACATCGCCTGGTTTGACCACGATGCAGCGTTCTTTCGGCACGCCCCAGCCAATCCATAAATCCACACAGGTTTTCGGCCCGATAAATGGCACATCGTCGGCGCAGTTTTGCATTACGGCTGCAGCGACGTTCACGTCGATATGATCGTTGTGATCGTGAGTCGCCAGCACAGCGTCGATCTGGCGAATGGCAAACGGATCAAGGACAAATGGTGTGGTGCGCAGGTTCGGTTGCAGTTTTTTCCCCCCTGCCATGCGCTGCATCTGGTGACCCTGTTTCATCAGTGGGTTACCGTGACTTTGTTTGCCAGTACCGCACCAGAAATCGACGCACACGTTGGTGCCGCCTTCCGATTTCAACCAGATCCCGGTGCAGCCGAGCCACCACATCGCAAAGGTGCCTGGTGCGACCTGTTCTTGCTCTATTTCTTCATTCAGCCAGCTACCCCATTCCGGGAAGGTGCTCAGGATCCAGGATTCACGGGTGATACTTTTCACTTTACTCATCGCCATTTACCTTCATGATAGTTCAATTTGAATCAATGTGTGATTTGTTTTGATTAATCCTGACACTGTTTTTTCAGGAAGGCAATGACCATTTTTTGACTTTTCACCGAAAGCGTTGTTGATGATTTTGAGTATGGAAAGATTTAAAGGAGTGTGTGATTTAATTAACTAAATGAATTTAAATGAGTAATTGTTTCGTCTTGTGAACACAATACTTTCTATATGGAATTATTTGCGTGCCGCGTCACATTTAATCACAAATAATCTTGTTGTGATTATTTTTGAAAATTAGAGTGAGTGCACAACATTCCGGGTGTGCGGAATTCCCGGTTACCTCTTCTTCAGGAGATCGTTATGGAGATCCTCTACAGCATCTTTACCGTGTTCTTTAACCAGGTCATGACCAATGCCCCGTTATTGCTGGGTATTGTGACCTGCCTGGGCTACATCCTGCTGCGTAAAAGCGTCAGCGTGATTATCAAAGGCACCATCAAAACGATTATCGGTTTTATGTTGCTGCAAGCAGGGTCCGGCATCCTGACCAGCACTTTTAAACCGGTGGTGGCAAAAATGTCGGAAGTCTATGGCATTAATGGCGCGATTTCAGATACCTACGCATCGATGATGGCAACTATTGAGCGTATGGGCGATGCCTATAGCTGGGTGGGTTATGCGGTGTTGTTGGCACTGGCGCTAAACATCTGTTACGTGCTGCTGCGTCGCATTACTGGTATTCGCACCATCATGCTGACCGGCCACATCATGTTCCAACAGGCGGGTCTGATAGCTGTCACGCTGTTTATTTTCGGCTACTCCATGTGGACTACCATTATCTGCACTGCGATTCTGGTTTCGCTTTACTGGGGCATCACCTCCAACATGATGTACAAGCCGACTCAGGAAGTGACGGACGGCTGCGGTTTCTCCATCGGTCACCAACAGCAGTTTGCTTCCTGGCTTGCCTATAAGGTCGCGCCGTATTTGGGCAAAAAAGAGGAAAGCGTTGAAGACCTCAAATTGCCCGGTTGGCTGAACATTTTCCACGACAACATCGTCTCCACGGCGATTGTGATGACCATCTTCTTTGGTGCCATTCTGCTCTCTTTCGGTATCGATACCGTGCAGGCGATGGCAGGCAAAGTGAACTGGGTGGTGTACATCCTGCAAACCGGTTTCTCCTTTGCGGTGGCGATCTTCATCATTACTCAGGGCGTGCGCATGTTTGTCGCGGAACTCTCTGAAGCATTTAACGGTATCTCCCAGCGTCTGATCCCGGGTGCGGTTCTGGCGATTGACTGTGCGGCTATCTATAGCTTTGCGCCGAATGCCGTGGTCTGGGGCTTTATGTGGGGCACCATCGGGCAACTAATAGCGGTTGGTATTCTGGTCGCCTGCGGTTCCGCGATTCTGATCATTCCTGGTTTTATCCCGATGTTTTTCTCCAACGCCACCATCGGCGTATTCGCGAACCACTTCGGCGGCTGGCGTGCGGCGCTGAAGATTTGTCTGGTGATGGGGATGATTGAAATCTTTGGCTGCGTCTGGGCGGTGAAACTCACCGGTATGAGTGCCTGGATGGGCATGGCGGACTGGTCGATTCTGGCACCGCCGATGATGCAGGGCTTCTTCTCCATCGGTATCGCCTTTATGGCCGTCATCATCGTTATTGCATTGGCTTATATGTACTTCGCTGGCCGCGCGCTGCGCGCAGAAGAAGATGCAGAAAAACAACTGGCAGAACAGTCTGCTTAATAAGGAGTTTTGATTATGACCGTACGTATTCTGGCTGTGTGTGGCAACGGACAAGGCAGTTCCATGATCATGAAAATGAAAGTGGACCAGTTTTTAACCCAATCAAACATTGACCACACGGTAAATAGCTGCGCGGTTGGCGAGTACAAAAGCGAGTTGAGCGGCGCGGATATCATCATCGCTTCTACCCATATTGCGGGCGAAATCACTGTTACCGGCAACAAATATGTGGTTGGCGTGCGCAACATGCTCTCACCCACAGACTTTGGCCCGAAACTGCTGGAAGTGATCAAAGAACATTTCCCGCAGGACATGAAGTAAGGACGCGCCATGAAATTACGTGATTCGCTGGCAGAAAATAAATCTATCTGTTTGCAGGCAGAAGCAGAGACCTGGCAGGACGCGGTAAAAATTGGCGTTGACCTGCTGGTGGCGGCGGATGTTGTTGAGCCGCGTTACTACCAGGCGATTCTGGATGCGGTTGAACAGCACGGCCCGTACTTTGTGCTCGCGCCAGGCCTGGCAATGCCACACGGACGCCCGGAAGAGGGGGTTAAGAAAACCGGTTTTGCGCTGGTGACGTTGAAAAAGCCGCTGGAGTTCAACCACGAAGATAACGACCCGGTGGATATCCTCATCACGATGGCGGCAGTCGATGCCAATACTCATCAGGAAGTGGGCATCATGCAAATCGTCAACCTGTTTGAAGATGAAGAGAATTTCGACCGTTTACGCGCCTGCCGTACCGAGCAGGAAGTACTGGATTTAATTGACCGCACCAACGCGGCTGCTTAAGAAGGAATTGAAGATGTCATTACCCATGTTGCAAGTCGCGCTGGACAACCAGACTATGGATAGCGCCTATGAAACCACTCGTCTGATTGCTGAAGAAGTCGATATTATCGAAGTGGGCACCATTCTGTGTATGGGGGAAGGTGTGCGTGCGGTGCGCGATCTGAAAGCACTCTATCCACACAAGATTGTGCTGGCAGACGCCAAAATTGCTGATGCGGGCAAAATCCTTTCTCGTATGTGCTTTGAAGCCAACGCTGACTGGGTCACCGTGATTTGCTGTGCGGATATCAACACCGCCAAAGGCGCGCTGGATGTGGCAAAAGAGTTTAACGGCGACGTACAGATTGAGCTGACTGGTTTCTGGACCTGGGAACAGGCGGATGCATGGCGTGAAGCGGGCATCCAGCAGGTGGTGTATCACCGCAGCCGTGATGCGCAAGCAGCCGGTGTAGGCTGGGGCGAATCAGATATCGCTGCGATCAAACGCCTTTCTGATATGGGCTTCAAAGTAACCATTACCGGTGGCCTGGCGCTGGAAGATTTGCCACTGTTCAAAGGTATTCCGATTCATGTCTTTATCGCTGGTCGTAGCATCCGTGATGCCGCGTCTCCGGTTGAAGCTGCGCGTCAGTTCAAACGTTCCATCGCCCAACTGTGGGGCTAAGGAGCGGATATGTTGTCCAAACAAATCCCGCTTGGCATCTATGAAAAAGCACTCCCCACCGGGGAGTGCTGGCTGGAACGGCTGCAACTGGCAAAAACGTTGGGCTTCGATTTTGTTGAGATGTCAGTAGATGAAACGGACGCTCGCCTGTCTCGCCTTGACTGGAGCCGCGAACAACGTCTGACGCTGGTGAATGCGATTGTTGAAACTGGCGTGCGCGTACCGTCCATGTGCCTTTCTGCCCATCGTCGTTTTCCGCTGGGCAGCGAAGATGACACAGTGCGGGCGCAGGGGCTGGAGATTATGCGTAAAGCTATCCAGTTCGCCCAGGATGTCGGCATTCGCGTGATCCAACTGGCGGGCTATGACGTCTACTATCAGGAAGCCAATAACGAAACGCGTCGTCGTTTTCGCGAAGGGCTGAAAGAGAGTGTTGAGATGGCGAGCCGTGCGCAGGTGACGCTGGCGATGGAGATCATGGATTACCCGTTGATGAACTCCATCAGCAAGGCGCTGGGCTATGCACACTATCTCAACAACCCGTGGTTCCAGCTCTATCCGGATATCGGCAACCTGTCGGCGTGGGATAACGACGTGCAGATGGAATTACAGGCTGGAATAGGGCACATCGTCGCGGTGCATGTGAAAGACACCAAACCGGGCGTCTTTAAAAATGTGCCGTTTGGCGAAGGCGTGGTGGACTTCGAACGTTGCTTTGAAACGCTCAAACAGAGTGGTTATTGCGGGCCTTATCTGATTGAGATGTGGAGCGAAACGGCGGAAGACCCGGCGGCAGAAGTGGCGAAAGCGCGTGATTGGGTGAAAGCGCGCATGGCCAAAGCGGGCATGGTGGAGGCCGCATAATGCAAAAG
This sequence comes from Escherichia sp. MOD1-EC6162, assembly GCF_002965125.1. Classification (NCBI taxonomy): domain Bacteria; kingdom Pseudomonadati; phylum Pseudomonadota; class Gammaproteobacteria; order Enterobacterales; family Enterobacteriaceae; genus Escherichia; species Escherichia sp. MOD1-EC6162. Next base: position 27,226 of record NZ_PTSB01000026.1, read on the forward strand.
CTGAAACAGCAGGTATTTGAAGCCAACATGGATCTGCCGCGTTACGGACTGGTGACCTTTACCTGGGGCAACGTCAGCGCCATTGATCGCGGACGCGGGCTGGTGGTAATTAAGCCCAGCGGCGTCGCCTACGAAACCATGCAAGTGGACGATATGGTGGTGGTTGACATGAGTGGCAATGTGGTGGAAGGGCAGTATCGTCCATCGTCAGACACTGCAACGCATCTCGAGCTTTACCGTCGTTATCCATCTCTCGGTGGAATCGTGCATACCCACTCAACCCATGCCACCGCATGGGCGCAGGCGGGGATGGCGATCCCGGCGTTAGGCACCACACACGCTGACTATTTCTTTGGCGATATTCCGTGTACGCGCGGATTAAGCGAAGAAGAGGTGCAGGGCGAGTATGAACTGAACACCGGCAAAGTGATCATCGAAACGCTGGGCGATGCCGAGCCGCTGCATACGCCGGGGATTGTGGTTTACCAGCACGGGCCGTTCGCCTGGGGTAAAGACGCTCATGATGCGGTGCATAATGCGGTGGTGATGGAAGAAGTGGCGAAAATGGCGTGGATTGCGCGCGGCATTAACCCGCAACTAAATCCCATCGATAGTTATCTGATGAATAAGCACTTTATGCGTAAGCATGGTCCCAACGCTTATTACGGACAGAAGTAATAAGCGCGCTGCGGAAATATCCTTCTTCGGGAGATAACTGGTCTGATTCCGCAGCCGTTTTTCATAAAAAAGCCCCCGGTGAAGGGGGCAATGCAAACTATGACAATGTTTCGTTGGTTATACCTGGTGCTAGCGATAAATATCCGCGCTGGCGTGCATGTTGCCGTTACTCCCCGGTTCCCGCATCAGAATCACGTGGTAGTACGTTGCGCCCTGCGCGTCGGTTTCTTCGTTTAATGCCTGACGTGCTTCACTTTCAGTGGCAAAGTTATGATTGATATAAATCACGCCTAAGCTCTGCACATCGTCCATATTTCTGGCCTGGTGGTTATTGATTTCAATGGCTGCCCATGTATTTGCACTTAGCAAAAGCACAGCCAGAAGGGCTAAAACACGACTGAACATAAATACCTCCTCGACGGCTGTCTTTGTATGCGCTCCTCTGTGATGATCTTCTGATTTAATTTTAATCAATGATAAAGAAGTTGATGGTGACCATTTCTGATGCAGTTGTTCAAAAAAACACCGTAATGGAATGTGATGAACTTCAAATCAGCGGGTTAGTACGATTTAGCGAAAGATGAGAATTATTTGTCGGCTGGCCTTGAGTTTAGCGGGGTATACCAGTACTATAACGCGTCATTTTTCAGCCGCCCTTTAACACGTTCCTTGCCTCCATGGGCTGCGGCTGACCCAGACAGGAGGCTGAATAATCCGTAAGGAGCAATTCGATGCGTCATTACGAAATCGTTTTTATGGTCCATCCTGACCAGAGCGAACAGGTTCCGGGCATGATCGAGCGCTACACTGCTGCCATCACTGGTGCAGAAGGCAAGATCCACCGTCTGGAAGACTGGGGCCGCCGTCAGCTGGCTTACCCGATCAACAAACTGCACAAAGCTCACTACGTTCTGATGAACGTTGAAGCGCCGCAGGAAGTGATCGATGAGCTGGAAACTACCTTCCGCTTCAACGACGCCGTTATCCGTAGCATGGTAATGCGTACTAAGCACGCCGTTACCGAAGCATCTCCGATGGTTAAAGCGAAAGACGAGCGCCGTGAGCGTCGCGATGATTTCGCAAACGAAACCGCTGATGATGCTGAAGCTGGGGATTCTGAAGAGTAATTTCTGATGACCAACCGTCTGGTGTTGTCCGGCACCGTGTGCAGGATGCCCCTTCGAAAGGTCAGTCCATCAGGAATTCCTCACTGCCAGTTCGTGCTTGAGCATCGTTCTGTGCAGGAGGAAGCCGGTTTTCATCGGCAGGCGTGGTGCCAAATGCCCGTTATTATTAGCGGACACGAAAACCAGGCCATTACTCACAGTATAACGGTCGGCAGTCGCATAACCGTTCAGGGGTTCATTTCATGCCACAAGGCAAAGAACGGTCTGAGCAAAATGGTTTTGCATGCCGAGCAGATTGAATTGATAGATTCTGGAGACTAGCCATATGGCACGTTATTTCCGTCGTCGCAAGTTCTGCCGTTTCACCGCGGAAGGCGTTCAAGAGATCGACTATAAAGATATCGCTACGCTGAAAAACTACATCACCGAAAGCGGTAAGATTGTCCCAAGCCGTATCACCGGGACCCGTGCAAAATACCAGCGTCAGCTGGCTCGCGCTATCAAACGCGCTCGCTACCTGTCCCTGCTGCCGTACACTGATCGCCATCAGTAATCGGTCACGGTCCATTAATACGACTTTGAGAGGATAAGGTAATGCAAGTTATTCTGCTTGATAAAGTAGCAAACCTGGGTAGCCTGGGTGATCAGGTAAATGTTAAAGCGGGCTACGCTCGTAACTTCCTGGTACCACAGGGTAAAGCTGTTCCAGCTACCAAGAAAAACATTGAATTCTTCGAAGCGCGTCGCGCTGAACTGGAAGCTAAACTGGCTGAAGTTCTGGCAGCAGCTAATGCTCGCGCTGAGAAAATCAATGCACTGGAAACTGTTACCATCGCGTCTAAAGCTGGCGACGAAGGTAAACTGTTCGGTTCCATCGGTACTCGCGACATCGCTGACGCTGTAACTGCAGCAGGCGTTGAAGTGGCTAAGAGCGAAGTTCGTCTGCCGAACGGCGTTCTGCGTACCACTGGCGAACACGAAGTAAGCTTCCAGGTTCACAGCGAAGTATTCGCGAAAGTGATCGTAAACGTAGTAGCTGAATAATTCGTTATTCAACGAGACGTAAAAACGCCGGCCATGTGCCGGCGTTTTGCTTTATTGTTGAAGCGCCATAACCATAATTACAGCGCACTCATCTTAAATATTAGCTCGTAGCTAATTGTACGTGCGGTTCTTCATCTTTGACTTTGATAAGCGCCCACAGCGCAATTGCCCCCAGGATGTCAAAGAAAGCCAGAGCAATAAAGAACGGCGCGAAGCCGATAATGTGAACGAATGCCCCGATAAACAGGTTGAAAATCAACTGACCACTCCACGCACAGGCTCCCGCCATACCAACGGCGGTGGCAACTTCATCTTTTTTGAACAAATCGCCGCCCAGTGTTGCCGCAACAGTAGAAAGACATTGATGCGAGAACGCGCCAATACTAATCAGCAATACGGCAATGTAGGGATTTTCGACAATACTCACCAGGCCGATTGTCATCATAATGACCGCAGCAATAGTGAAGGTAATTCTTCGCGAGTTAATTAAACTCACGCCGCGATCGTGGAAGAACTTCGCCACAAAACCGCTGGCTAAACAGCCGAGGTCGCCCAGCAGGAAAGGTAGCCAGACAAACATGGCAATTTCTTTCAGGCTAAAATGCAGCGTTTCAACGAAGAATATAGGCACCCAGAAATTAATGGTTCCCCATGCCGGGTCTGCGAGAAAACGCGCGATGCCGATACCCCAGAAATTACGTTGGCTGAGGATATGTTTGATTGACGTTTTTTCTTTTTTACCTGTTTTAAGATGCTGCTCTTGTCCTGATTCAATATATTGACGCTCTTCATCAGAAAGGCGTTTGGCATCTTTCGGATCTTTATAACAAAAGAACCAAAATATAGCCGCGAGCAAAGCAAGGCTACCCGAGACAATAAACGCAAATTGCCAGCTATGAAACATAATGCACCAGGCAATCAGCGGTGGCGCAAGCATTGCACCGAGTGAAGTTCCCATATTGAAAACCCCCGTAGCCACACCGCGCTCTTTTGCCGGGAACCATGTTGATGCTGTTTTAACACCCGCCGGAATTGCCGATGCTTCGCTGAACCCCATCAGGGCGCGCATAAATGCCAGACCTGACCATGTTCCGGTCAGTGCATGACCCATTGTCGCCAGGCCCCAGATTGCGGCGCAAATCGCAAAGCTTAATTTCAGACCAACGGTATCAATAAAGAAACCCATCACCGGTTGCCCTAATGTATAGGCCAACTGGAACGCACTGACGATCCATGAATATTGCTCTTTGGTTATTCCAGTGGTCTCCATAATGGTTGGAGCCGCAATACCTAATGCAGTTCTGTCCAGATAATTGATTACAGTGATAAAACATACGAGGGCAATCATATGCCACCGATAATTCTTTATTTTATTCATGTTTAAACCTTTTAATTATATTAATAAACCCTGGTTGTTGGTATTTCCGTGTAATAGGTAATAAAATCAGGTACAGAGAACATATTAAAAATTATTGTGTGTAAATCTCTCCATTCAGAAAATCTGGCCAGTTTTTTTCAAAGAAAATACCGTTAATATGCGGTTGTTTGCGTAAAGACTTAACTTCGGTAATAAAAGAACCTTGTGAATATTGAATCGTTAATTTGTGATTTTTATCGTCGGCTTGCTCAGAGCGAAAACGCCATTCTTCTTTTGCGCCGCGACGAGTTTGTGGCAGGCATTCGCCTTGCGGATCAATAACCATCCGCGCCCCACGACTGCCGCCACCTGCGTCAATATAATGTGTGAGTTGCGTTAAAACGGCGGCAGAGGTCAGCGCCATATGCCGCCACATAAATAATTCAGCAACTTCGCCTGCGTGGTTGATGGTTAAACCGTGTTGCTGGGCAAATTCACTCAACAGCAGGGCATCGCGGGTGGCGTGGCGAACTTTATCGGCATGACAAATAAATCCAGCGTAATCAGACATTCGCGTCTGGATTTTTTCTTTCACCGTTGCCAGCGTCATACCGTTTTCGTTTGCCAGCGCCTGGGTGATGACCTCTCTTACGGTAGTCAGGGGCGAAGCTACCCGTTGCGCGATATCTCCCTCAACAGACCGCATTTGCGTACAGCCAATAAAGCGCGCCAGGCGCACGGCAAAAACCTGCCCGGCATTCAGCGCTGCGCCGCCGGGGCGAGTGACGCCGTGAGTTCCGGCCACTTCTCCCACGGCAAAACAGCCGGGGAGAGAGGTTTGCCCCCAGATATCCACCTCAATACCGCCGTTCATGTGTTGATTATTCATGGCGAACTTCAATGGTTGCGTGGTGAGCCCGTAACCGTGCATCTGGTACAGCGAGATAGACAGCGGATTCATTCGTTGCAGGCGTTCGATGGGCGATGGTGCCAGAGCGCCGTTGTTTTCCAGATACGCGTGAACGTCAGCATCCAGTCGCGCTAATGAGAATGACAAATCACCAGGCACCGCTTCAGGATTGCGATTGAAATCCATAAACACCAGGCGGCCTGATTGCTGCTCTTTTGCCACCGCCATATCCAGCAGGCTGGAGCCAAAATCCATCACCCGTGTGGCGTGGAACGGCCACTGATAGCCTTTACGGAAGATATTTGAAGCCAGTTCCTGGGTAGTGCGATAGTAATCCGCAAGGAAATTATACTCGTTACCCTCTGTATCCACAGAATAGATATACGGGATCACCTGCACATAGGTGCCGGATAAATTCCACGGAAACGTGCTGCGCGGCGTGCCTATACCAAACTGGCTTTCGGTCAGATTGGTTAGCGTCAAACCTTCTTCCAGCGCCAGCCCCAGCGAGCCAAAGCATTTATGCGGATAAACACTGTCGCGATAAAGCTCGCCCGGTCCGCCCGTTGCCAGTACCACATTGGGCGCAGTCACAATTGCCAGCCCCCACGGGTTATGGGCGCGGGAACCGGTTGCGAGGATAGCCCCCGCCACGCGATCTTCGCCATTCTCACCGCGTTGATGCAGCAGTTTAATCACCGTTGCACTGGTCAGCAGTGGAATGGAGAGGCGCTGCACTTCTTCCAGCAGCACTTTCACCATCAGGCGAGAAGTGCGTGGTCCACAGGACGTCGCGCGTCCGGTTTCGTCATGGTCGGTCTGATAACGGAGAATTGCGCCATAGCGATCTTCCGGCAATTCCAGACCAAGATATTGCAGCCCGCCAAGGGTATGCAGGGAACCGACCGCTTCGACATATGCCGTGTCGTGATCCATCGCGCCGCCGCTCGCCAGTGCCTCGGCCAGTTTTGCGAAGTTGTCGCCGTTGCCCGCAGTAGCAGCGGTAAACAGCGTCTGTTTATCGGAACCGGAGCAGGCTGACGTTCCCATGTATAACCCGGCGGTAGCAAGCAGCACATTTTGCTGGCGACGTTTCAGCTCAACTGCTGCACGTAATCCAGCCGCGCCGCTACCAACGACCAGTGCATCAACTTGCCAGGTTGGGTAATCAACATTCTCCACGGTGACAATTGAGTGCGGTTCTGCTGGCGTAAAACCTTTCGGAAAGGTGACGTGCGTCAGTGCCTCAAGGATGGCGTCATCAGGCTGGCTCATGCGTCCTCCATCGGCGTAAACAGGCTACTTTCCATCAGACGCGGCTGCCTGATAATCGGACGGAAGGCCATGAACGGCAGAATGTCGCGGTCAATCTCCACGCCCGGGGCAATCTCAATTAATTCAACACCTTCTGTCGTTAACTGAAAAACCGCGCGTTCGGTGATGTACAGCACTTCCTGACCACTTTGCTGTGCGTAAGCGGCGCTAAAGGTGATTTTTTCCACCTGAGTAACCAGTTTGGGTATTTGACCTGACTGGGTGATATGCAGACCATCTGGCGTCACGTCGATCTTGCTGCCTTTGGCGTCGAATATGCCGCAGAACACCACTTTACGGGCATTTTGTGCAATTTCGAGGAAGCCGCCAGGGCCGATCAGATTGCCGTTCAGGTGTGAGACATTGACGTTACCGTGCTGATCCATCTCGCCCATGCCGAGGAAAGTAATATCAATGCCGCCGCCGCTGTAGAACTCGAATTGATCCAGCGAAGGGATAATCGCGTCAGCGTTACGGGCGCAGCCGAAAAACGCGTCATCCAGCATCATGCCGTTATGCACGCCTTGCTCGACACTCAACCATAAACTTTGATAAGGAACACCTTCGCGCAGTGCAACCCCAGGAATACCGCCCGGAATACCAAAGCCAAAGTTGGTAGAAGCGCCAGCCACCAGTTCGCGTGCCGCCCGACGGGCAATCAGACGGCGCACCGGATGGCTAACCAGTTCAATAGCGCCGGTAGAACTCAGACGGCGATGCTGACCGCTAATTGTCAGGTCGTAGCCGCCAAGATAGGTTTGCGGTTGTTCGCGGTGCTCAACGATGCCATCGACCAGAATCCCCGGCAGCTTGACCCGGCGTGGTTCGATGGCGCCAGCTTCCAGCACATCGCGCACCTGGACGAATACTTTGCCGCCGCTGTTGTGTGCTGCCAGCGCCATCGAATAGCTATCCATATCAATCGCTTCTTCTTCGAGGCTAACGTTGCCACGCGGATCGGCATAAGTGCCGCGCAAAATGGCATAGTCCACTTTGAAAGGGCGATAGCGGAGTTTGGTTTCGCCATCAATTTCAATCAGTTCTACCAGATCGTCAGTGGTGCAAGCGTTCGACTTTCCGCCACCATTGCGTGGATCAACAAACGATCCCAGCCCTACGTGGGTAAAAAGCCCAGGACGTCCGGCACCGATCTCCCGCAGCAGTGCCTGAATTACACCGCCAGGAAAGCAATACGCTTCGATGGCGTTATTTTTTACCAACTCCTGCATTTTGGGGGACCAGGTAAAGTGTCCGGCAATTATACGTTTGAGCATTTCGGCATGAGCGAGGCGGTTAGTGCCTTTGCTGTCGCGATCGCCAATGCCCAGCGAGTGGATTAGTGTCAGGTTGCGCGGGTGTCCGGTTTGCAGGAAACGCGCTTCAATGGCTGCCAGAATATGGTCAGCTTCCACCATGCCGCCGCCGTTACCGCTAATGGCAATGGTTGCGCCGTCCTGAATTTGCGCCGCCAGTGCCCCGGCGGTTGTTATCTTACGCATACAATTTCCTTATTGATTATGGAAGCTGACGCTGCCTTTTTCGGCAAATGCGCGCGTGGCTTGCTGGCAATCGTGGGTGGCGGACATTAATCCCGCCAGTAACTGGTGTGAGTAATCGGCATGTTTATTTTCCAGCGCCAGAATCAGTTGCTTAATATGCGCCAGCGCCACCGGGCCACATTTTTCCAGGTGCGCTAACTGATTCGCCATCCAGCTTTCTATCTGTTCTTTTTCTACCACTTCATCAATCAAATTCGCCGCCAGGGCTTCCTGCGCCGTCAGGCGTTTACCCAACATCAGCATCTGGCGACCAACCACCGGACCGACCTGATTAAGCACACGTTCGATGCCCATCCAGCCAGGCACCATGCCAAGCATCACTTCCGGGTTAGAGAATTTTGCGTTGGGGCGAGCGATACGAATATCGCAGCACAAGGCAAGTTCAATACCGCCGCCGATGGTGTGACCGTTTAGATTCGCAACCGTTAATTGCGGTAAATTGCGTAGGCGATTAAAAACATCATTACCGCGTTTAATCCACTTTCTGCCCATATCTAATGGAGAATAAGTCGACCATGATTTAATATCGCCGCCCGCACAAAAGAATTTATCGCCGGTTGCGGTTAATTCGACTAATCGTAATGTGGTGTCGTTTTCAATTTCATTTAAATAATGATCGAGAGATTCAATCATCTCTTCATTAATGGCATGACATTTATCTTCACGGTTCAACGTCAGACGGCAGGAAGCCGCCGCTCTGCTGAACAGAACGGGTTGGTCATTCATGATCATTCCTTAACAATAATGCGCGATGCGATCGACGCTAATATCCAGCGTGCTGTTTATATCTTGCTGCCACCAGTACGGTGAGAATATTTCCAGCTCTATAGCGCCATTAAATCCGGCGTTTTCAACCAGGCGACGGATTGACGGAATATTGATGATGCCATCTCCCGGCATTCCCCGATCATTGACCAGATCGGTGGTTGGCACTAACCAGTCGGAAACATGAAATGCGAGAATTCGTTTTCCGGCACGCAGGATTTGGCTGGCCAGTTCCGGGTCCCACCAGACGTGGTAGACATCCACCGCCACGCCGAGACCAAACTCACCATCGGGATCGAGTTCATCACACCAGTCCAGTGCCTGGCGTAGCGTACACAAACAGGAACGATCGGCGGCAGTCATCGGGTGCAGTGGCTCCAGCGCAATTGGCACGCCGACTTCTTTCGAATGTGGCAGCAACTGGCGAATCCCTTGTTTCACCTGTTCCCGCGCCTCATACAGATCTTTTGTGCCAGTTGGTAACCCGCCAACCACCTGCATGTAACAGGCGGCGTTCAGCGCAGCGGCATCGTCCAGCGCCCGACGGTTATCATCTACTGCCAGTTTGCGCTCCGCCAGCGTCGGCGCGGTGTAATAGGTGCTACGACACAAACCGGAAACGCTCATGTTACTGGCGGCAAGCTGGCGGGCGATCTGCTGGAGATCTTCGCCCTGCAACTCTCTGCGCCAGGGGGCGAGCGCGCCGATACCGCGTGCGGCGCAGGCATCAATAATGGCGGGTAGCGGCATTTTATAGCCCAGCGTCGCGGTATTAATGCTGAATAAATCCGGGCGTTGTAACAGATCTCTCATGATTCAGCCTCAGAAGCGCGGCATACTTAAGCCGCCGTCGATAGCGACCGCCTGGCCACAGGTATAAATCAGTTTGCCTTCCGCCATTGCCCGTACTGTGGAGGCGATATCAGCCGGATAACCCCAGCGTCCCCACGGCACCAGACCTTTGGCAATTAATTCATCGTAATAGGCCGTTGCCGGAATGGTCATATCGGTTTTGATTAGGCCGGGGCGCACTTCATAGACGCCAATTTGTTCATTGCAAAGGCGAGCGGCAAACAGACGAGCAGCGGCAGAAACGGCGGTTTTGGCAATGGTATATTCGCCGCGATTCATCGCCAGCATGATAGCGTTGATTGAACTGACAAAAATAATCGAGCGGTGCGGTAGCTCCGCTTCCGGTTTCGGTTGTGCCAGTAAGCGTTTACTGAATGCCTGAGCGAGGAAAAACGGCGCACGGGTGTTAATGGCAATGTTTTGGTCGAAGCTGTCTGGCTCCAGGTCGAGAAGGTCACCGCGCTTTTTCACAGAAATCCCCGCGTTGTTGAGCAGACAGTCCAGACGCCCCCACTGGTTTTGCGCCGCGTCGAGCATCTCTTCATGCAGGGAGAGATCGCCAACATCGGCAGGGAAGCAAATCACTTCCACGCCTTCTGCCAGACATTCCTGTTGCGTGGCATGTAATTTTTCTACGCTGTCGGCATCGGGGCGATCGTTAATCAGCAGGTTAAAACCGCCACGAGCAAGTTCCAGCGCACAGCCTTTTCCAATACCACGTGCGGCTCCGGTAATCACGGCAACGGGACGAGTGGACTTCATACAATAACCCTCTTTTGAATATTGTTTCCTTGAGTGACGATTAGCTTGCGACGTGTGGAAAGAAAGATCAACCATCTGGTTGGTTGATCTGCGATAGCGATCACAGGGCATTTGATAACTCGATGAAAGTACGAGTTTTTGCCCTTTTTTCTGGAGCTGAAATCAAATCAGGTTATGATAGTAATCCTGAAGAGGTCGTGGGGAAGCGTTATGTATCTTGATACCAGCAACGTACAAAGCCTGAAGGAAAAACTATTATTATGTGCGGTTAATGAATTTGCCGAATATGGTTATGAAGGGGCCAGAGTCGATAATATCGTGAAGGCTGCGGAGTGCAGTAAACAGACGGTTTACCATCACTTTGGTAATAAAGAAAATTTATTTATCGAAGTGCTGGAATATACCTGGAATGATATTCGACAAAAAGAAAAATCCCTTGATGTTTCAGGTCTCCCTCCACAAAAAGCAATTGAAAAAATCATCGATTTTACCTGGGATTATTACATTGCTAATCCCTGGTTTTTAAAAATTGTGCATAGTGAAAACCAGAGCAAAGGTGTGCATTATGCAAAATCACAGCGTCTTCAGGAAATTAACCACGCGCATTTGCAGTTAATGGAATCCTTGTTGGCTGAAGGGAAGAAACTCAATATTTTTAAGCCAGATATCGACCCGTTGCAGGTGAATATCAATATTGCCGCGCTTGGAGGATATTATTTGATCAACCAGCATACGCTTGGCCTGGTTTATCACATCAGCATGGTTTCACCGCAAGCGCTGGAAGCCAGACGTAAGGTCATTAAAGAAACGATCCTTAGCTGGCTTCTGCTTGAACCTTCATCTACCGCGCACGAATAAAACTGCCATCTGGCTGGCGGGTAAACAGAACCTGTTGATTATTCTCCGTATCAATGGTTAAGCCCGTCACCACGCCGCTGGCGTTCTGGCGAATTTTCACTATCTGCCCATTTTGCAAATTACTCAGCGGTTTACCCACGCCTTCTACCTGCGCCATTGCATAGACATCAGTGGCGGGTAGACCGTGGTCGCGGAACAGTTGCGCCATCGTTTTGCCGGGTTCGACACGGTAAGAGCGCCACTGGTTGTCAATTCCGCTATCTGGCTGGAAAGGTTGTGTTTGTGCGGTTTGCGGCTGATCTTCAGGCTGACTTTCCTGTATCGGTTCAGGGGCGACCGGTGCCACCTGATCGGGATCATTTTGTGGGATGACTAATTGCGCCCGCAGTTGTTCTTCCGTCGGCGGTTGGGATTGCGACTGAATATCCAGTTGCGCTTCACGCGTCACCACCGGCGCGTCGGGTGTATCATCAGACGGAAGTAGAAAACCGACCACCAATACAATGGCGGCAATAATGATCCCCCGACGATGCATCGGCGGCAGCGGGTCCATGAAGCGAAAATTGTCCGGCGCGTGCCAGACTTTCTCCAGGGTTGGTTTTAGTTCAAAGCGCCCGGGCATGGTTTCCTCCTGCTCCGCGTCTTGTTCCTCAATCATAGCCTATGAATAAGCTAACGCTATGATGTCCGTGGTAAACCCGCTTTTATTATATTCATACGGGATATTGCTATTGTTTCTTTTTCCCCGTGATTTGTCATCATTCCCGCGACAAAGTTTTACCCAAAGTTGTGTGGCTGATATGCTGCCCGCTACTTTTTACCCTAAGAAAGGAAATACGATGACCACCCCAACTTTTGATACCATCGAAGCGCAAGCAAGCTACGGCATTGGTTTGCAGGTAGGGCAACAACTGAGTGAATCTGGTCTGGAAGGGTTACTGCCAGAAGCACTGGTTGCAGGCATTGCTGATGCGCTGGAAGGCAAACATCCGGCTGTTCCGGTTGATGTGGTGCACCGTGCGCTACGTGAAATCCACGAACGTGCCGATGCTGTTCGTCGTCAGCGTTTCCAGACGATGGCTGCCGAAGGTGTGAAATACCTTGAAGAAAACGCCAAAAAAGAGGGTGTGAACAGCACCGAATCTGGCCTGCAATTCCGCGTGATTAATCAGGGCGAAGGTGCAATTCCGGCACGTACCGACCGCGTTCGCGTTCATTACACCGGTAAACTGATCGACGGTACTGTATTTGACAGCTCCGTTGCCCGTGGCGAACCGGCTGAATTCCCGGTTAACGGCGTGATCCCCGGCTGGATTGAAGCACTGACTCTGATGCCGGTAGGTTCTAAATGGGAACTGACTATCCCGCAGGAACTGGCTTATGGCGAGCGTGGCGCTGGCGCGTCTATTCCTCCGTTCAGCACCCTGGTGTTTGAAGTCGAACTGCTGGAAATCCTCTAAGCAGCGCATTCTGTTCCCCTCGAGCCAGAGGGGAGCAGGCATTCAGCAATAACCCCTTCAGTTTGCCAAACGGCGCTATTTTGTGTTGCAAAGACCACGTAAGCGTGTATTTTTGTGAGCTATTTCGCGTTATCACCGTGATATGACACTCACTTTAAACATTAAATTAACATTAGATCTAAATCTTAGTATTCATCCCGCGCATTGTTACCTAATATCGATGAGTCCCGATACCGATTCGTCGTATCATAGACTGACTAAAGGCCGCAGAGCCTGAACAACACAGACAGGAAGAAAAAACATGGTAGATCAGGTAAAAGTCGTTGCCGATGATCAGGCTCCGGCTGAACAGTCGCTACGGCGCAATCTCACAAACCGGCATATTCAGCTTATTGCCATTGGCGGTGCCATAGGTACAGGGTTGTTTATGGGTTCCGGTAAAACAATTAGTCTTGCCGGGCCGTCGATCATTTTTGTTTATATGATCATCGGTTTTATGCTCTTTTTCGTGATGCGGGCAATGGGGGAGTTGCTGCTTTCGAATCTGGAATATAAATCTTTTAGTGACTTCGCTTCCGATTTATTGGGGCCGTGGGCGGGTTATTTCACTGGCTGGACTTATTGGTTCTGTTGGGTGGTAACCGGTATGGCGGATGTTGTGGCGATTACCGCTTACGCGCAGTTCTGGTTTCCAGGACTTTCCGACTGGGTGGCGTCGTTGTCGGTGATCATTCTGTTGCTGGTTCTTAATCTCGCCACCGTGAAAATGTTTGGTGAGATGGAGTTCTGGTTCGCGATGATCAAAATCGTCGCTATTGTGTCGCTGATTGTTGTCGGTCTGATTATGGTGATGATGCACTTCCAGTCACCGACTGGCGTAGAAGCGTCGTTTGCGCATTTGTGGAATGACGGCGGCTGGTTCCCGAAAGGCTTAAGCGGCTTCTTTGCCGGATTCCAGATAGCGGTTTTCGCTTTTGTGGGGATTGAGCTGGTCGGCACAACGGCTGCGGAAACCAAAGATCCAGAGAAATCACTGCCGCGTGCGATTAACTCCATTCCGATCCGCATCATTATGTTCTACGTCTTCGCGCTGATTGTGATTATGTCCGTGACGCCGTGGAGTTCAGTGGTCGCGGAGAAAAGCCCGTTTGTAGAACTGTTTGTGCTGGTGGGGCTGCCTGCGGCGGCAAGTGTGATTAACTTTGTGGTGCTGACCTCTGCGGCTTCTTCTGCTAACAGTGGCGTATTCTCTACCAGCCGTATGTTGTTTGGTCTGGCACAGGAAGGCGTCGCGCCGAAAGCGTTCGCTAAACTCTCTAAACGCGCAGTACCAGCGAAAGGGCTGACCTTCTCTTGTATCTGTCTGCTCGGCGGCGTGGTGATGTTGTATGTGAATCCAAGCGTGATTGGCGCGTTCACCATGATCACCACGGTTTCAGCGATTCTGTTTATGTTCGTCTGGACAATTATTCTTTGCTCGTACCTGGTGTATCGCAAACAGCGTCCACATCTGCATGAGAAGTCGATCTACAAGATGCCGCTCGGCAAGCTGATGTGCTGGGTATGTATGGCGTTCTTTGTGTTCGTTATCGTGCTGCTGACGCTGGAAGACGACACTCGCCAGGCACTGCTGGTTACTCCGCTGTGGTTTATCGCGCTGGGGCTGGGCTGGTTGTTTATTGGTAAGAAACGTATAGCGAAGTAATGCTGCTAAGGCACCTGCGGGTGCCTTTCAGGCTGCAAAATTGCCTGATGCGCTACGCTTATCAGGCCTACGGGAGCTCTGCCATATATTGAATTTGCGTGCTTTTGTAGGCCGGATAAGGCGTTTACGCCGCATCCGGCATGAACAAAGCACACTTTGTCTGCAATCTCTTTTGTCTTTATACATTCCTAAAAATACTTCCCGTCATCGACAGCGCCCAGGCGCGGGCTTACCGTGAATCTTTGCCACTTATTGCAGAGTTCACTATGGCTAAGCACAGTTGGTTATTAATCGCCGCATTACCTCTCTCCATTTCACCTTCCTGGGGCGCAGATTTTTATTACCGCCAGCAGGAGAAAGGTACGGTTTACATTGCCGAACAGAAGGGGGAAAAAGATGAGATCCTCTCTGAATTACCAGATATTAATTTTTCCCACCTTTGGCGCATTGCCAATTTAGCCAATAAACAAGAAACCCGCTTACTGTCCGATTTTAATCCCGATAAGTTCGATTGCGATGATGAGGGGGATTGTCAGCATACCTGGCTCACCGATGGACGCTCTGTCCTTTGGGCAGGCAAAGTCCTGACAAACCCATCCGGTAAACCTAATGTCGATGCCACCAGTTTTCAGGCATTCGGCGCTTTCGCTGCCGATAAACGCAGTATCTATTTTGATGGTCAGCGTACCGATGATAATAGCGGTGATAAGCAGGTGGATATGTCAACGCTGGAAGAGACGGACATCTGGAATTTACTGCGTGATAAAAATAGTCTTTGGCATAAAGGTCGCTGGTTGGGTCATGCCGATGGATTTCAAATCGTGCGGCATGATTCAGCCATACAATTTGTTGTGCTGACAAATTCGCAGGTAATTGTTAACGGTAAGCTTCTGCCCGCCGATCGCAAAACTTTTCAGATTAAACGTTGGATGCCTGGTGAACGGTTGGTTTATCGCGATAAAAGCGGCGAGCATGACTATGAGCTTGAGGATATTGAGTATCGCTGTGCGCCATTTAATAGTGGTCTGAATAATGTGTCCTGGCTCAAACATGAAGCCACTCCAGCGGGCAGTGACTGTGTTTATGAAACGCTGGTGGGGGTTGATCCGGAATATTTTTATCTGTTTGTTTGGGACACCGGTTTATATAAGAACCAAATTTATAAAGTAACAACCAACGCCTTGGGTGAAGGTGAATTGATTAATCTTAAGTCGGAGGAACTCTCCGGCTCACTTGAAGCAGGTGGTTGGCGGAGATTAATTAATACGTATATATCTCCAGACGGGCAGCTTTACGCTCAACAAGCGACTGAAATTGTGAAAGAGCGTGCCCGGCAAGGTGAATGGCTGCGTTATAACCTGGGGGGGGAGGATGGTCATCGGTGAAGCAACCTCCGAGCGGACTAAAACCCTTATTTAAATAACCTCTTCACACTAACAGCTTCAGGATGACGCTATGTTGCGAATTAAACCCCTTTGTCTCGCCCTGGCTTTATTTTCAACCACCTCACTAGCCTGCTCCGGTGTACCTTCTGCTGCGTTTTACTACCAGCCGTGGGGGCAAGGAACAAAATATAGCGTTGAAGATAGTGACGATTATGGACTCTATTTCCCGGATATTCATTTACCGCAGGTCAAGTTTAAGCAACTTCGCCGCATACCCAACGGCACTGATGATAAATATGATTCTCCGGATAATATCAATAATGATTTTGTACAAGTGGATGCTGGCACTTATATCAGAACTAATGGCGGCTGGCGTTTCGACTGGTTGACTGATGGCCGTCATATTTTATGGGCAGGGAAAATAGTCCAGAACCCGCCGGGAACACCGAAAGTCGATGCCGCAACATTCCGCGCCTGGGGACGTTTTGCCGCTGATAAAGACAGCCTCTATTTTGATGGCGAACGCACGGATGATAACCGCGGCGAAAAGCAGGTTGATATGGATTCGCTGCAACAAGTCGGCGGTCGCGTTCGTTCAGGTGATTCTGCGGATGTGCTCAAAGATCGCCGCAATATTTATTTTCAAGGGCGTTGGTTAGGCAGTGCACAAGGGTATTCTATTCTTGGCGTTAAATCCTGGACACGTCGCCCCATTCTTTATTCACCTAATAGTTGTGAAAGCAAAAGTAATCCTGGACCGTGGGATACCATTTGGCGAACCCAATCGCAGGTCTTTGTGAATGGAGATGCCATCAATGCCGATCCGGATACCTTTCATCTTGTGCGCTGGATGGCCGGTTCACTACTGATTTATCGCGACAAAAACGGGGAGAAACGTTATTCGTTCGGGAAAGATTGCCGGAGTACGTTTGATCTACAGCGAGATAAAGTAACATGGTTGACGCGTGATGCTTCCCGGCGCGCTAATGACTGCCGGGTTGCGACCATTCCTGATGTTGATCCGGAATATTTTCGCCCGTTGACACAGAATGTGGCGCAATATAAAGATTCGCTCTATCTGGTGAAGTATGTTTCTGGGGTCGAAAAAACGCTTTCGGTTATTCATTTACCCGACCCCAAACAAGAATTACAGGGAGGCGTTAATATTGTAGGGAATAAAGTTTATTTCATCGCGAGCGCTGATGTGACTATTTTCGATATTAATGGGCATTGGACGTGGTATAAAAGCCCCGATGGCACAACATTAAATTATTTGGCACATGATGACCGCTATACGTATTTTATTAACGAAGACACGGTTGAGCTCTTTGAACTGAAAGGCCAATGGACGTGGTTTAAATACGCCAATGGTCAATTATCAGATACCTTTGCTCATGATGACCATTATATTTATTACGTAGGAGATGGGTTGGTTCGTGATGCGAAGCGGCGTAATGAGACTCGACAACTCAATGCGGCGCATCTTGATAAAAACGGCAGTCTGCTTACCGTTGAAGGTAAGTACACCAGTTACAATAATGAATTGCTTCCACTGAGTGACTGAATCACTTAACAATCAACGATCCTGCTCATGTCAGGATCGTTGATCAAACAAATCACTCACCCGCCAGCGCGCGTGGGAACAGTACATTATTTTCCAGACTGATGTGCTCCATTAAATCATCAATCAGTTCATTAATACCGTTATACATCGCTTTCCAGGTGGTGCAGGCTTCCGGCGGCGGTGTGACGTTATTGGTAATGTGTTTGATAACCTCCAACAGCTCACCTGCTTCATCGTGTTCGCTTTCCATTACGCTGATTGGCCCCATCGCCTGGCTGCCCATGCCTTGTTTGATCATCGGGAAGAGGAGCTGCTCTTCTTTCATCATGTGGCTGGAAAGCTCTTCATGCAGCATAGTCAGGTATTTTGTCAGCCCTTTTGGCACGCTCGGTTTGTCGGCGTGAACGCGCTCTACTTTGGTGGCTTGCAGGATCAACTCTGGCAGTTGTTCACGGTGACGATCGTGGTAGCGCACGATGATATGGTCGATGATTTCTGCCAGCGGCGCGCTACGCCAGTCTTTCTCAATCGGTTGTTCAGCAAGCTTTGCCAGTTCGGCTTCAATGACGTCAACATCCAGTTCTTTACGTGCCGCCGCGCGAGCCAGCGTCTGCTTACCGCCGCAGCAGTAATCCATATCATATTGACGAAACAGAGCCGAAGCGCGAGGAATAGAGAGCGCCAGTTCACCTAAAGGTTGGTCGCGATAAGCCATAGCTGATACCTCATTCTTAATAAGATAAGATGTATTTTAAATGCATCTTTAAGTTAAAAGCTATAACCCTTACGTAGAAGAGGATTATTTAACAGACTGGCAAGGTGTCAACTTTCAGAGACAGGTTCAGCTAAGGGTTTTTCCGGTTTTGCTCTGACTGCAATGATCACGCCGGCCACTAACAGCGCGATACCGCTCAGCGTCATCAGCGGTGGAATTTGTTGGCGGAGTAAAAAGGTGTACAGCAAACCTGCCAGCGTTTCGAAAACAATCAGCGGCCCGAGGATCACCGTCGGTAATCGCTGGCTGGCGACGTTCCAGCAAAGTGCGCCGACCCATGAGCAAAGCACGGCGATAGCAATCATCAGGCTAATAAAGGCCAGTGGACGGGAGCCAAAAGGTAGAGAGAAATCAGGCATTTGCGTATTCAGCCAGAAACAAGCAACAACATAACCGATGAGCGAAACCGGCAGCGTGACCAGCGCCTGCGCCGTCGCCCACATCATTGGATGTTTGTCTGGATTTTCCCGCAGCCAGCGGGCGTTGCGCAATGCATACCACGCCCAGCAAACCACGGAGACTAATGCCAGCATGACGCCTGAGGTATAACGTGCCCAGTCAAAATTGGGGAGACCGTGGTTTAACTCAGCAATATTTACACACGCAAGGCCGATACCAATACAAACCAGCGCCGGGGCGAGTTTCCCCCACGCGAGTTTGCCGTCGCGCTGGCTGTACAGCAAATTGGCAAAGACCGGGATAACCACTGGCAGGGTGCCGATAATCATCGTGGAAACAGGCGCGCCGGTTCGCTGAATGGCACTGGCAAGGCAAAAGTAATAGATGAGATTGCCCATCATGGTGAGCATTAGCGCGGTAAGCCAGTCGCGACGTGTCAACTGGCGCAGACGCACGCGCCCCAGCCAGGCAATGGGCAGTGCAATTAAACCTAATGCCAGATAGCGTCCCATTGATTGCAACATCGCCGGGTATTCTGGAACGATCAACGGCCCGACAAAAATAAGCCCCCACATCAACCCTGCTAACAGGGCGTACAGCACGCCGCTAATCATCACTGGCATCCATTGGTCTGTCAGAAGAAATATTCAGGGAACAGAGATGGTTGCTCCCCGCATCCCGTCATTATCAGAGAGGATGCGGGAGGATGCCACTTTAATTAACTAGTTATTAACATTAAAAAGCGCGTTTACGCTTTCGGCTAATGTTGTTGTCGGGCGGCCAATCAGCGTGCTGAGTGTTTTGCTGTCATCAAACAGACCACCTTTTGATGCGCCAACGTCAGAGTCAGCCAGCATATCCGCCAGTCCGCCAGGAAGACCAACGCTTTTCAGCGCTGCGGCGAAATCGGCTTCGCTCATATTCTGGTAGATAACTGGTTTGCCGCTCTGTTTGGTCAGCTCTGCCGCTAACTGTGTCAGCGTCCAGGCGTTGTCGCCCGCCAGCTCATAGACTTTGCCTTCGTGACCTGCTTCGCTAATTACGCGTGCCGCAGCCTCTGCGTAATCTGCACGAGTTGCTGAGGCAATTTTGCCATCGCCCGCCGCACCAATAAATACGCCGTGTTCCAGTGCTGCCGGGGCGCTGGCGAGGTAGTTTTCAGTGTACCAGCCGTTGCGCAGCAGGGTATAAGCGATGCCAGAATCAGCCAGCATTTTCTCCGTCTCGATATGCTCAGCAGCCAGGCCGAGCGGGGAGGTGTCCGCATGTAACAGGCTGGTGTAGGCGATAAATTTCACGCCAGCCGCCTTTGCGGCATTAATAACATTACGATGCTGCGAGGCTCGCTGTCCCACTTCGCTGGAAGAGATCAGCAGCAATTTTTCCACGCCCTGTAGCGCAGATGTCAGTGCAGCTTCATCGCCGTAGTCAGCCTGACGCACGCTAATGCCTTGTGCGCTCAAAGCATGCGCTTTTTCCGGATTACGTGCGATAGCCACTATTTGGCTGGCAGAAACGGTTTGCAGCAAAGATTCAATTACATTGTGACCAAGCTGGCCGGTCGCGCCGGTGATTGCGATCATGAGAAATCTCCATTGGTTTGTCTTGTGTTTAAATACGCTAACACCTAAACTAACTTTTAGTAAGTACATACAAAAAGGTAAGTATGAAATGAGTCGGGTAAGCCTGTCGCAACAACTGAAAGAGGGAAACCTCTTCGCTGAGCAGTGTCCGTCGCGGGATGTGTTGAAACACGTTACCAGCCGTTGGGGTGTACTGATTCTGGTGGCGCTGCGCGAAGGCACTCATCGCTTTAGCGACTTGCGGCGTAAAATGGGCGGAGTGAGCGAAAAGATGCTCGCGCAGTCGTTACAGGCGCTGGAGCAGGATGGATTTGTTAACCGTATCGCGTATCCGGTGGTGCCGCCGCATGTGGAATATAGCCTCACACCGCTGGGTGAACAGGTCAGTGAAAAGGTTGCTGCACTGGCAGACTGGATTGAGTTGAATTTGCCAGAGGTGCTGGCGGTGCGGGATGAACGTGCGGCATAACTGCCGGAGACCTACGATTCGTGGTTTGTAGGGCGGATAAGACGCGTCAGCATCGCATCCGCCAGGAAGTGCCGGATGCGATGCATGATGTGTAGACCGAAAACGGTGTGTCTTACTTACTCAAATCCACCTGATAAATCGCAAACCCGATATCATCAGTCGCGACTTTATTCATCGGATACTGACCCTTCTCTTTAATAAAGTCTGCGGCTTTATCGGACGGGGACGTTTCAAAACGAATATCCAGTTTTTTATCACCGGCAATCGGCGCTAAACGCCAGTTATTATCTGCCGCTGGGTGAATTTCTCCTGCACGCTTCGACTCTTCAGCAATCCACGCTGCCAGCACCGAACGGTTCTCATCCGGCGACGCAAAGGCGATATGGCTGTCGCCTGTTCCGGCAAATTTGCCACCGTATGCACGATAATTATTGGTAGCAACCAGGAACATCGCGTCCGGATCAATCGGTTTACCATTAAAGGTCAGATTCTTAATCCTTTCCGCATTGGCATTAATCACCTGACATTCACCGTCATAGCGGGCTGGCTGGGTAACATCAATCTGATAATTCACGCCGTCAATCACATCAAAGTTATAGGTACGGAAGCCATCCCAGTTGATTAATGACTGCGGTTTAGTGCTGCTGGGATCTATCTGGTTAAACTGCCCGGCGGAGCACTCCAGCCACTCTTTAACTTCCTTGCCGCTGGCTTTTACCACAATCAGCGTATTGGGATAGAGATAGAGATCGGCGGCATTACGGAAAGTCAGTTGGCCTTTTTCCACTTCTACATAGCTGGCAGGATCGTTCTTGCGACCGCCAACTTTAAACGGCGCAGCGGCAGAGAGCACCGGCAGTTTTGCCAGATCCGGATCGCCCTGAATGTAATGTTCGACATACGCTTTTTGCGCGTTGTTCACCACCTGCACCGTCGGATCGTCCTGTACCAGCGCCAGATAGCTATACATATTGTCGGCGGATTTCCCGATAGGTTTGCTGACAAACTGGCGTGTGGCATCGTGATCGGCTTTCAGCGTTGCAACCAACTTGCTGTCTTCAGCGGCGAGTGATTTTTTATTGGCGACATCGTAAATCGGGCGAGCTTCCGCTTTTGCTTGCGTCACCTGCCATTTCCCGCTGTCATTATTGAGTTGCAGATCGACCACGCCGAGATGATCGCCCCACATGCCTGGCATTACCGCCGGAACACCGTTAATCGTACCTTTGGCGATATCTACGCCTTTGATATCAGCAAAATCTTTGCCCGGGAAGACGGCATGGGCATGACCAAACATAATGGCATCAACGCCCGGAATTTCACTGAGATAATAAACTGAGTTTTCCGCCATTACTTTATACGGATCGGCAGACAAACCAGAATGCGCCAGAACGACAACGACATCGGCACCTTTCTCGCGCATTTCCGGCACGTACTTGCGCACTGTTTCGGTAATATCGTTAACGGTAACTTTGCCGGATAAATTGGCTTTATCCCATCCCATAATCTGCGGTGGCACGACGCCGATATAGCCAATTTTCAGCGTTTGCTTTTTCCCGTCTTTATCGACTACTTCGGTGTCTTTAATTAAATACGGTGTAAACATCGGCTGGTTGGTTTTTACGTCAATGACATTGGCATTTATATAGGGGAATTTCGCCCCCGCCAGCGCATTTTTCAGGTAATCCAGACCGTAATTAAATTCATGATTGCCGAGTGTGCCGACGGTATAATCCAGCGTATTCAGCGCCTTATAGACCGGATGAATATCACCGGCTTTTAATCCTTTAGCCGACATGTAATCCGCCAGCGGACTGCCCTGAATCAGGTCACCGTTATCGACCAACACGCTATTTTTCACTTCATTGCGCGCGTCATTAATCAGGCTCGCGGTGCGTACCAGCCCAAATTTTTCTGTGGATGTGTCTTTGTAATAATCGAAATCCATCATGTTGCTATGCAAATCAGAGGTTTCCATTATGCGTAGATCGACTGTTGCCGCATTCACGCTGGCAGCAATCAGCGTGGCCAGGAGCGTTGCGCTAAACTTAATCATAAGGGACATCCTTTTATGAACGAGAAGATAAAACGTCTTTCATACGGAGCGTGAAGGATGCCATAAATAATAAATCAGGAAACGATGACGCCATCACAGTTGGCGGATTCTATAGCGATGGGGTATAAGTAAAACAATAAGTTAACGCCGCTCACAGAGACGAGGTGGAGAATGTTAGATCAAGTATGCCAGCTTGCACGGATTGCGGGCGATGCCATTATGCAGGTCTACGACGGGACTAAACCGATGGACGTCGCCAACAAAGCAGATGACTCTCCGGTGACGGCGGCAGATATCGCCGCGCATACCGTAATCATGGAAGGATTACGTAAGCTGACGCCGGATATCCCCGTTCTTTCTGAAGAAGATCCTCCCGGTTGGGAAGTCCGCCAGCACTGGCAACGTTACTGGCTGGTGGATCCGCTGGACGGCACCAAAGAGTTTATTAAACGAAATGGCGAATTTACCGTTAACATTGCGCTGATCGACAAAGGCAAACCGATATTAGGTGTGGTGTATGCGCCGGTAATGAACGTAATGTACAGCGCGGAGGAAGGAAAAGCCTGGAAAGAAGAGTGCGGCGTGCGCAAGCAGATTCAGGTACGCGACGCTCGCCCGCCTCTGGTTGTCATTAGCCGTTCCCATGCGGATGCGGAGCTGAAAGAGTATCTGCAACAGCTTGGCGAACACCAGACGACATCCATCGGTTCTTCACTGAAATTTTGCCTGGTGGCGGAAGGGCAGGCTCAGCTCTACCCGCGTTTTGGGCCAACCAATATTTGGGACACCGCTGCCGGTCATGCTGTGGCTGCCGCTGCCGGAGCACACGTCCACGACTGGCAGGGGAAACCTCTGGATTACACTCCGCGTGAATCCTTCCTGAATCCAGGGTTCCGGGTTTCTATTTATTAAGCAACTTATGCAGCAAGTCCATCACTTGCTGCACCTCTTCCTGAGTGAGCGCTCCATCTTTTGCCCATTGCACGCGACCGTCTTTATCCAGCACTGCAATGGCGGAACTCTCTTCATCCAACTGCCAGGCGCTGCGTGCGATGCCGTTGCTGTCGACAATAAACTGTGACCACGGATAGAGCTTTTTATTGCTCTCCAGGCTGCTACGTACAAACATACCTGAACCGGGGATAGCGTCGTCGGTGTTCACAATGGTGGTCGTCTGGTAGCGATCATGCGGCAGTTTTGCCGATTTAATCGCTTCAATCAGCGCCGCATTTTTCTCTTTTGCGGAGGTGCGACCGGCAATATGTTGCAGTACCCGCACTTTCCCCACTAACTGTGCGCTGTTCCAGGTATTGTAGCTAAACTGATCTTTATCAAGTACTAACTCGCCACGATCGGCAATGCCAATTGGTGGTACTCGCTGACCGGTTTCGAATTTATGCGCGGAGGCCATCATCGGCAGTAGCAAGCAAGTCAGCGCGAGAATCTTGCGTAGGGTCATAGTGTTTCCTTCTTATCGTATGCAGGTGATCCGACCACTTGGGTCGGACTTTTAATCATATGTGCTATTTATCGAATTTCCCGCAAGTGTGGTGCCAGTTTGCGGACAAGCGCACAAATCATATGAAAAATGAATGCTTATACTGAAGATTGTGGTTAGGCGAAAAGATAATTCTGAATAACTGTAACGTTAAGGTAAAAAACTTTATACACACTGGAAACATTGCAGCGATAGACTATAGTCATCAGGCATTAAAATTTGCGCCTCATAATAGTTGGGCCGATTGTGGCACCACAAAGGCGTAATACTCAGCAGGAGATAACAATGAAAATTTTCCAACGGTACAACCCACTGCAGGTGGCGAAGTACGTGAAAATCCTGTTCCGTGGACGGTTATACATCAAGGACGTTGGCGCTTTTGAATTTGATAAGGGTAAGATTCTTATCCCAAAAGTGAAGGATAAGCTGCATTTGTCAGTGATGTCCGAAGTTAACCGTCAGGTTATGCGTCTGCAAACAGAGATGGCTTAACCAGCGTGCTATGCAGTAATAAGACGGCTCCTGATTCAGGAGCCGTTGATGTTTCTGGGGTTATGCGACGCTTTCTTCTTTATTTTTATCTTTAGCGTCAGGCTGTTTCGGTGAAAGGGCGGTGGCTTTGCTGTCGATCCGCGTCACCAGCAGTTGGTCGATGCGGTAGTTATCGATATCCACCACTTCAAATTTGTAGCCGGAGAGTTTCACTGAATCGGTGCGTTTCGGGATCTTACGCAGCATAAACATCATAAAGCCGCCGATGGTTTCGTAGTTGCCCGACTGCGGGAACTCGTCAATATCCAGCACACGCATCACGTCGTCAATCGGCGTACCGCCATCGATTAGCCATGAGTTCTCATCACGCGCGACAATCTGTTCTTCCAGCCCCTGACCGACCAGATCGCCCATCAACGTGGTCATCACGTCGTTGAGGGTAATTATCCCCACCACCAGGGCGTACTCGTTCATGATTACCGCAAAGTCTTCGCCCGCAGCTTTAAAACTTTCCAGCGCCTCAGAGAGGGTCAGAGTGTCAGGCACGATCAGCGTGTTGCGAATCTGCACGCCGCTATTCAGTGCCAGACTTTGATTGGCCAGCACGCGGTTCAGCAGATCTTTCGAGTCCACATAGCCGATGATGTGGTCGATATCTTCATTACAGACGAGGAATTTTGAGTGCGGATGCTCCGCCACTTTATTCTTCAGACTTTGCTCATCTTCATGGAGATCGAACCAAATCACGTTTTCACGCGGCGTCATGGAAGACGGCACGGTACGGGATTCCAGTTCAAACACGTTTTCGATCAGCTCGTGTTCCTGTTTACGCAGTACTCCAGCCAGTGCACCGGCTTCCACCACCGCGTAGATGTCATCAGAAGTGATGTCATCTTTACGTACCATCGGCAATTTAAAGATACGGAAGATCATGTTTGCCAGGCCGTTGAAAAACCACACCAGAGGGGTGCAGACGAACAGGCAGAAGCGCATCGGGTTGATGATACGCAAAGCCACAGCTTCTGGCGCAATCATACCGATGCGTTTCGGGGTTAAATCCGCAAACAGAATAAACATGCCAGTCACTAATGAGAAAGAGAGAATAAAGCTCAGTTGCTCAGAGAGTTCCGCTGATATATAGCGAGAGAACAGGCTGTTAAAAGCCGGAGAGAACGCCGCATCACCGACGATACCACCGAGTATCGCCACCGCGTTCAGACCAATTTGCACCACGGTAAAGAACATGCCGGGATTTTCCTGCATATCCAGAACGCGCTGGGCGTTT
Organism: Escherichia sp. MOD1-EC6162; assembly: GCF_002965125.1. Classification (NCBI taxonomy): domain Bacteria; kingdom Pseudomonadati; phylum Pseudomonadota; class Gammaproteobacteria; order Enterobacterales; family Enterobacteriaceae; genus Escherichia; species Escherichia sp. MOD1-EC6162. Next base: position 53,123 of record NZ_PTSB01000026.1, read on the forward strand.
ATATTGCCTTCATCAGCCAGCAGTTTAAGTTTGATTTTGCGTGAGGCGGCAAGCGAGATCTCGGACATCGAGAAGAACGCACTCACAGCGATCAAGCATAGTATGACTAAAATACTGTTTAACATATCTTATCCGACCGTTCAGGTCAGATCCTCGGAAGGGGAAGTTGATTAATTTGTGCGAAATACACATTGAAAGCCGGTTCGAAGAGAGTGAACCGACATTTTCAGTGGCTAGTATAGCGTAAGGTTCTGTAAAGTCGCCAGAGGGTTAAATTTTTGCTTCATTTCGCTTTAGTTCAGCCTTTTATTGCTACGCTTCAGGCGGCAGGCAAACGCCGATCCCACCAATTCCACAATAGCCATATGGGTTTTTGTGCAGATATTGTTGGTGGTCATCTTCGGCATAATAAAACGGTGTAGCGTTGGCGATCTCGGTGGTTATCTGGCGATCGTCACCGACGGTGAGCATTGCGGCCTGAAAACGTTCCAGACTGGCGCGGGCGGCAGCGTCCTGTTCTGGTGTCAGCGGGTAAATTGCGGAACGATACTGCGTGCCGTGGTCATTGCCCTGACGCATCCCTTGTGCGGGATCGTGATTCTCCCAGAATACCTGTAACAGTTGTTCGTAGCTGATCACTGACGGATCGTAAACCACGCGTACCGCTTCGGCGTGGCCGGTATCACCAGAACACACTTCCCGATAGGTCGGGTTTGGCGTGTAACCGCCGGTATAGCCTGCGGCAGTGCTGTAAACACCGGGAAGTTGCCAGAAAAGGCGTTCCACGCCCCAGAAACAGCCCATAGCAAAAATGGCGATCTCCATTCCGTCAGGCACATTGGTCATTGAGTGGCCGTTGACCGCATGCAATGTGGCTACAGGCATCGGGGTATTACGTCCAGGAAGGGCATCGGCGGGGGAAACCAGATGCTTTTTATCAAATAAACTCATAGTGTTGCTCTCCCGAAAGTCGGCCTTTGGGGATTAGGTTGTAACAAGAGACGTATTTGCACACAATAACCCCCGTGAATGTGTATAAAGTAAACCATAAGAAATATTTTGGGTTTAGTCTGCTTTTAAATCCATATGGCTGGATTTTTGTTAAGCCGTTTAACGGAGTTCCAGGGGCAGGAACAAAGGATATTCAGGAGAAAATGTGCGCTATATCCGACAGTTATGCTGTGTAAGCTTACTCTGCTTTAGCGGAGCTGCCGTCGCCGCGAACGTCCGTCTACAGGTCGAAGGGTTATCGGGGCAGCTAGAAAAGAACGTTCGTGCGCAGCTTTCTACGATTGAAAGTGATGAAGTTACGCCAGATCGGCGCTTTCGCGCACGTGTTGATGATGCCATCCGCGAAGGTCTGAAGGCGCTGGGCTATTACCAGCCGACCATTGAATTTGATCTCCGACCACCGCCAAAGAAGGGGCGGCAGGTGTTGATCGCCAAAGTCACGCCCGGCGTGCCGGTGTTGATTGGCGGCACTGATGTGGTTTTGCGCGGCGGTGCGCGGACTGATAAAGACTATTTGAAGTTGCTCGATACCCGCCCGGCTATAGGCACGGTGCTGAATCAGGGCGACTACGAAAATTTCAAAAAGTCCTTAACCAGCATCGCGTTGCGTAAAGGCTATTTCGATAGCGAATTTACCAAAGCACAGTTGGGTATCGCACTTGGCTTGCATAAAGCCTACTGGGATATTGATTACAACAGTGGCGAACGCTACCGCTTTGGGCATGTGACCTTCGAAGGTTCACAGATCCGCGATGAGTACCTGCAAAATCTGGTGCCGTTTAAAGAGGGCGATGAGTACGAATCTAAAGATCTGGCGGAACTGAACCGCCGTCTCTCCGCTACTGGTTGGTTTAACTCGGTGGTGGTTGCACCGCAGTTTGATAAAGCGCGAGAAACTAAAGTATTGCCACTGACTGGCGTCGTTTCGCCGCGCACGGAAAACACCATTGAAACCGGGGTCGGCTACTCAACGGACGTTGGCCCACGAGTTAAAGCCTCGTGGAAAAAGCCGTGGATGAACTCTTACGGTCACAGCCTGACCACCAGCACAAGTATCTCTGCACCGGAACAGACTCTCGATTTTAGTTATAAAATGCCGCTGCTTAAGAACCCACTGGAACAATACTATCTGGTACAGGGTGGTTTTAAGCGTACTGATCTGAATGATACCGAATCCGATTCCACCACCCTGGTTGCTTCCCGTTACTGGGATCTTTCCAGTGGCTGGCAGCGTGCCATTAACCTGCGCTGGAGTCTCGACCACTTTACTCAGGGTGAAATCACTAACACCACGATGCTGTTTTATCCTGGGGTCATGATTAGCCGGACGCGATCACGCGGCGGCCTGATGCCGACCTGGGGCGACTCGCAGCGTTACTCTATCGACTACTCCAACACCGCCTGGGGATCGGACGTCGATTTCTCCGTATTCCAGGCGCAGAACGTCTGGATCCGCACACTTTACGATCGCCATCGCTTTGTCACTCGCGGCACGCTGGGCTGGATTGAAACCGGTGACTTCGACAAAGTACCGCCGGATTTACGTTTCTTCGCCGGGGGCGACCGCAGTATTCGCGGCTATAAATACAAATCGATCGCTCCGAAATACGCCAATGGTGACCTGAAAGGGGCATCAAAGCTGATTACCGGATCGCTGGAGTATCAGTACAACGTGACCGGAAAATGGTGGGGCGCGGTGTTTGTCGATAGCGGCGAAGCGGTAAGCGATATTCGCCGCAGTGACTTTAAAACCGGCACCGGGGTTGGCGTGCGTTGGGAATCGCCGGTCGGGCCGATCAAGCTCGATTTCGCCGTTCCGGTCTCTGACAAAGACGAGCATGGTTTACAGTTTTACATCGGTCTGGGGCCAGAATTATGAGTTTATGGAAAAAAATCAGCCTCGGCGTAGTCATCGTTATTTTACTGTTGCTGGGATCAGTGGCGTTTCTGGTGGGCACCACCAGCGGCCTGCATCTGGTATTTAAAGCGGCGGACCGCTGGGTGCCAGGGCTGGATATTGGCAAGGTCACCGGTGGCTGGCGCGACCTTACCTTGTCTGACGTTCGTTATGAGCAGCCAGGCGTGGCGGTAAAAGCGGGCAATCTGCATCTGGCGGTCGGGCTGGAGTGCCTGTGGGACAGCAGTGTTTGTATTAACGATTTGGCACTGAAGGATATTCAGGTCAACATCGACAGTAAAAAAATGCCCCCTTCAGAGCAAGCGGAGGAAGAGGAAGATAGCGGGCCGCTGGATCTCTCTACGCCATATCCCATCACCCTGACGCGGGTAGCGCTGGATAACGTCAACATTAAGATTGATGACACTACGGTGTCGGTGATGGACTTCACCTCCGGTCTGAACTGGCAAGAGAAAACCCTGACCCTGAAACCGACATCGCTGAAAGGGCTGTTGATTGCCCTGCCGAAAGTGGCAGAAGTGGCGCAGGAAGAAGTTGTCGAACCGAAGATTGAAAATCCGCAGCCGGATGAAAAACCGCTGGGCGAAACGCTGAAAGATCTCTTTTCTCGCCCGGTATTACCGGAGATGACCGACGTACATTTGCCGCTCAACCTGAACATTGAAGAGTTTAAGGGTGAGCAACTGCGCGTGACGGGCGACACGGACATCACCGTGCACACCATGCTGCTGAAAGTCAGTAGCATCGATGGCAATACCAAACTGGACGCACTTGATATCGACTCTAATCAGGGGAGCGTTAATGCCAGTGGCACGGCGCAACTGTCCAATAACTGGCCGGTAGATATCACCCTCAATAGCACACTGAACGTGGAGCCACTAAAAGGCGAAAAAGTGAAGCTGAAAGTGGGTGGTGCGCTGCGCGAACAACTGGAGATTGGCGTTAATCTTTCCGGTCCGGTGGATATGGATCTGCGCGCCCAGACGCGGCTGGCAGAAGTCGGATTGCCGCTCAACGTGGAAGTAAACAGCAAACAGCTTTACTGGCCGTTTACTGGCGAGAAGCAGTATCAGGCGGATGATCTGAAACTGAAACTCACCGGAAAAATGACTGATTACACGCTCTCTATGCACATGGCGGTGAAGGGGCATGAGATCCCGCCAGCGACCATTACCCTCGATGCAAAGGGCAATGAACAGCAGGTTAATCTCGACAAACTTACCGTCGCAGCGCTGGAAGGGAAAACCGAGTTGAAAGCGTTACTCGACTGGCAGCAGGCGATTAGCTGGCGTGGTGAGTTAACGCTTAACGGCATTAACACTGCGAAAGAGTTCCCGGAGTGGCCGTCAAAACTCAATGGTTTGATCAAAACCCGAGGCAGCCTGTACGGCGGCACCTGGCAGATGGACGTACCAGAGTTGAAGCTGACCGGCAATGTTAAACAGAACAAAGTGAACGTTGACGGAACGCTGAAAGGCAACAGTTATATGCAGTGGACGATCCCAGGTCTGCATCTGGAACTGGGGCCAAACAGTGCCGAAGTGAAAGGCGAGTTGGGGGTAAAAGATCTCAATCTTGATGCCACCATCAACGCGCCGGGGCTGGATAATGCGCTACCAGGACTGGGCGGTACAGCGAAAGGGTTGGTGAAAGTACGCGGTACTGTGGAAGCGCCACAACTACTGGCAGATATTACCGCGCGCGGTTTGCGTTGGCAGGAACTCTCCGTAGCGCAGGTTCGTGTGGAAGGCGATATCAAATCCACCGATCAGATTGCGGGTAAACTCGACGTGCGCGTTGAGCAAATCTCGCAGCCGGATGTGAATATCAACCTCGTCACTCTGAACGCGAAAGGCAGCGAAAAGCAGCACGAGTTACAACTGCGGATTCAGGGCGAGCCGGTTTCCGGGCAGCTCAATCTGGCAGGGAGTTTTGATCGCAAAGAAGAACGTTGGAAGGGAACACTTAGCAATACGCGCTTCCAGACGCCGGTCGGCCCGTGGTCGCTGACGCGTGATATCGCACTGGACTACCGCAATCAGGAGCAAAAAATCAGCATCGGGCCACACTGCTGGCTTAACCCGAATGCGGAACTGTGCGTGCCGCAAACCATTGATGCCGGGGCTGAAGGGCGTGCGGTGGTGAATCTCAACCGTTTCGACCTGGCAATGCTGAAGCCGTTTATGCCGGAAACCACTCAGGCCAGCGGTATCTTTACAGGTAAAGCGGATGTCGCCTGGGATACCACCAAAGAAGGGCTGCCGCAGGGCAGTGTTACTCTTTCCGGGCGTAACGTGCAGGTGACGCAAACCGTCAACGATGCGGCGCTGCCAGTAGCGTTTCAGACGCTGAACCTGACGGCGGAGTTGCGTAATAACCGTGCCGAGCTGGGCTGGACAATCCGTCTGACTAATAACGGTCAGTTTGATGGTCAGGTGCAGGTAACCGATCCACAAGGGCGGCGTAACCTCGGCGGCAACGTGAATATCCGTAACTTCAACCTCGCGATGGTAAACCCCATCTTTACGCGTGGTGAAAAAGCGGCGGGTATGGTGAGCGCCAACTTACGTCTGGGCGGTGATGTGCAGAGCCCGCAGTTGTTTGGTCAGCTCCAGGTCACTGGTGTGGATATCGATGGCAACTTTATGCCGTTTGATATGCAGCCGAGCCAGCTTGCGGTCAACTTTAACGGTATGCGCTCGACGCTGGCGGGCACTGTGCGAACCCAGCAGGGGGAAATTTACCTGAACGGTGATGCTGACTGGAGTCAGATTGAAAACTGGCGTGCGCGGGTGACGGCAAAAGGCAGTAAGGTGCGGATCACCGTACCGCCGATGGTGCGCATGGATGTGTCGCCAGATGTTGTATTCGAAGCCACACCAAGCCTGTTTACCCTCGATGGCCGCGTGGATGTACCGTGGGCGCGCATTGTGGTGCACGATCTACCGGAAAGTGCGGTGGGCGTCTCCAGCGATGTGGTAATGCTCAACGATAACCTGCAACCGGAGGAGGCGAAAACGGCATCGATTCCGATCAACAGCAACCTGATTGTTCACGTTGGCAACAATGTGCGCATTGATGCCTTCGGCCTGAAAGCGCGACTGACGGGCGATCTCAATGTCGTACAGGACAAACAAGGTCTGGGTCTGAACGGGCAGATCAACATTCCGGAAGGTCGCTTCCATGCCTATGGTCAGGATCTGATTGTGCGTAAAGGTGAACTGCTGTTCTCTGGCCCGCCGGATCAACCGTATCTCAATATCGAAGCGATTCGTAACCCGGATGCAACAGAAGACGACGTGATCGCCGGTGTTCGTGTCACCGGGCTGGCGGATGAGCCGAAAGCGGAGATCTTCTCTGACCCGGCGATGTCACAACAGGCGGCATTGTCCTACTTGTTACGCGGACAAGGGCTGGAGAGCGATCAGAGTGACAGCGCGGCGATGACCTCGATGCTGATTGGTCTGGGGGTTGCACAAAGTGGTCAGATTGTGGGTAAAATCGGTGAGACATTTGGCGTAAGTAATTTAGCGCTCGACACCGAGGGGGTAGGCGATTCCTCCCAGGTGGTGGTCAGCGGCTATGTATTACCAGGCCTACAAGTGAAATACGGCGTGGGGATATTTGACTCTATAGCAACACTCACGTTACGTTATCGCCTGATGCCGAAGCTATATCTGGAAGCCGTGTCTGGTGTAGACCAGGCACTGGATTTGCTCTATCAGTTCGAGTTTTAGCTATGCGAATATTTGTCTACGGCAGTTTACGCCACAAACAAGGCAACAGCCACTGGATGACCAATGCCCAGTTGCTGGGCGATTTCAGTATCGATAACTACCAGTTGTATAGCCTGGGCCACTATCCAGGCGCAGTTCCGGGGAACGGAACGGTACACGGTGAAGTTTATCGTATTGACAACGCCACGCTGGCCGAACTTGATGCCTTGCGCACCAGGGGCGGTGAATACGCGCGCCAGTTGATTCAGACGCCGTACGGGAGTGCATGGATGTACGTATATCAACGACCCGTCGATGGATTAAAGCTGATTGCAAGCGGCGACTGGTTAGACAGGGATAAGCCATAATTAAACACGCCACCTTCGGGTGTAATGCCAGTCAGTTAAGCAACTGACTGGCTCTTTTTCGGAGCTGTGGGGTATTTCCAGGGCCTCTCCTTTACCACTCTCGGGAAGGCCCTTTCCCTTCTTGCCGGTAATTTCACAAGTTGTCCC